>NZ_AP018920.1:5717298-6023065 GCF_003945385.1 Pseudonocardia autotrophica
GGGCTTGGCACATCCGGCCGTGATCGCGCACCTGCAGCGGGCCGGGATCACCGCAGTGGAGCTGCTGCCGGTGCAGGCCAACGCCCCCGAGCCGTCGCTGCTCGAGCGCGGCGCCGTCAACTACTGGGGCTACGCGACGCTCGGGTTCCTCGCCCCGCACGCCGGCTACGCGGCCGACCCGGGCAACGAGTGCGCCGAGTTCGCCTACCTGGTCGACGCCCTGCACGCCGCCGGGATCGAGGTGATCCTGGACATCGTCCCCAACCACACCTGTGAGGGCGGCGTCGGCGGGACGACGCTGTCCTACCGCGGGCTCGACGCCCCGGCGTACTACTCGCTGGGCGGCTCCGGGCACGACGCCGACATCACCGGCACCGGCAACACCCTCGACGCCGGCTCCCCGACGGTGATCCGGCTGGTCTGCGACGCGATGCGGCACTGGGTGCACGCCTACGGCGTCGACGGCTTCCGGATCGACCTCGCCTCGGTACTGGGCCGCCCCCGGTCGGGCCCGTTCTCCCCGGACTCCGCACTGCTCACCGCGATCGCCCAGGACCCGACGCTCTCGGCGTGCAAGCTGATCGCCGAGCCGTGGGACGCCACCGGCGAGGGCTACCGGGTCGGCGGCTTCGGCGTCGCCTGGTCGGAGTGGAACGGGCGCTACCGCGACGCCGTCCGGGACTTCTGGCGCGGGCACGGCGGCGGGGTCGCCGAGCTGGCGTCCCGGCTGACCGGCAGCTCCGACATCTACCGGGACTCCGGGCGGCGGCCGTGGGCCTCGGTCAACTTCGTGACCGCGCACGACGGCTTCACGCTGCGCGATCTCGTCTCCTACGAGCGCAAACACAACGAGGGCAACGGCGAGAACAACCGCGACGGCACCGACGACAACCGGTCGCAGAACCTCGGCGTCGAGGGCGAGACCGACGACGCCGGGATCCGCGCCGCCCGGCTCTCCACCGCGCGCGCCCTGATGGCCACCCTGCTGCTGTCCATCGGCACCCCGATGATCACCGGCGGCGACGAGCGCTGGCGCACCCAGGGCGGCAACAACAACGCCTACTGCCGCGACGACGACACGTCCTGGGTGGACTGGACGAGCACCGACGAGACGGCCGCGATGGAGGCCTTCACCGCGAAGGTCACCGCGCTGCGCCGGGAGTCGCCGGTGCTGCACCGCGACCAGTTCTACGTCGACGGCGAGGTCCTCTGGTGGGATCCGTCCGGGCGCCCGATGGAGCCGCACGACTGGCACGACGGCGGACGCCGGACACTCGTCGTGCTGCTCGCCGACTACTGGCTGCTGCTGCTGCACGCCGGCGACGAGCCCGTCGACTGCCTGCTCCCGACCGAGCACGGTTTCGATCCGGTGCTGGACTCCACCACCGACGACGGCGAGCCCGCCGATCCCTCCCCGGTCGGCGCCGGCGCGACGATCGTGCTGCCGCCCCGGTCGGTCCGGCTACTGCGCAGCCACTGAGCGACGCGGCCACCCCGGCCCGGCTGCTGTGCAGCCACCGAGCGACGCGGCCGGCCGGGGCGCGGCGGCGGCGATCTGCGCGCGAGCCACGGTGGGTGGCGGCGAGGCACGGTGAGCTGCCGTGAGCTGCGGCCGGACCGGCCGGACGTGCGCACGGGGGTACCGGCACGCCGTTCGGTACCCCACCCGGCGTAGCACCCATGCAGAATTGCGCATCGGAATCCACTCGCCCGCCGAGCAACCACCGCTCATCAGGTGGCTTCACGCCGATCATGTGACACGGCATCGCTGCTGCGCGATGCAACGGGTGCACCCAATCGCTACGAACCCGGGGGGTTTCGTAATGAGCCACGGAGCATCCATCCGACCGTTCCGGGCGGTCGGCATCGTCGTCGCCACGCTGCTGGCGATACTGCTCGCCGGCGGCACCGCCGCCGCGGCACCGGCGCCCCCGCCGGTGGCGCCCACCCCACCGGGCCCGGTCGGCGGCCTCACACTGACGGCGCAGGGCGGACAGGGCGCCCGCACGCTGTACTTCGACGGGCGGTGGGACCCACCCGCCGACCCCGGAACCGGTGCCGGACTGCACTACACCTACGAGGTCCGCAACGCGATCGGCACGCCGCTGGATCGCGGGACGACCGCGAACACGACGCTCGAGCGCTACGCCCAGGACCGTTGCACCCAGCCCTACACGGTGGAGGTCTCGGCGGTCACCCAGGACCCGGCGACCGGGGAGCCGCTCGTCGGGCCCGCCTCGACCGCCACGCTCGGCGCGACGAGCTGCCAGATCCACTCGTCGCTCACCGCCCGTCAGACCGGCCCGGGAACCGTGCAGGTCGACATCGCCCGTGCGGCACCGGTCGACCCCTACGTCGCCGGCCGCTGCGTGCTGACCGACAACGGCCGGGAGGTCTGGGCGGGAACCTGCGGCGGCATCGACGACGAGTCGGCCACCCTCACCGCGGTCGCCCCCGGCGAGCACGACCTGGTCCTCACGACCCGATCGCCCAACGGGCAGGAGTACCCGGCGACCACCTCGATGTCCGTGCGGTGAGAGCACGGGGCGCCGGCCCAGCGGTCCGGTTGCCACACGAACACTGGGCCGGATCCCCGCCCGAAGCTCCGCCGAACGGCCGTGGTTCACTCGACCGTGTGAGGAACGCGACGCGTGTCGGACCGGGGAGTTCGCGATGAACGGGGTATACGGCCGATCGCTCCGGACGGTCGGTGTCGGGCTCGTCGCGATCGCGGCGCTGCTCGCCGGCGGGGCGGCTGTCTCCGCCGCACCGCGGGTCGACGCTCCGGAGCCGCCCGGCCCGGTCCAGGACCTGGCGCTCAGCCCGGTCGAGGGCGGCGGCGCCCGCGCGATCGGCTTCGAAGCCACCTGGACCGCCCCGACCGAGAACGGGGACGGCATCCGGACCCACTACGTCGTCGAGACGCACGACGCGACCGGCGCCCGGCTGCACTCCGCCGCGACCGGGGCGACCACCGCGGGCCCGATCCGCGGCGACCGCTGCCGGGGTCCGCTGACCTTCTCGGTGCGCGCGGTCACCCAGGACCCGCACGGCGGCGACCCGATCAACGGGCCGACGGTGCTGTCCGAGTTCGGGAAACCCGATCTCTGCGAGATCCACATGTCGCTGTCCGCCGAGCAGACCGGCCCGGGGACGGTGCACGTCGAGGCCGCCCGGGAGCAGCCGGTCGATCCCTACGTCGCCGGGCCGTGCGAGCTGACCGTCGACGGCGCTCCCGCCTGGAGCGGGACCTGCGGCGGCGCCACCGGCTGGAGCACCACCCTCGACGGCCTCGCCCCGGGCACCCACGGGCTGGTGCTGACCACCGTCTCGCCGCGCGGCGAGACGTACGTCGCACGCACCTCGGCGACGGTCGGCTGACCGGCGCCCGATCGCCGGCTGCCCGTCGGCTGACCGGCGACCGATCGTCGACGGCCCGGTGGCTACCCGGCGACCGATCGTCGACGGCCCGGTGGCTGCCCGTCGGCCGACCGGCGACAGACCGGCGGCTGACCAGCGGCCGCCCGTCGCCTGACCAGTGGCCGCCCGTCGACCCCCCTCGACACGGAGTGTCGTGTTACATCGGACCGCCCCGCCGCGACGAAGCCGTCACACGTGTGACGATCGAGGCGGGGAGCCGCGATGGACGGGATCACCGGGCACCGGCCCGTTCCGGAGCGTCGCCGCACCGGCTCCCGCGGCGTACGCTGCGCGCATGCCGCGTTACGAGTTCCGGTGCCGCGAGTGCAGCTCGACCTTCGAGGTGGACCGGCCGATGGTCGCCGCCTCCGATCCGGCGGCCTGCCTGGCCGGCCACGCGGACACCGTCAAGCTGCTCTCCACCGTCTCGCTGGGCGGGCGTTCGACCGGTGGCGGCCGCGCCGCACCGCAGGCGATGGCCCCGGCCGGTGGCGGCGGGGGCTGCTGCGGCGGCGGGTGCTGCGGGGGCTGATCCCGCTCCCGGCGGGTCCCGGTTCGCTCCGGCTCTGCCTCACCGGATTGATGGCCGGCGCCCTGCTGCTGACCGGCTGCTCCGGCCCCACCGGCCGCACCTCCGAGACCCGCGCCGCCACCGCCGCCGGGCCGGGGGCGCCCGCCCTCACCGGGGCCCTGCCGACCACCGCACCATCGGACCCGGGCGGGCCGCGACCGGTGCTCGGCGCGGCCGGGCGGCCGGGCACCCGCGGCATCGGTGCGGCCCGGCCCACCCTGATCGATCTCGGCGGGACGGGCGCGACCGGCGTCGTCCGGGACGTGTCCTGGCAGGACTGGGGCGGCCCGCACGCCACCGGAACCGGCACCGCCGGCTACTCCGCTCCCGGGGCGCCGCCGTCCGCGGCGACCCCGCAGCCGACCACGCTGGTCGCCTCCGACCTGGGCGACTGCAACGGCCGGCTCAGCTACCGGGTACTCACCTGGTACTTCCCGCAGCACGGTGAGGTCCCCGGCGCGCGCCCACCGCTGGACGTCTGCCGGGGCTGATCGGCGTCACCCCGCCAGCACGATCCGGCCCAGCTCCACCGACGACGCCAGGTGCGGATGCTGCGGCAGCACCCGCACCGTGTAACCGGTCAGCCCCGCGTGCGGCAGCGGCACCGCGACCTCCCAGCTGCCGTCGCCGCTGTGCGTCATCGCGGCGGTGATCGAATCGGCCAGCTCGTCGGCGTCGTCCACCCGGCCGACGACGGCCTCGACCGTCACGTCCGACGGGTCCAGCCCGGCCAGGTCCACCCCGGCGCGCACGGTCATCGGGGACCCGACGACCGGGGTGTCCGGCAGCCCGGAGGCGTCCACCCCGGTGATCCGGACGTGGTTCCACGCCTTGTTCAGCCGGGCGCGGTACTGCGCGATGTCGCGGGCCGCGGCATAGTCGTCGGCCGCGGCGGTTGCGGCGGCCCGGCCGGCCGGGGCGTACCAGTCCTGCACGTACTCCCGGACCATCCGGGTCGCCTGCACCTTGGGCCGCAGCGTGGTCAGGGTGTGCCGCACCATCTCCACCCAGCGCGGCGGGACCCCGTCGATCCGGTCGTAGAAGGCGGGCCCGACCTGGGTCGCGATCAGCTCGTAGAGCGCGTTCGCCTCCAGGTCGTCGCGCCGCGTCGGATCCTCGACGCCGTCCGCGGTGGGGATCGCCCAACCGTTGCGGCCGTCGTAGAACTCGTCCCACCAGCCGTCCCGGATGGACAGGTTCAGGCCGCCGTTGAGCGCCGACTTCATCCCGGAGGTGCCGCAGGCCTCCAGCGGACGCAGCGGGTTGTTCAGCCACACGTCGCAGCCCCAGTAGAGGTAGCGGGCCATCGACATGTCGTAGTCGGGCAGGAAGACGATCCGGTGCCGGACGCCGGCGTCATCGGCGAACCGGACGATCTGCTGGATCAGCGCCTTGCCGCCGTCGTCGGCCGGGTGCGACTTGCCCGCGACGATCAGCTGCACCGGGCGCTGCGGGTCGAGCAGCAGCCCGCGCAGCCGGTCCGGGTCGCGCAGCATCAGGGTGAGCCGCTTGTAGGTCGGCACCCGGCGGGCGAAACCGACGGTCAGCACGTCGGGATCGAAGACGTGGTCGGTCCAGCCCAGCTCCGGCTCGGAGGCGCCGCGCTCCAGCCAGGCGGCCCGGACCCGCCTGCGGACCTCGTCGACCAGCCGGGAGCGCAGGGTGTTGCGCAGCGACCAGAGATCGGCGTCGGAGACCTCGGCCGGGGTGGACTCCGGTGCGCCCAGCACGTCGGCGACCTGACCGGCCTCCCAGGTGTTGCCGTGCACGCCGTTGGTGACCGAGCCGATCGGCACCTCCTCCTGGTCGAAGCCGGCCCACATGCCGCCGAACATCCCCCGGGACACGATCCCGTGCAGCTTCGAGACGCCGTTGGCGCGCTGGGCCAGGCGCAGACCCATGTGCGCCATGTTGAACATCTCCGGGTCGTCCTCGGCGCCGAGCGCCAGCACCCGCTCGACCGGCAGGCCGGGCAGCAGCCGGTCGGTCAGGTAGTGGCGCACCAGGCCCAGCCCGAACCGGTCGATCCCGGCGGGGACCGGGGTGTGGGTGGTGAACACCGTCCCGGCCCGGACCGCGGCGAGCGCCTCGTCGAAGTCCAGCCCGGCGCCGGACACGGTCGCCGGCGAGCTCGACGAGGGGCCCGCCCCGTTCGACGCGACCGCGGAGCCGGTGCACAGCTCCCGGATCCGCTCCAGCCCGAGGAAGCCGGCGTGTCCCTCGTTGGTGTGGAACACCTCCGGGGCCGGGTGCCCGGTCACCCGGCAGAACGCGCGGACCGCGCGGACCCCGCCGACACCGATCAGGATCTCCTGCTGGATGCGGTGGTTCTGGTCGCCGCCGTAGAGCCGGTCGGTGACCCCACGCAGATCGGTCCCGTCGGACGAACCGCCGGACGTACCGCCGGAGTTCTCCGCTGTGTTCTCTTCGATGTCGGTGTCGAGCAGCAGCAGCGGGACCCGGCCGACCCGCGCCAGCCAGATCCGCGCGCTCAGCGTGCGGTCGCCGGGCATCGCGACCTCGATGAGCACCGGGGCGCCGTCGTCGCCGGTGAGCAGCTGCAGCGGCAGGCCCTGCGGGTCGATCGCCGGGTAGTGCTCGAGCTGCCAGCCGTCCAGCGACAACGACTGCCGGAAATACCCCGAGCGGTACAGCAGCCCGACCGCGACCAGCGGGACGCCCAGGTCGGAGGCCGCCTTGAGGTGGTCGCCGGCCAGCACGCCGAGACCACCGGAGTAGTTCGGCAGCACCTCGGAGACGCCGAACTCCATCGAGAAGTAGCCGATCGCGCCGGGCAGGCCGGCCCCGTCCTGCTCCTGGTACCAGCGCGGCTCGTCGAGGTAGCGCTGCAGGTCGGCGGCGCACTCGGCGACCCGCGCGGTCAGCGCGTCGTCGGTGGCCAGCTCGGCCAGCCGGGCGGTCGGGATCTCGCCGAGCAGCCGGACCGGATCCTGCCCGCAGTCGTCCCAGGCCTGCGGCTCCAGCGAGGCGAACAGATCGCGGGTGGGCGCATGCCACGTCCACCGTAGGTTCGTGGCCAGCGTCTGCAGCGGCGCGAGCGGACCGGGGAGCTGGGCACGGACGGTGAATCGGCGGAGGGCTCTCACGGCCGCGAGGGTAGCGGGACGGGCGACACGCGTGGGCGGCCCGCCCGGCCACCGGTGCCACTCACCGGTAGGGTTGGCTGACCGCGGGGAAGACCGGATCCGTGCACGTCGGATCGGTTCCGTAGCGCCGCGAACGCCGGGCCGTCCCGGGGGCGGCGGTGGTGTGCCGGCGCGCCGACCGCGGCACGAGACTTCTACCGACGGTGACGACGAGCCGCGGTGACGCGGAGCCTGGGGGTGCAGCCGATGACCGGTCGGCTCGGAATCGATGACGTGACACCGTTCGTGGAGACCGGTGATCCGGCCAAGGCCGTCGTCGGCGAGGTCGTCCCGGTTCGCGCGACGGTGTGGCGGGAGGGGCACGACGCGGTCGCCGCGAACGTCGTCCTCACCCCGCTCGGCACCGACGGCACCCCCGGCGAGCCGCGCTACGTCCGGATGCTCCCCGAGGGTGTGGGGACCGACCGGTTCGGCGCCTGGGTGGTGCCCGACGCCGAGGGCCGCTGGACGTTCCGGGTGGACGCCTGGAGCGACCCGTGGGCGACCTGGCGCTCGGGCGTCGAGAAGAAGATCGCCGCCGGGCAGTCGGCCGACGAGCTGGCCAACGACCTGGAGATCGGCGCCCGGCTGTTGTCCCGGGTGGGCAGGCGCCCGACCGAGCAGGACAGCCGCGATCTGCTGCTCGGCGCGGCGAACGCCCTGCGCGACACCGCACTCCCACTGCGGGCGCGGGTCGCCCCGGCACTGTTCGACGCGGTCGTGACGATCATGACCGAGCGTCCGGTCCGGGAGCTGATCACGCACGGCCCGGAGCGCGAGATCCACGTCGACCGCAGGCGTGCCCTCTACAGCTCCTGGTACGAGTTCTTCCCGCGGTCCACCGGTGGCCGCGACGAGACCGGCCGGCCGGTGCACGGCACGTTCGCGACGTCGTCCAAGGAGCTGGACCGCGTCGCGCGGATGGGCTTCGACGTCGTCTACCTGCCCCCGATCCACCCGGTCGGCACGGTGCACCGCAAGGGCCGCAACAACTCCGTGCACGCCGAGCCGGGCGACGTCGGCTCGCCGTGGGCGATCGGCTCCGCCGCGGGCGGGCACGACGCGATCGATCCGGAACTGGGCGACTTCGACGACTTCGACGCGTTCGTCGCGAAGGCCGCCGAGCTCGGCCTGGAGGTCGCGCTCGATCTGGCGTTGCAGTGCGCGCCGGACCACCCGTGGGTCACCGAGCACCCGGAGTGGTTCACCGTCCGGCCGGACGGGACGATCGCCTACGCGGAGAACCCGCCGAAGCGCTACCAGGACATCTACCCGCTCAACTTCGATCGCGACCCGGAGGGCATCTACGCCGAGTGCCTGCGCGTGGTGCGCAAGTGGGTCGATCACGGCGTCAAGATCTTCCGCGTCGACAACCCGCACACCAAGCCGCCGAACTTCTGGCACTGGCTGATCTGGGAGGTCAAGCGCCGGGATCCGGACGTGCTGTTCCTGGCCGAGGCGTTCACCCGCCCGGCCCGGCTGTTCGGCCTGGCCCGGCTCGGCTTCACCCAGTCCTACACGTACTTCACGTGGCGGACCGAGGCCGAGGAACTCGCCGACTTCGCGACGATGCACGCCGAGCACGCCGACGAGTGCCGGCCGAACCTGTTCACCAACACCCCGGACATCCTGCACCCGTCGTTGCAGACCGGTGGCCCGGCGATGTTCGCGATCCGGGCGACCCTGGCCGCCACGATGTCCCCGACCTGGGGCGTCTACTCCGGATTCGAGCTGTACGAGGGCACCCCGGTGAAGGCGGGCAGCGAGGAGTACCTGGACTCGGAGAAGTACGAGCTGCGGCCGCGTGACTTCGAGACCGCGCTCAACCAGGGTCGGTCGCTGGAGCCCTACCTCACCCGGCTCAACGAGATCCGCCGCGAGCACCCGTCACTGCAGCAGCTCCGCGAGATCCACTTCCACGAGGTGGACAACCCGCAGCTGATCGCCTACTCCCGGCTCGACCCGGCGACCGGCGACCAGGTGCTCGTGGTGTGCACACTGGACTCGTTCGCCGCCCAGGAGGGCACCGTCAAGCTCGACATGCCGGCGCTGGGGCTGGACTACGCCGACCTCGTCGACGTGCACGACGAGATCTCCGGCCAGACGTTCCGCTGGGGCGAGTACAACTTCGTCCGGCTGGTCCCGGCGGAGCACGTCGCCCACGTCCTTCGGCTCCCGCCGCGGACCCCGCTGGTCTGACCCGCGCTGATCACGGATCGGGAACCGAGGCGTTCGCCCAGCGAGCGTTCCGGTTCCCGATTCGTGATCACCGGGCCGGACGACGTGCACCGGCCCGGGTCCCGCGCTCAGGCACCGTCCTCGACCGGCGGCGCCTCCAGCACCACCGCCGTCGCCCGGAACGGCGTCATGTCCACCCGGAAGCCGTTCAGGTCGTCGACGGTCCCGACCGTCTCCCCGGAGAACAGGTCCACCACCACCGAACCCGGCTCGAAGTGATCGGACCGCACCGCCGCGTCGACGTGCTCGTCGGCGAAGTTCAGCACGGTCGCCTGGGTCCGGCCGTCGTCGAGGGCGTGCACCATCACCAGCAGTCCGCGGTGCGCGACGTCCGGCACGTCGATCTGCCGCGCCGTCGCCACCCCGCTGTGCTTGCGGACGGCCAGGATCGCCTGCATCTGCCGGGCGAAACTGGTCTCGTCGGCGAGCTGCTCGGGCAGCGGGCCGTAGAGGCTGCGCCCGCGGGGCATCCCGGAGGCCGATCGGTCGGCGTCCGGCGAGTGGCCCATCAGGTCGTGCGCCGGCCGGGAGATCCATCGGGTGTCGCCGGAGGCCAGCAGGTCGCTCACCTGCTCGGGAGGCAGGGTCAGCATCCCGAGCAGGTCCCAGCCGGACAGCGCGAACACGCCGGGCTGGAACGCGTTGAACATGACCAGCAGCAGATGCACCCGCCGGATCCGCTCGACGTCGTCCGGGGTGATGTCGTCGAGCGCCGAGATGCCGAGCGACGCCGCGATCACGGTCGCGGTGGTGCAGGCGATCCCGTTCGTCGTGAAGATCAGGTTGTACGGGACGTCCGGGCCGGTCAGGTGCTCGCACAGGTCGCGCCGGATGGTGTCGGCGAGATCACCGCCGGTGACGTCCTCCCCGCGGAAGGCGAACAGCTCGGTCGCGTGCCCGGCCGTCCAGTGCACCAGCTCGTAGGTCAGCTCGTCGTGGTTCTGCAGCGCGTGCACCAGCGACGCCGGATCGACCCCCAGGTCGAGTGCGGTGCGCAGGGTCAGCCGCAGGAACTCGGTGTCGGCGGTGGCCAGCGCGTGGTGGTAGGCGGGCCGGTTGATGAAGTCGTAGGACAGGTCGGCGCCGGCCTCGGAGGTGACCTTGATGTCGTCGACGGTCAGGTTCAGCTCCTGGAAGGTGAACCCGCCGACCTTGCGCACCATGCTCGCGATCAGGTGGTTCGCCGCCTCGGACAGCGGATGCCCCTCCGACCAGCCGGGCATCCCGCCGGTCGACTTCTCGACGCCGAGGAAACCGTTGGCGTCCAGGCGCAGCGCGCCGGAGCCGAGATCGGCCAGCGAGTGCAGGGCGTCGCCCATCACCATCCGCATCCCGGCGAACGTCGGGTCCAGCCAGTTGACCGAGGGCTGGCCGTCCTTGAAGTAGTGCAGGTACACCCACCGCCGGACGACGCCGTCGACCCCGGTGACCTCCCCGGTCACCGACCAGTTGGTCTCCTTAACGCCCTCCCGGAAGAAGATCACCCGCTGCAGCCGCCCGACGATGTAGCCGGCCTTCTCCAGCGCCTCCTCGGTGGCCGCGTCCAGGTTGACCGAGTCCCGGCCGGGCGGGACGTCGGGCAGCGTGCCCCAGTCCCCCGGCTCGATCTCGACCATGTGGTAGATCCCCGGGTAGTCGCCGTAGGCGAGCTCGGCGAGCCGGAAGTCGGGGCCCTTGCCGGTGTGCCCCGGCACCACGTCGTCGATGATCGTGCCGCCGTGCCAGGTCGCGGTGGCGCACATGCCGCGGAACTCGTCCTCGGTGCCGAACACCGGATCGAGCTCGTTGGAGATCCGGTCGAAGTGCCCGTCGACGCTCGGGGTCGGCTGCCAGCCGGACAGCCCGCCCGCCCGCTTCACCGGCCCGGTGTGGACGCCCTCGATGCCGATCGTCTCGAACGCCTGCCACAGCTCCTCGTCGCCGAGCGCACCGAGGAAGGACACGCCGGGCCGGGTGATCAGCGAGATCGGGTAGGCGGTGAACCAGACCGACGCGGTCTCCACGGCGTGCCGCGGGCCGGGGCTGGCGAACGGGTTCTGCCACATCGAGCCCTGCCCGGAGAACTGCCGGGCCAGCTCGTTGGCGTGCCCGAGCATCGACTGGGCGAGCAGCCAGGACACGTACACCGGGTTCTCACCCGACGCGGGACCGTCCTGGGCGACCGAGCGGCGGCGCACCGTCGACCGGACCCGGGCGCGGTGCCGCAGCGTCCGCGGCCGGGCCTCGTGGAAGTACTCCGCGAAGTTGACGTCCGGCGGCTGGGCGGCGGGCTCCTCGGCAGCACTGTGAGCCGTGTTCTCGGCAGCGCTGTGAGCCGTGTTCTCGGCAGCGCTGTCAGCCGTGTTCTCAGCCATGTCCTCGGCCATCGGCTCTCGCTCGCTCACGCCGCCGGTCCTCCGGGTCGCTGTCGGGGCTCGTCGGTACCGATGCGCGCACGGCCTCGCACGGCCGGGCACGGCACCGCGGGCGCGACGACACCGGAACACGCCGGTCCGCCGCAGGCCCACAGGGGCACCGGGATCAGTATGGGTTTCCGGGCACGGAACTGCCCGGGAGACGGGGTCGGTGACCGCCCGTGACCACGGGTGGTCCATCCGCGACGGACAGTACCAGTGGGCCGGGTGCACACCCGGCCGGGACCGGCGCCCACGGTTAGGGTTCTGCGGACGCGGAGTGGCCCGGGACGCACGGTGCCGCAGCGAGACCACAGCCGGGCGTACGCCCCGGCGGGAGGGGGACGACGCGTGGGTCCGACCGGAGCATCCGACCACCTCTCGGCGCTTCCCGACCTGCTCCGGGGCTGGCTGCCCGGGCGGCGCTGGTTCGCCGAGAAGGGCAGGCCGTTGCAGTCGGTCCGGATCGCCGCCCGGACCGAGCTGCCCGCCCCCGGGGAACTGCTCGGGCTCGACGTCCTCGTGCTCGCGGTCTCCTTCGCCGACGGGCCGGACCGGTACTACCAGCTGCACCTGGCCCGGCGCGCCGGATCGGGCAGCGGATTCGGCACCGCGGTGATCGCCGAGCGGGACGACGTCGTGCTCTACGACGGATTGCACGATCCCGCCGTCACCGGATGGCTGCTCGGCGCGATCGCGACCGGCCGCACCGTGCACGATCTGGCCTTCGTGCCCGAGCCGGGCGTCGTGCTGCCCACCGGCGAGACCGGCACGGTCGTCGACGCCGAGCAGTCCAACACCTCGGTCCGCTGGGGCGAGCGCTCCATCCTCAAGATCTACCGGCGGCTCTCCCCCGGCCCGAACCCCGATCTGGAGCTGCACCGCGCGCTGCGCACGGCCGGGGTCGGCTCCGTAGCCGCGCTGCAGGGCGCGATCGAGGGCACGCTCGACGGCGAGCCCACCACCTACGGCCTGTTGCAGGAGTTCGCCGCCGGATCGCAGGACGGCTGGGAGCGCGCCGTGCTCGCGGTACGCGACGGGCGCGACTTCACCGCCGACGCGCACGCGCTCGGCGGCGCGCTCGCCGAGGTACACCTGGCGCTGCGCGACGAGCTCGGCGCCGGTGAGTCCGATCCGGTCGCGATGGCCGGGTACTGGACGTCCCGGTTGGAGACCGTCGCCGCCCAGGTCCCGGTCCTCGCTCCGCACGTCCCGGCGATCCGCGCCGTCTACGACGAGGTCGCCGCGCTCGGCGAGCCGGTGGTCGTCCAGCGGGTGCACGGCGACCTGCACCTCGGACAGACCCTGCGCACCCCGGGCGACGACTGGCTGATCATCGACTTCGAGGGCGAGCCGGCCGCCACCCCTGCCGAGCGGCGGGCACCGGACGCCGCGGTGCGCGACGTCGTCGGAATGCTGTTCTCCTTCGAGTACGCGGCCTTCCACCACCTGCTCTCCAGCTCCGACACGCCCGGCGGAGGTCTCGGTTCGGACACTCCGCAGTCACGTGCGGCACACGCCTGGTCGACCGCCAACCGGGACGCGTTCTGCGCCGGTTACGCCGCGCGCACGGGCACCGATCCGCGCACGCAGGACGCGCTGCTGCGTGCCTTCGAGCTCGACAAGGCCGTCTACCAGGTGATCTACGAGACCCGCAGCCGTCCGACCTGGCTGCCGATCCCGCTGACCGCGATCGCACGTACCACGACCGGGCCGACCGCGTAACCCGGTAGTCACCGGACCTTCGCCGACCCGCCTCCCGGGCAACTCCCGACGTCCCGGGCGGACGGTCGCGGGATCGTGGAATCCTCCGAAGAGGAGGAACACTGCGATGAGACGACGACGCCGGGGGCCCCGATGACCCCGGGCCTGGACGACGTGCTGGGGCTGATGCTGTCACCCGAGCCGGGCACCCTCGCCCTCACGCTCGCGGTGCTCGCCGTCGGCGTGTTCGTGGAGGGGCCGATCGTCACCGTGGTGGCCGGCTCCCTCGCCGGAGCCGGGATCCTCGACTGGTGGACGGTGCTGCTGGTCGCCGTCGTGGCCGATCTCGTCGCCGACACCGCCCTCTACCTGCTCGGCAGGGCCGGCAACCGGCCCCGGGTGGCACCCGTCCTGGTGAAGCTGGGGCTGACCGGCAGACGCTGGGAGACGCTGCGGGAACGCGTGGGGGACAATCTCGGTCACGTGGTGCTGGGGGCGAAACTGGTCGACGTCGGGGCCATCCCCGCGTTCCTGGCCACCGGCCTGGCGGGGGTGTCCTACCGCCGGTTCCTGGCCTGGGTCGTCCCCGCCACCGTGGTCCGGGCAGCACTGCTGGTCGGGATCGGCTGGGCGGTAGGCGGCCGGCTCGCCTCCGAGCTGGCGGACCGCCCGTGGATCCTGGTGGTGGCCGGGCTCGGCGTCGGCCTCGGGCTGGTGGCCGGGCGCGCACTGTGGGTGCGCGCCGCGACCTCGCGGAAGGAGAACGTGTGCGCGTCCTGATCGGGGCCGACACCTGGGCACCGGACGTCAACGGGGCCTCCTACGCCGCCCGCCGGCTGGCCGCCGGGCTGGCCGGGCGCGGACACGACGTACACGTCGTGGCTCCGGCCCGCGGGCTGCGCAGCCGTCCCGCCCGGAAGGTGGGGCCGCTGACCGAGCACCGGGTCCGCTCGTTCCCGGTACCGAAGCCACCCGAGTTCCGGCTCTGCACCCCGGTCGCGCTGCGGCTCACCGCCCGGAGGCTGCTGACCCGGGTCCGGCCGGACGTCGTCCACGTGCAGAGCCACATGATCCTCGGCCGGGTGCTGCTGTCGGCCGCCCAGGACCTGGGCATCCCCACGGTGGCGACCACGCACATGATCCCGGAGAACATCCTGCCCGCGGTCAGCTTCCTGCACCTGCCCCCGGCACAGCTGAAGAAGCTGTTCTGGCGGGATGCGGCGCGAGTGCTCGCCCGCGCCGGGCTGGTCACCGCCCCCACTCCGCTGGCCGCGTCGCTGGCCGAGCGCAACGGGGTCCCGGGGCCGGTGCTGCCGGTCTCGAACGGCCTGGACCTGTCCCGGTTCCGGCCCGACACCGAGGGTCGCGGGGCCGCGTTCCGGATCCGGCACGGCATCCCGGAGACCGCCCCGGTGGCCGGTTTCGTCGGGCGGCTGGACCGGGAGAAGCACGTCGACGAGCCCGTCCGGGCGCTGCCGCTGGTGCGCAGGACGCTGCCGGATGCGCGCCTGGTCGTCGTCGGTGACGGGGAGGAACGGGCCCGGCTGCACGCCGTGGCCCGCTCCGCCGGGGTCGGGCCCGCCGTCGTCTTCACCGGGCGGATCTCCGACGACGAGATCCCGGACGTCTACGCCGCGCTGGACGTGTTCGTGAACGCGGGCACCGCCGAGCTGCAGAGCCTGGTGACGCTGGAGGCGATGGCGACCGGGAAGCCGGTCGTCGCGGTCGACGCCGGGGCGCTGCCGCACCTGGCCCGGCAGGGCGAGAACGGCTTCCGCTACCCGCACGGCGATGTGCCGGCGCTGGCCGACCGGCTGGTCCGGGTGCTCGGCGACCCGGCCGCCATGGCCACGATGGGCGAGGCCAGCCTGCGGATCGCCGGCGAGCACGGGATGGACGCCACCCTCGACGCCTTCGAGGTGCTGTACCGCTCCCGGACCGCCCCGATCGTCGGGACGCGGCCGCTGCGCAGGCCCGCCGACCGGCGGACCGGGTCCCGGCGGTGACCGCGCCCGCCCTGCAGGGGTGGCCCGATGCTCGGCAGTCCGGGCAGTCCGGGCAGTCCGGGCGGGGGCGGTTCGGGCCGGCCGAGCGGACCGAGCGAACCGTCGACGGTGCCCGGACCGTCGTGCACAGCTTCGGCGATCCGTCGGCGCCGCCGCTGCTGGCGCTGCACGGACTGCGCGGCAGCCATCACGGGCTCGCGCCGCTGGCGTCGCGGCTGCCCGGCGCACACGTCGTCGTGCCGGACCTGCCCGGGTTCGGCGAGTCCCCGCCGTTCGCCGATCGCGCGCACGACGTCGCCGGGTACACCCGCTGGGCGGCCGCGCTGCTGCGTGATCTCGGCCCGGACGCGACGCTGCTCGGCCACTCGTTCGGCTCGGTCGTGGCGACCGCCACCGCCGCCGGCTGCCCACCGCGCGCACTGGTGCTGCTCAACCCGATCGCCGAGCCCGCGTCCGCGGCGGGCGGGGTGACCGGCGCCGGGACCCGGCTGACGTCGCTGCTGCACGAGGGCGCCGCCCGGCTGCGGCTCGACGGCGTGCTGCGGCACCGGCTGCTCGCCGACGCCGCGACGGCCACGATGGCCACCACCACCGATCCGCTGCTGCGGCGCTGGATCGCCGACGAGCACCGGGCCCGGTTCGGCACGTTCGCCGATCTCCGGTCGCTGCTGGAGACGTTCCGGGCGGCCGGTTCCGGCACCGCCCGCTCCTGGGCGCCGCGGGTGACCGCCCCGGTGCTGCTGCTCGCCGGCGCGCTGGACCGGGTCGCGCCGGTCGCCGGGCAGCACGCGCTCGCGGCCACCTTCCCGGACGCCCGGCTGGTGCTGCTGCCCCGCACCGGGCACCTGGTGCACTACGAGGCCCCGGCCTGGGCGGCCCGCGAGATCGGCGGGTTCCTCGGCGGCCTGCCCGGATGAGGATCCTCCTCGACTGCCGCTACATCCGGCCGGGCGAGCCGGACGGGATCGGCCGCTACACCACCGGCCTGGTCCGGGCGCTGGACCGGCTGCACCCCGTCGAGCTCCTGGTGTCGGACCCGCGGCAGCGCGACGGACTGCCGGACCGCCCGGCACACACCCTGCCCGCGCCCACCGGGCCCGGTGAGCCGTTCGTGGCCCGGCACGTGAACCGGCTGCTCGGCAGCACCGCCGGTGATCCCGACACCGTCGTGTTCTCCCCGATGCAGACGATGGGCACGCTCGGGCGGCGCTACGCCGTCGTCCTGACCGTGCACGACCTCATCTACTACCGGCACCGGACACCACCGCCGTGGCTGGCCGCGCCGGTCCGCGCGCTGTGGCGCGGCTACCACCTGTCGTGGTGGCCGCAGCGGCTGCTGCTGGCCGGGGCCGACGCGGTCGCCGTCGTGTCGCGGGCCACCGGCGATCTCGTCGACGCGCACCGGCTCACCCGGCGCCCGGTCGCCGTCGTTCCGGACGCCACCGACTTCCACCTCCCCCCGGGGACGCCCCGGCGCAGCCGGCCGGACGGCAACCGGATCGTCTACGCCGGGTCGTTCATGCCCTACAAGAACGTCGCGACCCTCGCCAGGGCCGCGGCGCTGCTCGACGACCACGAGCTGCACCTGGTCTCCCCGGTGCCGCCGGGGGTCCGCGACGAGCTGGAGCGCCTCGCCGGGAGGAACCGGCCGGTGTTCCACGACGGCGTCGACGACGCCGGCTACCGCGCACTGCTGGACGGGGCGACGGCGCTGGTGTCCGCCTCCCGCGACGAGGGCTTCGGGCTGCCGGTGCTCGAGGCGATGGCCCGCGGCTGCCCGGTGGTCGTCTCCGACATCCCCGCCTTCCGCGAGGTCGCGGGCGACGCCGGGCTGTTCGCCGGCCCGGACGACCCGGCCGGATTCGCCGCCGCCGTCCGCTCGCTCGACGGGAGCTGGCCGGAACGCTCGGACGCGGTGCGCGAGCGGGCCCGCACCCGGACCTGGGACGCCGCGGCGGCCACCCTGCTGGGTGTACTGCAGGACACCGTCACCCGCCGGCGTCACCCGGCCGGTGGGCCCCGCTGACGCCGTGCGCAGGCGGCCGGGCTGCGATCGGGCAACGGTGGGTCCCCGCGCTCGGCACCTCCCGTCGATGGCCAGTACGGTTCCGCAGGTGACCTCCGAAGAGACGCGAGCGACCCGAGAGACGCGAGCGACCCCGGCGCCGCGAGCGACGGAGGAGACGCACGCGCCGGACCAGGCGACGATCGATCGGCTCCTCGGCGGAGCCCACCACGACCCGCACTCGGTGCTGGGCGCGCACCAGCACGCCGAGGGCACCGTGATCCGGGTGCTGCAGCCGCACGCCACCTCGGTGGCGGTGCTGCCCAACGGTGAGCGCGAGCTGGCCCACGAGCTGGAGCGGGTGCACGACGCCGGGCTGTTCTCCGGGGTCGTGCCCGGCTCCGGCGGCGACTACCGGCTGCTCGTGCGGCACGGCGACGACCCGGCGGCCGAGCAGATCGTCGACGACCCGTACCGCTGGCTCCCGACGCTCGGCGAGATCGACCTGCACCTGATCGGCGAGGGGCGCCACGAGCGTCTGTGGGACGTGCTCGGCGCGCATGTCCGGGAGTACGACACCGCGTCCGGCCCCGTCGCGGGCACCAGCTTCGCCGTCTGGGCGCCGAACGCCGGCGGCGTACGCGTCACCGGTGACTTCGACGGCTGGGCTGGCTGGACGCTGCCGATGCGGTCGCTGGGCACCTCGGGCATCTGGGAGATCTTCCTGCCCGGGGTCGGCGTCGGCACCCGGTACAAGTTCCGGGTGCTGGGCCCGGACGGCCGCTGGCGGGACAAGGCCGACCCGATGGCGTACGCGACCGAGATCCCGCCGCAGACGGCGTCCGTGGTCACCGCCCCGGTGCACGAGTGGGGCGACCAGGAGTGGATGGCGGCCCGCGCGGACCGCCAGCCGCACCAGGAGCCGATGAGCGTCTACGAGCTGCACCTCGGCTCGTGGATCCCGGGCCTGGACTACCGGGAGATCGCCGAGCGGCTGGTCGCCTACCTCGACACGACCGGTTTCACCCACGTCGAGCTGCTGCCGGTGGCCGAGCACCCGTTCGGTGGCTCGTGGGGCTATCAGGTCACCTCGTACTACGCGCCGACCTCGCGTTTCGGCACCCCGGACGACTTCCGCTGGTTCGTCGACCGGCTGCACCGGGCCGGCTACGGCGTCATCGTCGACTGGGTGCCCGCGCACTTCCCGCGCGACGCGTGGGCGCTGGCGAAGTTCGACGGCACCGCCTGCTACGAGCACGCCGATCCGCGCCGCGGCGAGCAGCCGGACTGGGGCACCCTGGTGTTCGACTTCGGCCGCAACGAGGTGCGCAACTTCCTCGTCGCGAACGCGCTGTACTGGCTGGAGTCGTTCCACATCGACGGTCTCCGGGTGGACGCGGTCGCCTCGATGCTCTACCTGGACTACTCCCGGGCCGACGGCCAGTGGCTGCCGAACATCCACGGCGGACGGGAGAACCTGGACGCCGTCGCGTTCCTGCAGGAGATGAACGCGACCGTCTACCGGGAGCACCCCGGCGTCGTGACCATCGCCGAGGAGTCCACCGCGTGGCCCGGCGTCACCCGTCCCACCTACATGGGCGGCCTGGGCTTCGGCCTGAAGTGGAACATGGGCTGGATGCACGACACGCTCGACTACACCGGGCGCGATCCCATCCACCGCAGCTACCACCACAACCAGATGACGTTCTCGCTGATGTACGCGTTCAGTGAGAACTACGTGCTGCCGATCAGCCACGACGAGGTCGTGCACGGCAAGGGTTCGCTGTGGACCCGGATGCCCGGCGACGACTGGAACAAGGCGGCGGGCGTCCGCGCCCTGCTCGCCTACATGTGGGCGCACCCCGGCAAGCAGCTGCTGTTCATGGGCGGCGAGTTCGGGCAGCCCCGCGAGTGGTCCGAGCAGCGGTCGCTGGACTGGCACCTGCAGGAGTCCGACCCGCTGCACGGCGGCATCACCTCGCTGGTCGGCGACCTGAACCGGGCCTACCGCGCCCAGTCCGCGCTGTGGTCGCACGACACCACGCCGGAGGGCTTCGCCTGGATCGACGCCAACGACGCGACCGGCAACGTCTTCTCCTTCCTGCGGCACGGCGTCGACGCCGAGGGCAGGCCGAGCGTGCTGGCCTGCATCGCGAACTTCGCCGGGGCCCCGCGGGAGAACTACCGGGTCGGGCTGCCGTTCGCCGGGAACTGGACGGAGCTGGTGAACACCGACGCGTCCAGCTACGGCGGGTCCGGCGTCGGAAATCTGGGCCGGGTGAAGGCCGAGCAGTACATGTGGCACGGCCAGCCGGCGTCGGCGGTGCTCCAGCTGCCCCCGTCGGGTGTGCTGTGGCTGGTGCCGGAGCAGACCGGTGGGCCGGTGACCTCGGCCCCGGCCGCGGTGTCCGGTTCCGTCCCGCCGCCGCTGCCCGCGGGCGAGCTTCCCGACGAGCCGGAGACCACCGACGTCGAGGCCCCCGCCACCCCGGACGACGGCTACCGGGCCGCCGCACCGGACCCGGTCTCCACCGGGCCGGCAGGGCCTGCTCCCGCGCCCGCGGTGACCAGCCCGCTGAACGGCACTCCCCCGGGAACCGGATCCGAGGCGACCGGCCCGCTGGATGGCACGTCTTCGGCAGCCGGATCCGAGGCGACCGGCCCGGCGAAGGCCGCATCGTCGGCCCCCGCGACCGAGACGGCCGGGCCGGCGAGCACCGCGCCCGAGCGGACCGGGCCGGTTAGCGACGTGCCCGAGCGGACCGGGCCGGTTAGCGACGTGCCCGAGCGGACCGGGACGGTTAGCGACGTGCCCGAGCAGGCCGAGCCCACAGCCGCCGAGCCCACAGCGACCGAGCCTGCACCGACTGAGCCGGAGGCGGCGGAGCCGGGCACCGGCACCGCCGAACCGGCCGGAACGGAGAGCGGCACTCCCACGGCGACCGAGCCGGACAGCGGCCCGCCCGCGGCCACCACCGGCTCGGTGTCGCAGAGCGTGTCCCCCGCACCCGGGACGATCGGGGCGCGCGCGGTACGCAACGGGTCGTTCGTCAACGGGAGCTCCGGGACCGGCAGGTCGGACACCGGCACGTCGTCGACGGACTGACCCTTCCTACCGGCAGGCCACGCACCGGCAGACCGGCCCCGGCTCACCCCGCGGGACGCCGTCCACCCGGTCTGCGTGCTCCCGCACGCAGACCGTCCCCTCGTCGTCGGGCCGCCAGGGAACCCAGGCCGTCGGCTCGGGGAGCCGCTCGGCGTCCACCCACACTCGGGCCACGTTCCTCCTTCCGGTGCCGGGGCATCACCGAAACGGTGCATCGGTCGATCCACCGAACGGCGGTACTCGCGGCCGCGCCTCGTCGCGCCTCGTAACAAGGAGCTTTATAAGAGGCTGGCCAGGGCAGGGGGTACGCCTTCCGCAGAACGGAACACCGCATCGTTTCGCGGTCGACAGAGTCGGTGAACGGCCCACGAGCGGTCCGCTGTCATGCGCCGGGGCGCACCGGTTCGCCGGTGTCTCCGGAATGCCGGTCCCGTCGGGGCTCCGGTGCGATCCCGCCCGTCGAGGGCCGCAGGAGCGCCCACCACGTCGTGAGCAGCACGGCGGTGTAGAGGGCGTGGCCCACCGGGCTGAGCGGGTTGCCGGCGGCCCACAGGTCGGCCCAGCTCACCGGGATCACCGCCAGCGCGAACAGCGCCCCTGCCACCCGGCGCCGGGTGTCCCCCGGCCGTCCGGACGCGACCAGTGCGAGCAGCCCGGGCCAGAGCAGCAGCAGGTAGTTGTGCCACGAGATGGGCGCGGCCAGCAGGCCGGTGGCCAGCACCGCGAACGGTGCGGTCCCGCCCGGATCGGTTCCCGCGGCGAGCACGGTCCCGTACCGGGCGGTGCGCCGGGCGTAGTGCGTGAGCGTCCCGAGCAGCAGGACGGCGCCCAGCACCGTCCCCACGACGGTCGGCAGTCCCCACCGCAGCGCCAGGCCCGGCAGCGAGGCGTTGTCCAGGGTCGGCCCGACCGGCTCCGCCAGTGCCATCGCCAGCCACTGCCACGCCGTCGGCCAGCCGGCGACCGCGACTCCGGCCAGCGTGGCGACCGCGGCCGATCCGACACCCACCACGAACGGCCGCCACCGCCGCTGGGCGGCGGCGAGGAGCAGCAACGGCGCCAGCGACGGCTTCACCGCCACCGTCACCCCGTACAGCACCGCCGCCGCGACCGGATGCCCGCGACGCTCGGCGATCCAGCCGGCGACGAGCCCGGCGAGCAGCAGCGGATAGATCTGCCCGAGCAGCAGCGTGCCGTGCAACGGCGACGACGCCAGCACCGCGCCGAGCCCCAGCAGCGTCCAGGTCCGGCCCAGCGCCAGCTCCCGGCAGACCGCGAGGACGGCTCCGGCCACGAGCAGCACCGAGCACGCCGTCAGCACCCGGTAGCCGGTCAGCGCGTCGAGCGCACCCAGCGGCGCCAGCAGGACGGTGAGCAGCGGCGGGTTCAGGTTGTGCAGCCGGGCACCGGTGTCGTAGATCGCCGAGCTGCCGGGGCCGTGCTCGACCAGTGCCCGCGCCGAGTGCCAGAAGGTGTCGAAGTCGACGTGCATGCCCGCGACATCGGGATGCGGGATCCACCGCAGCAGCGGCGACTCGCCGAAGGCGAGCAGCAGCGCCGCGGTCACCAGTGCCACGACCGTGACGACCGGGGCGGCCCCGCGGACCAGCCGGTGCAGACCGGTCACGACGGGGCCCGTGTCACGTCCGGCGTGGGCTCAGAACAGCGCCCGGCCCAATGCACGACGCGCGGTGCTCACCCGCGGGTCGTCGGCCGGGAAGAGCTCGAACAGACCGACCAGGTGCGCGCGGGCCCGGTCGCGGTCGTCGCCGCCGGTCCGGGCGACGGTGGCCACCAGACGGGCGAACGCGGCCTCGACGCTGTCCGCGGCCATCTCGGCATCGGCGGCCGCGAGCTGGGCGTCGACATCGTCGGGGTTCGCGTCCGCACGCTCGATCGCGCTCGGGTCGGCCTGCTCGGCGCGGGCCAGGAACTTCACCTGGGCGAGCGCGGCGGCAGCCTGCTCGTTGGCCGGCTCGTTGTCCAGGATCGCCTGGTAGGCGGCCTCGGCGGCGGCGTAGTCGCCCTGCTCGAGAGCATCCTCGGCGGCGGTGAAGCGCGGGTCCTCCGGCTCCTCCTGCTCCTCGGCGGGCTCGCCGGAGGCCTCCGCCGCGCGGCGCTCGCCCTCGGCGATCGCGGGCATCCGCTCGCGCAGCGCGTCGAGCAGCGAGCGGACCCACTCGGCGGCGCGGTCGTCCGGGATCGCGCCGTTGACGGCGTCCACCGGCTGACCGCCGACCAGCACCACGAGCATCGGGACCTGCTGGACACCGAAGGCCTGCGCGACCCGGGGCTGCGTGTCGATGTCCACCCGGGCCAGACGCCACGCGCCACCCCCGGTGGACGCCAGCCGCTCGAGCTCGGAGGACAGCTGCTCCTCACGCGGGTAGCGGCTGGCCCACAGCTCGACGACGACCGGGACCTGCAGCGACGGCTCGAGGACCTCGTTCTGGAAGCCCTGCTCGGTGGCTTCGACCACCCAACCGTCGCCGGGTGTACCGGGCCCGGGCGCGGAGCCTCCGGGCGCTGTCGGCCGGTTGGCCGCGTCGGCTCGCGCCTTCAGGCCCGAGAGGTCGACCGCTCCGGCCATTGCGGAGGACATCGCCGCACGCTGGGCCGTCTGACGAGGATCTGGGCGAGACACGCCGACCATCCTGGCACGGACGCGTGTCGGCCGTGACACACCCCGCCGTCCGGGGCCGTTCCCCGCCGACCGCACGTTCCGGTGGACGCCCCGACCACGCGCGGGCAGCGACCGCGCACCCAGGGTTCACGATCACCGGACCGGCGGAGCATCACCGGCCCCACTCGCTCGTTGAACCCCGTGCAGGGCCTCGACGGTGACTCTGCGTCATCAGATCGGCGGCGGGTTCTGCGGCGCCGATCCGGTGCGACCCCCGAGAAGACGAGCGAGAACGCCGGACCGATGGCCGGCCGCGACGGAGGAATCCCAGAAGATGAGCAACGTGCAGACCGCTGCCAAGCCGACCCTCGCCTACGCGTCGCTGGCGCTGGGCGCCCTCGCCGTGATCGCCGGGTTCCTGGTGCCGCTGTTCGCCTGGATCCTGGGGGCGGCCGGCCTGGTCGTCGGGTTCCTGGCGTTCCGCCAGCCGGCCACGGCCAAGCTCGGCCAGATCGGCATGGCGGTCAGCTTCGTGGCGATCCTGGTGGGTGTGTACCACTTCACCAGCCTCATCGCCTGACGAACGCGGCACCACCACGGCAGCCGTGAGCTGCCGCGACGGGTACGAACGGCCGGTGACGGATCTCCGTCACCGGCCGTCGCCGTCTCCGGCTCGGGCCGGCCACGGATCAGCAGCTGTTCGGCAGCGGGTCAGCTCCGGACCGGGAGTGCCGTCCCCACCGCGAGATCGGCGAGCAGCCCGGCGAGCGCCGCCGGACGGGTGAGCATCGGAAAGTGGCCCCCCGGGATCTCGACGATCTCCGCACCGACCCGTGCCGCCTCCCGACGGCCGGCCACCGGATCGACCACCCGGTCGTCCGCGCAGATCACCGACACCGTCCGGACACCGGGCCACGCCTCGATCGGGCACGGTTCCCGCAGCAGGCTCCAGTCCTGCGGGCGCAGCTCCGCCACCGCCGTGGCGACCGCCCGCTCCGCCTCCGCCCGCTCGCCCGCCGCCGCCGTGGCGACCGTCGGGTCCGGTTCCGCCCGCTCACCCGCCGGCGTGGCGACGACCGCCTGCTCTGCCTCCGCCCGCTCACCCGCCGGCGCGGTCGGCCCGGCCAGCTCCTCGGCGACGCCCCGGTAGAGACCGGCGACGGTCGTCGCCGCGTCCGGCCAGTAGGTCACCGGCCCGTCCCCGCGACGGACCCCGGCGTCGTAGCCGGCCACCATGAGATCGCCCTCGGACCGCAGCCGGTCGAGCTGCGGACGCCCCGGCTCGGGGACGAGCGCGCCGACCAGCACGAGCGCCCGGACCCGCCCGGGCCCCAGCCGGGCCGCGGCGACGGTGGCCGCCAGCCCGCCGAGCGAGTGCCCGACGAGCACCACCGGCTCCTCGGACCGCTCGGACGGCCCGGCCCCGTCGCGCTCGCCGGACCGCTCGGGCTGCTCCGCCCCGTCGCGCGCACCGGACCGGTCGCCCTGCCCCGGCTCGCCGGGCTCGCCGGGCCGCCCGGCCTCCGCGTGCTCGCCGTGGCCGGCGACGGCGAGCACCGCGGCGACCTGGTCCTCGTACCCGCCGCTCTCGGACGGCAGGTCCGGCGCGGACACCGGCACACCGCTGCGTTCCAGGGCGCCGGTGACCGCCGCCCACGACGAGCCCCGGTGCCAGGCACCGTGCACCAGCACCACCCGCGCGGTTCCCGGCGGTGGCGCGCCGGCGGCCTCCGGCCCGGTGCCGTCGAGCGCGCCGGTCATGCTCCGGCCCCCTCGCCCCGCAGGTGCTGCTCGACCCGGTCCACCTTCGCCTGCAGCTGCCCGCTGTGCCCGGGCCGGATGTCGGCCTTGAGGACCAGGCTGACCCGGGGCGACACGGCGCTGACCGCCTCGACGGCCCGCTTGACCACGGCCATCCCCTCGTCCCAGGTCTCCGACTCGATCGTGGTGAACATCGACGTGGTCTCGTTGGGCAGGCCGGACTCCCGGACCACCCGCACCGCCTCGGCGACCGCGGCACTGACTCCGCCGTCATCCGATTCGGAACCGGACGGTGCGATGCTGAACGCGAAGAGCATGCCGCCACACTGCCACGACACGGCGGCGCCACCGACGATGATCGCCGGGCGGCCCCGGTCCACTTGCTAGCGTCGTACTCATGGCATCTCGCGGGTCGCTCCCCTTCGACCCGATCCAGCGCGCGGCCAACCTGTGGGAGGAGCGGGTCGGCCCGTCCAGGACGATGGCCGCTGTCACCAGCGTGATGCGGGTGCAGCAGATCCTGCTCTCCGAGGTGGACGGCGCACTCCGGCCGCTCGGGCTCACCTTCGCCCGCTACGAGGCACTGGTGCTGCTCGACTTCGCCCGGCGCGACAGCCTGCCGATGCGGGTGATGGGCGAGCGGCTGCAGCTGCACCCGACCAGCGTCACCAACATCGTCGACCGGCTGCAGGGCGACGGATTGGTCCGCAGGCTCCCGCACCCGACCGACCGCCGGGCGACGCTGGTCGAGCTGACCACCGAGGGCCAGGCCAGGCTCGCACAGGCGACCGCCGCGGTGACCGCCATCGAGTTCGGGCTCGGCGGCCTGGACGAGGCCGAACAGGACCGGCTCACCTCGCTGCTGCGCAGCGTCCGCCGCGCGGCAGGCGACTTCGACTGAGCTCCGGCCGCGCACCCGGTCGCTCATCCCCCGCCCCGTCGGCGGCGCCGCCGGCCCGGCGGCGGGAGCCCGTGCCCGTAACCCGGCCAGATCCGCATGACCCGGCCACGCCAGGGCGCCGGTGACCGGAGCATCCGCCGCACCGTCGCCCATCCCGCGACCGCGCCGGAGGCACCGGCGAGCAGCACGCACGAGACGTAGTCGACCAGGTCCATGTCGCACACTCCCGATCACCGATCACCCGTGTCGACGCACGTGACGCACGTGTCGTGCCGCCGCACTCCCCGCACCGCACGTCGGTGTTGACGCCTTGTTGCGGCAACGGCGTTGACGCTAGCGCGGCACCCCGACAGAATCGGGCGGGTGGACGGCGGGAGCAGGGCGGCCGGCGAATCGGGCACGGAGGCCGGGTACCGCTTCCTGCGTGCCGCCCGGCTCGATCGTGGCTGGTCACAGGCTCGTGCCGCGCAGGAGCTCGCTCAGCTCGCGGAGCGCACCGGTGCTGCGACCGCCCGGCCGGGCAGCCTCAAGACCCAGCTCTCCCGCTGGGAGAACGGGCATGCGACCCCGGCCCCCGGGCAACGGGCGCTGCTCGCCGAGCTCTACGGGAGCACCCCCGCCGGGCTCGGCCTGGAACCGGCGCCCCCACCCGGAGCAGGCGGCGCTGTGGGCGTTTCGAGTGCGGCCGACCGGCTCCGGGCCGCGCTGGACAGGGCCGCGGCGGTCGGTGACACCGAGCTGCGGCTGCTACGCGACCAGCTGCGCACGACCGCGGCGCTGGACGGTCGACTCGGCACCGCGGCGGCGCACGGCCCGCTCGCCGCGCTGGTCGAGCAGCTCCACGACCTGCTGGCGCACACCGTGTGCCCGGATCGCGGCGCCGCGCTGGCGGAGCTGCTTGCCGGCGCGGCACTGCTGGCGGGCGATCAGGAGCGCGATCGCGCCGCACCGGACCGCGCTTGGCACGCGTACGGCGTCGCGGCCGATGCCGCGCGCCGGGCAGGCGACCCCAGCACCGCCGAGCGGGCCGCACGGCGCCGGGACCGGCTGCACACCGAGCTCGACGGGGACCTGCCCGAAGACCACGGGAAGTCGCTGGTGGAGCGGTACCCGGCGCCGATCGCGATCACGGTGGAGTTCGACGAGCACCCGTCCGGCGACGTGACCGGGCTCCCGCTGCGCGACCGGCTCGAGGAGGTCCTGCGGGAGGCCGTCGCCGCGCACCGGGACGGGCGGGCCGGACAGGCCGCCGGAGCGGCCGCACGAGCCCGCAGCCTCGCCCTGCGTGGCGGGTCGGCGCGGGCGCTCGCGCTGCTCGCCCGGATCGGCCGGTGACCGGCTGGGTCGGGTCGGGCCGGAGTCAGACCGGAGCCGGGCCGAGTCAGACCGGAGCCAGGCCGGGTCGGGCCGGTGGCAAGGCCGGGTCGGGCCTGGTCAGGCCGACTGCTCCAGCAGCGCGTCCGCGGCCGCCCACGGGTCCAGCTCTCCGGCCAGCACCCGCCCGGTGAGCACGTCCAGCGCGTCCCCGCCGCGCACCTGCTCCATCCGGGCACGCACCTGCTCCATGCCGATCGCCTCGATCTCCCGTCGGACCCGCTCGCTGCGGCGCCGGTCCCGCTCCCCGGACTTGCGGGACCAGGCCAGGTGGTCGTCGAGGGCATCGGCGAGCGCACCGATCCCCTCCGCCCGGGAGGCGACGGTGGTGAGGACGGGCGCCTCCCAGGCGTCGGCCCCGCCGTACTCCCGCAGGTGCAGCATGTTCCGCAGTTCGCGCACCGTCCGCCGGGCGCCCTCACGATCGGCCTTGTTGACCACGAAGACGTCACCGATCTCCAGGATCCCGGCCTTCGCCGCCTGGATGCCGTCGCCCATACCCGGCGCCATCAGCACGACCGTGCTGTCGGCCAGCCCGACGATCTCCACCTCGGACTGACCGACCCCGACCGTCTCGATCAGGATCACGTCGCAGCCCGCGGCGTCGAGCACCCGCAGGGCCTGCGGCGTCGCCCAGGACAGCCCGCCGAGATGGCCGCGGGTGGCCATCGAGCGGATGAACACGCCGTCGTCGTCGGCGTGCTCGCCCATCCGCACCCGGTCGCCGAGCAGCGCGCCGCCGCTGAACGGTGACGACGGGTCCACCGCGAGCACCCCGACCCGGCGGTCCCGGGCGCGCAGCTCGGTGACCAGCGCCGAGGTGCTGGTGGACTTCCCGACGCCGGGCGAACCGGTCAGCCCGACGACGTGCGCCCCGCCGGTGTGCGGGGTCAGGGCGGCGGAGACCTCACGCAGCTGCGGGCCGGCGTTCTCCACCATCGAGATCAGGCGGGCGACGGCGAGCTGCTGACCGGCACGCGCCCGCTCCACGAGCTCGTGCGGGTCCGGCGGTCCGGGCACGATCGGCTTCCTCCAGATCGGCCCCCGCCGAAGCGGGGGCCGACGATCATCACGTCCAGGTCAGGACTTCGGCACGCGGATGATCAGCGCATCGCCCTGGCCACCGCCGCCGCACAGCGCGGCTGCGCCGACACCGCCGCCACGGGCCTTGAGCGCGAACGCCAGGTGCAGGGCGATCCGGGCGCCGGACATTCCGATCGGGTGGCCGAGCGCGATGGCCCCACCGTCGACGTTCACCTTGTCCTCGTCGACGCCCAGCTTGCGGGTGGAGACGATGCCGACCGCCGCGAACGCCTCGTTGATCTCGACCAGGTCGAGATCGGCGGGCTGGATGCCCTCCTTCTCGCAGGCCTTCGCGATCGCGTTCGCCGGCTGCTCGTGCAGGCTGGCGTCCGGACCGGCGACGACGCCGTGCGCACCGATCTCGGCGATCCAGTCCAGCCCGAGCTCCTGCGCCTTGGCCTTGCTCATCACGACGACGGCGGCCGCGCCGTCGGAGATCTGCGAGGCCGAGCCCGCGGTGATCGTGCCGTCCGAGGCGAACGCCGGCCGGAGCTTGCCCAGGCTCTCCGCGGTGGTGTCACCGCGGACGCCCTCGTCGGTGGCGAAGATGACCGGGTCGCCCTTTCGCTGCGGGATCTCGACCGGGGTGATCTCCTGCTCGAACGTGCCGTCACCGGCGGCCCGGGCGGCCAGCTGGTGCGAGCGGGCGGAGAAGGCGTCCTGCTCCTCGCGGGTCAGGCCGTAGCGCTCGTTGTACTTCTCCGTCGAGGCGCCCATCGCGACCTGGTCGAAAGCACAGAACAGGCCGTCGTAGGCCATGTGGTCGGTGAGCGTGGTGTCGCCGAACTTGGTGCCCTCACGGGACTTGTTCAGCAGGTGCGGCGCCTGGGTCATCGACTCCTGCCCACCGGCCACCACGACGTCGAACTCGCCGGCCCGGATGAGCTGGTCGGCGAGCGCGATCGCGTCGACTCCGGACAGGCAGACCTTGTTGATGGTCAGCGCCGGGACGTCCATCGGGATGCCTGCGGCGACCGCCGCCTGACGTGCCGGGATCTGCCCCGCACCTGCGGTCAGCACCTGGCCCATGATCGTGTACTCGACCTGTTCCGGCGCGACACCGGCTCGTTCCAGCGCCGCCTTGATGGCGATGCCACCCAGCTGTGCGCCGGAGAATCCCTTCAGGGAGCCGAGCAGACGGCCCATCGGCGTGCGGGCGCCGGCGACGATCACGGTTCCGGACACAGGGGCCTCCAGCAGGCTTCGTTGACAGGTGCGCGGGCGGTCACCATACCCACGCGCCGCGGGCTCACGTGACACGTCGAAAGGTGTGGGTGACCAGCGGCACATGGAGCTACTCGCGGGTAGTCGAGGTAGCTTCTGCCCTCATGACGACAACCGATGATGCCCTGTCGCCGCTGGTCGTGGCCGTCGACCACGTCGGGATCGCGGTACCCGACCTGGACGAGGCGATCCGCTGGTACGCCGACAACCTGGGCCTGGTCGCCGTGCACGAGGAGACCAACACCGAGCAGGGCGTGCGGGAGGCGATGCTCGGCGCGCCGGGCGAGCCGGCCGGCGCCACGAAGGTGCAGCTGCTCGCCCCACTGAACGAGGACTCGACGATCGCCAAGTTCATCGGCCGCAACGGGCCCGGACTGCAGCAGGTCGCCTACCGGGTCACCGACGTGGCGGCGGCCGCCGAGGCGCTGCGCGCGAAGGGTCTGCGCCTGCTCTACGACGAGCCGCGCCGGGGAACCTCGAACTCGAAGGTCAACTTCGTACACCCGAAGGACGCGGGCGGGGTGCTGGTCGAGCTCGTCGAACCGGCCGCCGACCAGCACTGAGCTGCACTGTTCGGGTCACTCCTCCGGGTGCTCACCCACCCGGAAGGCCAGTACGGACGTCCGGTGGTCTGGGTCACGAAGTCGGGTCGGAACTCACGCCCGACGCCGTCCAACGGTTAGGATACTACGCAGTAACTTGCGGTATCCCAAGCAAATCGGGTGAATGCACCCGGATCACTCCCCTAGCAACGTCGCCATCGGAGGCCAGCAGTGAAGGACATCCGCGACGCCATCCTCGCCGGACAGTTCGCCGACGTCGGCGGCCTGGAGGTGCCCGAGAGCTACCAGGGCGTCACCGTCCGGGCCGAGGACGCCGACATGTTCGAGGGCCTGCCCACCAAGGAGAAGGACCCGCGTAAGAGCCTGCGGGTCGAGGACGTGGCCGTTCCCGAGCTCGGCCCCGGTGAGGCGCTGGTGGCCGTGATGGCCAGCGCCATCAACTACAACACCGTGTGGACGTCGATCTTCGAGCCGGTCTCGACGTTCAGCTTCCTCAAGCGCTACGGGAAGCTCTCCCCGCTCACCGCGCGGCACGACCTGCCTTACCACGTGGTCGGTTCCGACCTGGCGGGCGTCGTCGTGCAGACCGGGCCGGGCGTCAACGCCTGGAAGGCCGGCGACCAGGTCGTCGCGCACTGCCTCTCGGTCGAGCTGGAGAGCCCGGACGGGCACTCCGACACGATGATGGACCCGGAGCAGCGGATCTGGGGCTTCGAGACCAACTTCGGCGGCCTCGCCGAGCTGGCGCTGGTGAAGTCCAACCAGCTGATGCCCAAGCCCGCCCACCTGACCTGGGAGGAGGCCGCGTCCCCCGGGCTGGTCAACTCCACCGCCTACCGGCAGCTGGTGTCCCGCAACGGCGCCGACATGAAGCAGGGTGACGTGGTGCTGATCTGGGGCGCGTCCGGCGGTCTCGGCTCCTACGCCACCCAGTTCGCACTGAACGGCGGCGCGACGCCGGTCTGTGTCGTCTCCTCCGAGGAGAAGGCCCAGATCTGCCGCGACATGGGCGCCGACCTGGTCATCGACCGCAACGCCGAGGGCTACAAGTTCTGGAAGGACCCGCAGACCCAGGATCCCCGGGAGTGGAAGCGCCTCGGGGCGAAGATCCGCGAGCTCACCGGCGGCGAGGACCCGGACATCGTGTTCGAGCACCCCGGCCGGGAGACCTTCGGCGCGAGCGTCTACGTCACCCGCAAGGGCGGCCAGATCGTCACCTGCGCGTCGACCTCGGGATACATGCACGAGTTCGACAACCGCTACCTGTGGATGAACCTCAAGCGGATCGTCGGCTCGCACTTCGCGAACTACCGCGAGGCCTTCGAGGCGAACCGGCTCGTCGCCAAGGGCATGATCCACCCGACCCTGTCCCGGGTGTACCCGCTGGCCGAGACCGGCCAGGCGGCGTACGACGTGCACCGCAACGCCCACCAGGGCAAGGTCGGCGTGCTCGCGCTGGCCCCCGAGGAGGGGCTCGGCGTGACGGACCCGGAGACCCGGGCGAAGCACATCGACGGGATCAACCGCTTCCGCGGGGTGTGAGTGTGTCTCGGCTGTGCCTTTGGGCACAGCCGAGCACCCTGCCCGACGGTACGGTGACCCCATGGCCGGTGACCACGATGTACCCGTTCCACGAACCGGTTTCTCGGTCGCGCGCCGCGGTTACGACCAGGCGCAGGTCGACAGCCACCTGCGGCGGCTCGACGCCGAGGTGCGGATGCTGGCCGCCGACCGGGACGCCGCGGTTGCCCAGAACACCCGGCTGAGCCGGGAGCTCGACGACGCCCGTACCCGCACCGAGGCCATGCAGCAGCAGGTCAACCGCCTCGCCGGGCCGCCGCAGAGCGTCCAGGGCATGAGCGAGCGGCTGCGTTCGATGCTGCGCCTCGCCGAGGACGAGGTCGCCGAGATGCACTCCCGGGCCGGGCGCGAGGTGGCCGAGCAGCGCCGGCAGGCCGACGAGCACGCCCGGGTCGTCCTCGCCGACGCCCGTGCGCGGTCCGAGCAGATCCTGGCCGACGCCGAGGCGCAGCGCGCCGAGCTGGACCGGCGGGCCGACGAGCGCGAGCGGGCCATCGACGACCGGCAGGCACGCGTCGAACGAGAGCTGACGGACCTGCAGGAACGCACCCGGGCCGAGCTCGCGGAGGCCCGCAGCAGTACCGACGCCGAGCTCACCGAGCTGCGGTCGCGCACCGAGCGGTCGCTGGCCGAGCAGCGCCAGAACACCGAGCGTGACCTGTCCGATCAGGAGCGCGCCGTCACCGAGCGGATCGCTCGGACCGACACCGAGGCCCGGGAGAACCGGGAGCAGATCGAGCACGACTTCCGGATCGCGATGGACCAGCGCCGTACCGAAGCGCTGACCGCGCTGTTCACCGAGCGGGACGCACTGACCGAGGAGATCGGCCGCCGCAACCGCGAGGCCGACGAGCAGATCCGCCGGTCACTGGACGAGGCCCGCGCCGAGGGCGAGCAGATCCGATCCGATGCACAGCGCGACGCCGACGAGATCACCACGCGCGCCCGCCGCCGGGTCGAGCAGCTCACCGAGCTGCGGGGCCGGGTGGCCGATCAGCTGCGGGGCGCTCGCACCTTGATCGACGACGCGGCCGGGGACCTGGACGCCGGGCCCGGTCTCGACACGCCGGGCACCGCCGGACCCTCTCCGGAACCGGCCGGGGCGCTCGACGACGACGCGACAGGAGCCCCGTCACCGGCGCCGCGCACGCAGGCGAACGGCCGGACGAAGCACGCCGCCCGGGTGCGCTGAGCCGCACCACCGGCTGACCGAGCACACCGCCCGAGCGCGCCGAACCGCACCACCAGCCGGACCCAAGCACACCGCCCGAGCGCGCCGAACCGCACCACCAGCCGGACCCAAGCACACCACCCGAGCGCGCCGAACCGCACCACCGACCGGACCAGCTACACCGCCCGACGCGCTGAGCCCACCCCTCCGGCTGGGCAACGCACGCCGGGCGGGGGCGCTGGGCCTCCCCGGCTGGTCGGCCATGGTGTCCCTCGGTCGGTTTTCGCTCACCAGGTGAGCGAAAACCGACAACACCCCCACCTCTCCCCCGCGGCTCCTGACCGCGGCGCCGCCGCACCCTCCGAACCCCGTCCGACCGCGCCCTCCGCCGGGGCTGCAGCCCCTCGGCTCGTGTTCGCACGGGTTCGGCTCGTTCGCACGGGATCGGATCCCGTGCGAACGCGACGAACCCGTGCGGACGAGGGCGGGCGGGGGCGGGCGGGGGCGGGCGGGGGCGGGCGGCGGCCTCGCCACCAGGATTCGGCGCCGTCCGGATCAGTGCCGCCGGAAACCGGGCCGTCGCCGGTCCCGCGCGTTCCAGCAGGGCAGGTGCCAGTGCCTGCGGTCCTCGACGCCGCCGGTGCCGTCGGCCGGCCAGGCGACGACGTGCGGGGTCCCGGAGGGCAGCAGCTGCTCGCAGCCGGGGCATCGGTAGGTCTTCACGTCGTTGCCGCCGGGGACCCGGCGGACGTTCCACTCGCCGTCCCGGGCGTTCTCCCGGGACGTGATCGTGCCGCTGCCGAGCGGCGGCGCGACGGGACGACCCCGCCCCCGTTCCGAGGGGCGGGGCCGTCGCGCACGCCTGCCTGCCATGTCCCGCAGTGTCCCAGGGGCCGTCAGCGCTGCGTGTAGTCCCGGAACCCGTGCCCCGTCTTGCGGCCCAGGCGCCCGGCTGTCACCAGGTGCTCGAGCAGCGGCGCCGGCGCGAAACCGGCCTGCCGGAACTCCGAGTACAGCGAGCGCTCGATCGCCAGCGACACGTCCAGGCCGACCACGTCGAGCAGCTCGAACGGGCCCATCGGCAGAGCACAGCCGGTCTTCATCGCGGCGTCGATGTCGTCGGCCGTGGCGTAGTGCGCCTCGAGCATCTTCACCGCGTCGTTCAGGTACGGGAACAGCAGCGCGTTGACGATGAACCCGGCCCGGTCACCACAGCTGACCGGCACCTTCTTCAGCTTCTCGGTCACCGCCAGCACGGTGGCGGCGACGTCGCGGGAGGTCCCGATCGTCGACACGACCTCCACCAGCTTCATCACCGGTGCCGGGTTGAAGAAGTGCATCCCGATCACGTCACCGGGCCGCTGGGTGGCCGCGGCGCACTCCACGACCGGCAGCGACGAGGTCGTCGTCGCCAGGATCGCGCCCGGCTTGCAGATCTCGTCCAGCGCGCCGAACATCGCCCGCTTGACGTCGAGTTCCTCGGCGACCGCCTCGACGACCAGATCGACGTCGGCCATGTCCTCCAGCGAGGTGGTGCCGGTGATCCGCCCGACGATCGCGTCCCGGTCGGCCTCCTCCAGCTTGCCGCGGGCGACCGCCTTGTCCAGCGACTTGCGCACGTGCGCGATCGCGCCGTCGACCTTGGACTCGCTGCGGCCGCGCACGACGACGTCGTACCCGCCCTTGGCGAACACCTCGACGATGCCGGACGCCATCGTGCCGGTCCCGACGACGCCGACCCGGGTCACGTCGCGCAGCGTCACGTCCTCGGGCACCGTCGACGACGGGGTCTCGCCGTCCGCCACCACGGTCGAGCTGTGCGGGGCCTCGTAGGTGTAGAAGCCGCGACCGGTCTTCCGGCCGAGCAGCCCGGCGGTGATCATCTGCTTGAAGACCGGGTTCGGCGCGTGCAGCAGGTTGCGCGACTCCCGGTACATCGTCTCGAGGATCTCGTAGGCGGTGTCGAGCCCGATCAGGTCGAGCAGCGCCAGCGGGCCCATCGGGTAGCCGCAGCCGTACCGCATGCCGGCGTCGAGGTCCTCACGGCTGGCGTAGCGCTCGGCGTACATCTTCGCGGCGTGGTTGAGGTAGCCGAACAGCAGCGCGTTCGCGATGAACCCGGCCCGGTCACCGATCACCACCGGGACCTTGCCCAGCGAGTCGGCGAACGCCTTGACGTCGTCGATCACGTCCGGCTCGGTGACGACCGTGCGCACGACCTCGACCAGCTTCTGCACCGGCGCCGGGTTGAAGAAGTGCATCCCGACGACCTTGCCGGGGCGCTTGGTGCGCACCGCCAACTCGGTCACCGACAGCGAGGAGGTGTTGGAGCAGAGAATGGTGTCCTCGGAGACGAACCCGTCGACCGTCGCGAAGATCTCGGCCTTCGCCTCCAGGTTCTCCGGGATCGCCTCGACCACCAGCTGGGCCGGCGCCAGATCGGACATCGCCGTGCTGACCGTGATCCGCCCGAGCAGCTCGTCGGCCTGCTCCTGGGTGAGCTTGCCGCGCTGCACCGCGCGCCCGGTGGACGCCGCCAGGTGCGCCTTGCCCCGCTCACCGGCGCCGGCGTCGACCTCGACGGCAATCACCTCGAGGCCGTTGCGGGCGAAGACCTCGACGATCCCCGCGCCCATGGTGCCGAGGCCGACCACTCCGACCGTCCGGATCTCGCGTGCCACGCTGCAACCTCCCAGTTGGACGTCTCTGTCGTCGCGCGCGATCCTGCCATCCGAGCCGCTACCGGTGGGTATCCTGCGACCAGGGCCACCCCGGGGTGGCTGCCTGACCTGGCCGGACGGACGGGCCGGTCACCGCCCGTGCCGGGCCCGCACCACCCCGACCAGCGCCTGCATGGTCTTCGCGGTCCGCCGGAACGAGGTCACCGCGACCGGCAGCGCGAACCGCTGCCGGGCCACCGACTGGGCCCTGGTGAACTCGCGCAGCCCGTCGGCGCCGTGGATCCGGCCGAACCCGGACTCCCCCACCCCGCCGAACGGCAGCGACGGGATACCGGCGAACGAGATCACGCCGTTGATCGAGACCATCCCGCAGCGGAGCCGGGCGGCGATCTCGTCGCCGCGCTTCGCCGAGAACACGGTGGCGCCGAGGCCGTAGCCGGTCGCGTTGGCGCGGCGCACCGCCTCGTCGACGTCCGGCACCCGGTTCACCACGACCAGCGGCCCGAACGTCTCCTCGGTGACGGCCACCGAGTCCTCCGGGACGTCGGCGATCACCACCGGGGAGATGGTGCCGTCGTCGTGCACCGAGTCGGCGCCGCCGACGATCGCCCGCCCACCGGCCGACAGCGCCTCGGTGACGTGCCTGCGCACGATCGCGGTCTGCGACGGCATCGTCATCGGGCCGAGATCGCCCTCGTTGCTCGCGGAGCCGACCTGCAGCTTCGACGCCGCCGCCCGGACCTTCTCCAGGAAGCGCCCCGCGACGGTCTCCACGACGTACACCCGCTCGACCCCGACGCAGGTCTGCCCGGCGTTGGACATCCCGCCCCAGACCGCGGCGTCCGCGGCGGCGTCCAGGTCGGCGTCGGCGTCGACGATCAGCGGGTCCTTGCCGCCGCACTCCATCAGCACCGGGACCAGGTTCTCGGCGCAGGCGGCCATCACCCGGCGGCCGGTCGCGGCCGAGCCGGTGAAGGCGATCTTGCCGACGCCGGGGGCCCGGCACAGCTCGGCACCGGTCGCGCCGAACCCGGTGACGACGCTCAGCAGCGGATACCGGCCGACCTCCGGGACCGCCTCGGCGAGCGTGCGCGCCAGCTCGTGCGCGACGCCGGGGGTGAGCTCGGACGGCTTGAACACCACAGTGTTGCCCGCCGCGAGCGCGTAGGCGATGGACCCCATCGGCGTGAAGATCGGGTAGTTCCACGGGCCGATCACGCCGACCACGCCGAGCGGCCGGTACGCCACCGACGCGGCCTGGTTCGCCATCAGCAGGCCGGGCGACACGGACTTCCGCCCGAGCACCTTCGCCGCGTTCCCCGACGCCCAGTCCAGGTGGTCGATCGTCAGGACGACCTCGAGCCGGGCGTCGTCGAACGGCTTGCCGGTCTCGTCGGCCACCACCCGGGCGACCCGGTCGAGCTGACGGGCCAGCACCTTCCGCCAGGCGGCGAGCCGGGTGCGGCGCCCGGCGAAGCCCAGCCCGTCCCACCAGGCGGCGGCCTCCCCGGCGGCGCGGACGGTGGCGCGCACGTGGTCGCCGTCGTGCACGGCGTAGCGGGCCAGCTCGGCACCGGTACGCGGGGACAGCGACGCGAAATCGGCACCCCCGGCGGGATCGGTGGAGGCGGTCACGGCGGAGTCAGCGGCGGTGGCACTCACGTGATCAGGGTAGAGGCCCGCGGAAGGTCCGGCCGGGCCCGAGCTGGCCCGGCGGGGTCAGAACAGCCGCATCTCCTTCGACGTCATCCCGCGCAGCTCGTCGTAGTCGACGGTCGCGCAGCGGATCCCGCGGTCGGTGGCGAGCGTGCGCGCCTGCGGCTTGATCTGCTGGGCCGCGAACACGCCCTGCACGGGGGCCAGCAGCGGGTCCCGGTTCATCAGCTCCAGGTACCGGGTCAACTGCTCGACTCCGTCGATCTCGCCGCGCCGCTTGATCTCGACGGCGACGTGCTTGCCATCGGCGTCGCGGCACAGCAGATCGACCGGCCCGACGGCCGTCATGTACTCGCGGCGGACCAGTGTCCAGCCCTCACCGAGGGTCTCCGGGTGTGCCGCCAGCAGCTCCTGCAGGTGCGCCTCCACGCCGTCCTTGACCAGGCCTGGATCGACGCCGAGCTCGTGTGTCGAGTCGTGCAGGACCTCGTCGATGGTGATCACCAGCGACTCGTCGGCCTTGTTCCGCACCGTCCACACACCGGGCTCCTCGGTGAGCCAGCACGGCGGGGACATCCAGTTCAGCGGCTTGTAGGCGCGGTCGTCGGCGTGGATGCTCACCGAGCCGTCCTGCTTCACGAGCAACAGCCGCGGGGCCATCGGCAGGTGGGCGGTCAGCCGTCCTGCGTAGTCCACCTGGCAACGGGCGATGACGAGGCGCACCCGGCTCACTGTAAGAGGGGGGTGATCGGCGAAGCTGGGCGGGTGATCGAGCAGATCTCGACCCGCCAGGTGTACGCGAACAACTGGATGACCGTCCGCGAGGACGGCATCCGGCTGCCGGACGGCACCGAGGGCGTCTACGGCGTCGTCGACAAGCCGACCTACGCCCTGGTCGTCCCCCGCGACGACGACGGCGGGCTGCACCTGGTCGAGCAGTTCCGCTACCCGGTCGGCGAGCGCCGCTGGGAGTTCCCGGCGGGCACCGCACCGGACCGGGCGGAAGCCGACCCGGCCGAGCTGGCGGTCCGCGAGCTGGTCGAGGAGACCGGGCTCGCCGCGACCACGATGACCTTCCTCGGGATGCTCGACGTCGCCCCCGGCATGTCCAGCCAGCGCGGCCACGTCTACCTCGCCACCGGCCTGATCGCGGGCCCGCCGCAGCGCGAGCACCAGGAACAGGACATGCGTTCGAGCTGGTTCACCGCCGGGGAGTTCGAGGAGCTGGTCCGGACGGGCGGGATCACCGACGCGCAGACCCTCGCCGCCTACGCACTGCTGCGCCTGCACGACGATCGACGGGCCCGCTGACCGTCCGCCAGCAGGGCGCCGAGCAGCTCGGCGTCCAGCGCGGGCTCGCCGTCGAACGACTCCCGGACCAGTGCGGCGCCGCCGACGTCGTGCCCGGCGGTGGGTTCCGAGCGCACCACCACGGTCACCAGTCCTGCCCCGAGCGCGGCCCGCAGCCCCGGGGCCGAGTCCTCCACCGCCACCACGCACGACGCGGGCATCCCCAGCCCGCGCAGCGCCAGCCGGTAGCAGCGCGGGTCCGGCTTCAGCGCGGTCACGTCGTCGCCGTACACCGCCACGTCGATCCCGCGTGCGACGTCGCCGATGAGATGGGTGACCAGCGGCTCGGCCCACTCCCGGCGACCGGTCGTCACCACCCCGATCCGGGCACCGCGCCGGCGCAGGTCCGCGACCAGGGTCCGGACTCCGGGGCGGGCCGGGATCGAGCCGGAGCGGGCATGCTCGGCGAACAGCGCCGTCTTGGTGCGGTGCACCTGCGTCGCGATCCGCTCCGCCTCGTCCGCGCGGTGGCCGCGGGCGCGCAGGTCGGCGGCGATCCGCTGCCTGCCCCCGGTGACGGCGAGCAGCCGGGCGTAGTGCGCGGCGTCCCAGTGCACGCCGACGCCGTGCTCGGCGAACGCCCGGTTGAACGCCGGGCGGTGTCCGTCCCGCTCGCGAACCTGACCAGCTCGATCATCGGCAACGTCTTCGGGATCGCGGTGTAGCCGACGCAGCCGGCACCGTCGTCGGGAAGCTGGAGGGCGATCCGAACTCGGTCGCCGGGTTCTACGACGTGCTGCGCTCCGGGCGCTACGAGGCCGACCCGGTGAAGGGTCTCTACTTCGACCAGGACTGGGTGTCGATGCCGGCGACCATGCCGGTCGCCTCCGGCGGGATCCACGCCGGGCAGATGCACCAGCTGCTGCACCATCTCGGTGAGGACGTCGTGCTGCAGTTCGGCGGCGGGACGATCGGGCACCCGATGGGCATCGCGGCCGGCGCCGAGGCCAACCGGGTCGCGGTCGAGGCGATGATCAAGGCCAGGAACGAGGGCGCCGACTACCTCGCCCGGGGCCCGGAGATCCTGCGCGCCGCCGCGAAGCGCAACCGGCCGCTGGAGACGGCACTGTCGACCTGGGGCGACATCACGTTCGACTACGCCTCCACCGACACCCCGGACGTCGCAGCCACCCCCACCCCGGCCTGAGACGGAGACACCGATGCGTATCACCCAGGGCACCTTCTCTTTCCTGCCCGATCTCACCGACGACGAGATCACCGCACAGATCCGCTGGGCGCTCGACCACGACTGGCCGTGCGCCATCGAGTTCACCGACGACCCGCACCCCCGCAACACCTACTGGGACATGTGGGGCATGCCGATGTTCGACCTGGCCGATCCGGCCGGGGTGCTGGCCGAGATCGACGCCTGCCGGACGGCGCATCCGGAGCACTACGTCCGGGTCAACGCCTACGACGCGTCGCTGGGCCGGCAGACCGTGGCGCTGTCGTTCCTGGTGCAGCGCCCGACGGTCGAGCCCGGGTTCCGGCTGGACCGGGCCGAGGGCGCGGACCGGCGGATCGGGTACACCCTGCACCCGTACGCCACCGAACGTCCGGCGGGTTCGCGCTACGGCGCTGCGGGCAACGGCCGTGCACCGCGCTGAGCGCAACGGCGCTCCCGGACCGGCCCGGATCGCCTTCGGATCGTCCGGTCCGGCGACCCCGGACGATGCCGGGCCCGACCGGCCGGACGCGCCCGAGCTGGGTCCCGGCGACACCGTCGATCTCGCGGCGGTGCGCCGGGACGCCGGCGTCGACGACGTCCTCGACGCGCTGGACCGCGATCTCGTCGGGCTCGCCCCGGTGAAGCAGCGCCTGCGGGAGCTGGCGGCGTTGCTGGTCGTCGACCGGGTGCGGGCCCGCTTCGGCCTGGCCACCGGGGCCCCGACGCTGCACATGTGCTTCACCGGCAATCCCGGCACCGGCAAGACGACGGTGGCGCGGCGGATGGCCGGTCTGTTGCACGGCCTCGGGTACCTGCGCACCGGGCACCTGGTCAGCGCCACCCGCGACGATCTGGTGGGCGAGTACGTCGGGCACACCGCTCCGAAGACGAAGGAGACGGTGCGCCGGGCGCTCGGCGGCGTGCTGTTCATCGACGAGGCCTACTACCTGCACCGACCCGGCAACGAGCGGGACTACGGCGGGGAGGCCATCGAGATCCTGCTGCAGGCGATGGAGGACCACCGGGCGGACGTGGCGGTGGTGCTGGCCGGTTACGCCGACCGGATGGACACCTTCTTCGCCGCCAACCCGGGGATGCAGTCACGGATCGCCCATCACGTCGACTTCCCGGACTTCTCGGTGGACGAGCTGGCCGCGATCGGCGGTCACATAGTCGACGAGCTCGGCCTCGTGCTGTCCGACGAGGCGACGGGCGCGCTGCACGAGTACCTGGAGCTGCGGGTCGAGCAGCCGTGGTTCGCCGGTGCGCGCAGCGTCCGCAACGCATTGGACCGGGCCAGGATGCGGCAGGCGCGACGCCTGACGACCGCGGAACGGCCGCTGGTCACCCGCGACGATCTCCGCACCCTGACCGCCGCCGACCTGCGCGCCAGCCGCGTCTTCGACGGCGGGCTCCCCCGCTGAGCCGGCGACCGCAGCGGCTCCACCCGATCCGGTGCACCGGCCTGTGCGGCGGTCGTACCGCCTCGGCCGGTCGGAGGTGCCCACCGGCGACCGGCTCTACGCTCTGCCGGTGACCACCACGGCCCGGATGCGCGCGTTCGTCGCGCTGGCCGAGCACGGCTCGGTCCGCGGGGCCGCGGCGAGCCTGGTCGTCACCGAGTCGACGGTGTCGGCAGCGGTGCGGGCGCTGGCCGAGGACGTCGGTGTGCCGCTGGTCGAGCGGGACGGCCGCGGCGTCCGGCTGACCGCGGCCGGGTACCGCTACGCCGGGTACGCGCGGCGGGTGCTGGGCCTGCTGGAGGAGGGTGCGGCCGCGGCCCGCGGCGAGGCCGATCCGGAGCACGGGCGGGTTCGGCTGGCGGCTGTCACGACCGCGGGCGAGCACCTGCTGCCCGGGCTGCTCGCCGGGTTCCGCGGCCGGTACCCGGGGGTCGCGCTGGAGGTGGACGTGGCGCCCAGCGACCGGATCTGGCCGATGCTCGCCCATCACGAGGTGGACGTCGTCGTCGCCGGGCGGCCGCCGTCGGCGGCAGCCGATCCGGGCGCGTCCGGTCCGCCCGCGGTGCGCGCGATGCGAGACAACCTGCTGGTCGTCGTGGGCGCGCCCGGTATCGGCCACGATCCGGCGTCGGCGACCTGGCTGCTCCGCGAGGCCGGCTCCGGGATCCGTTCGACCCTGTCCACGCTGCTCGACACGCTGGGGGTGGACCCGCCACGGCTGGTGCTCGGCTCGCACGGTGCGACCGTCGCCGCCGCCCGGGCCGGGCTCGGCGTGACCCTGGTGTCCCGGGAGGCGGTGCGCCGGCTGCTCGCCGACGGGGAGCTGGTCGAGCTGGACGTGCCGGGGACCCCGCTCGACCGGCCATGGCACGTCGTCACCCACCCGGACGCGACCGCGAGCACCGGGCTGCTGCTGCGGCACGTCCTCGGAACCCCGCCGTGGCGGGCGCCGTGACCGGCAACGCGGGAGCGCGCATTCCGCGGAACGCGCGCTCCCGGTCACAGGGCTCAGGGTGCGTTCCGCGGAACGCACAGGGTCTGACCGGCGCGCCGCGACATAGGGCGGCACGGCCAGCGCAGTGCGGCACAACCCAGCCCAGCACGGCCCGGCACCTCGCGGCCCGGCCCGGCACGGCCCGGCACGGCCCGGCACGGCCCGGCACGGCCCAGCACGGCCCGGCACGGCCCAGCACGGCCCAGCACGGCCCAGCCCAGCACGGCCCAGCCCAGCCCAGCACGGCCCAGCACGGCCCAGCCCAGCGCGGCCCAGCCCAGCCCAGCGCGGCCCAGCCCAGCCCAGCGCGGCCCGGCGCGGCGCGGCGCGGCCCGGCGCGGCGCGGCGCAGTGCGGCGCGGCCGGAGGACCCCTCGATTCCAGAGATCCGCTCACCAGGTGAGCGATTCCGGGTGGACCGCACTCCCCTCCTCGGTCGCGGTGCCCGAGTGGTGCCAGGAGGGGTGGGTGTATTTCTCCGGAACCGCTCACCCCGTGAGCGGATCGACGACGTAGCCACCCGTCCCCCGGCACCGAGCGGCTCAGAACCCAGGGAACGACTCCCAGCCCGGGAAACTCGCTCACGGGGTGAGCGATTTCCGCCCGGAATGCCCCCGGCCGAACCGCCCGCGCCGACTCTGGTCCACCGGTGGCGCGGGGCGGCGGGCCGGTGATCCCGGCTCAGGCAGGCACCGGATCGGGGGCGGTGTTGCGCCGCACCTCCACGAGCAGCGCAGCCTGCGCGGCGGGCACCGCGGCCGGATCACCACCCCACGCCCGCAGCGCCGGGCTCACCAGCGCCCGGCCGAACGAGAACGTCACCGGCCAGAGCGCGGGCAGCTCCCGGATCGCGGCGAGGTTCGCCGCGGCGGTGACCGGCTCCCAGCCGCCGGAAAGGAACGCGACCCCGGCGAGATCGTCGGAGACGGTCGCGCGGAGCACGTCGTGGGTGGCCCGTGCGACGGCCGCGGGCTCCGCCTCCTCGGCTTCGGAACCAGCGGTGACCATGTTCGGTTTGAGCACGGTCGCGCCGGGATCGACACCCGCGTCCGCGAGCGCCGCGGTGACCGCCGCCAGCACCCGGGCGGTGACGGCAGCGGTGCGCTCCAGCGGATGACTGCCCGCGGCCAGCACCTCCGGTTCGACGATCGGCACCAGCCCGGCCTGCAGGCAGTCGGCGGCGTAGCGGGCCAGCGCGTGCGCGTTCGCCCGGATCGCCCAGGCGGACGGCAGATCGCCGGCGATCCGGAACACCGCCCGCCACTTGGCGAACCGGGCGCCGAGCGCGGCGAACTCCGCGGCCCGCTCCGGCAGCCCGTCCAGCCCGGTGGTGACCGTCTCGCCGGGCGCACCGGCCAGCGGCGCGGTACCGGTGTCGACCTTGATCCCGGGCAGCATGCCGAGCTCGGCGATCCCGGTGGGGAAGGTGCGGCCGTCGGCGAACCGCTGGCGCAGGGTCTCCTCGCAGAGGATCACCCCGTTCACGCCCTCGGCCAGCCGGTCAGCGGTGACCAGCAGCTCCCGGTAGTCGCGCCGGTGCCGCACGGACGGAGGCACCCCGGCGTGGTCGAGTCGCTGCGACATCGTCGCGATGCTCTCGTCGGCGGCCAGTACCCCGCGACCGCCGGCGACCAGCCGGCGTGCGGTGGCCCGCAGACCCTCCGGCGGTGGCGCTCCCGCTCGATCCGTCATCCGTGCACCTCCGTGAGTGGTCTCCGGCGATCCCGCCGGAGACCACCCGACGCTAGGTACGCGAGGTCTCCCGGCCCTCCCCCGCCGGGTGGATGCGGCGGGGGAACCGGGCAGCGGGACCGGGCAGCGGGACCGGGCGACAGAACCGGGCGGGGACCCGCGCAGCAGAACCGGGGCTCAGGACAGCAGCACCGGCAGCTCCCCGACCCGGCTCATCCCGGGCCGCGGCAGCCAGGCGAGCTCCTGCGCGGGCACCGCGAGCCGCATGCCCGGGAACCGGTCGAACAGCATCCGGAGGCCGATGTCGCCCTCCTGCCGGGCGAGCGCTGCGCCCAGGCAGTAGTGCACGCCCTGGCCGAACCCGAGATGGCCCTCACCACGGCCGGTGTCCCGCCGGACGTCGATGTCGTCCGGCCGGTCGAAGGCCCGCGGATCGTGGTTCGCCGGCAGCAGACCGGCGATCACCGGGGTCCCGGCGGGGATCGCGACGCCGCCCAGTTCGACGTCGGTGACCGGATAGCGGATCTGGGTGAACTGCACCGGCCCGCGGGCCCGCATCAGCTCGTTCACCGCGGCCGGCCAGCGGTCGGGCTCGGCGCGCAGCAGCGCGAGCTGGTCGGGACGGGTCAGCAGGGCCAGCGCCCCGTTCGAGAGCAGGTGCGCGGTGGTCTCGTGCCCGGCCATCACCAGCGCGAAGACCATCGTGACCATCTCCTGGTCGGAGAGCCGGTCGCCGTCGTCCTCCTGGGCCGCGATCAGCGCGCTGATCAGGTCGTCGGCGGGTTCGGCGCGACGCGCCGCGATCAACTCGTGCACGTGCTCGACGGCGGCCCGCAGCACTCCGGGAGTGTGCTCGGGATCCAGCGTGGTCAGCACCCTGCCCCAGCCGTGCCACTGCGCGCGCTCCGGTTCGGGCACCCCGACCAGCTCGCAGATCACCGCGATCGGAAGTGGATAGCCGAACGACTCGACCAGGTCGACCGGGCTGCCGTCGGCGCCTGCCGCAGCGATGTCGTCGAGCAGGCCGGCGGCGATCTGCTCGACCCGGGGTGCCAGCGACTGCACCCGCCGCACGGTGAAGGCACGCGACACCAGCTTGCGCAGCCGGGTGTGGTCGTCGCCGTCGGAGGTGAGGATCGTGCGGAGCAGGTAGCCGATCACGTCGTCGGGCACACCGGCCTTGCGCAGCATCGCTTCCCGGACGTTCACCCCGGCACCGGCCTGATCGGGATCGGTGCCGAAACGCGGATCGGTGAGCACCGTCCGCACCTCGTCGTAGCGGGTCACCAGCATCATCGGCGGGCCGCCCATCAGCGACACCGTCACCGCGGGAGCCTGCTCCCGCAGCCGGGCGTATCCGGTGTACGGATCCGCTGCGAAGTCGGGTGCCAGCAGGTCGGGCGCTCCGGTCGGTGCGGTCATCTCGTGCTCCCCTCGGTGGTGGTCCGGAGGCCCGGGATCACCGGGTCCGGCGGCGCCATTCGGTGTCGATGTGGTCGATCAGCGGCCGGTAGAGCCCGGCCGCCTCCGCCGCGACGGGCGCGGCGGCCGTTGCCTCGCGCTCCGGGGCGAGACCGGGGGCGGCGAGCAGCCGGCGTACCGCGTACTCGATCAGCTCGCCGCTGCCCTCCTCGGCGGCCGGGCTCCTGACCTGCGGCACGCCGTCGATCAGGAAGAAGCCGAAGAGCACCGATCGCCAGGCGTGCAGCTGCTTCTCGGCCGGCAGGTCCTCGACGAGCAGTCCGGCGTCGCGCAGCAGCTCGAAGTGCCGCCGGCCCACGTCCTCGCGCAGCGCCGCGAGCTCGCCGAGCGCACCCACCGCCTCGTGCGCGAGCCGCCCGAGCACCTCGACATCGCCCAGGTAGAGCGCGCGGGTCACGTCGTCGCCGCGCATCCGCTGGTAGAGCAATCGCGACATCCGCCACGGCAGCGCGTTCTCCGGCTCGGCGGCGATCCGGTCGGCGAGATCGGCGAACACTCGCCGCTGGGACCGCAGCAGCACGGTCAGGAACAACGCGTCCTTGGTGCGGACGTGCAGGTAGACGGTGCCCTTGCCGACCCCGGCCCGGCGGGCGACGTCCTCGATGGTCACCCGCCGGTAGCCCCAGCGCACGAGCAGTTCGGCGGCCGCGTCGAGCACCCGCTCCATCCGCTCGGTATCCCCCGGGACCTGCTCCGCCACCGACACGGCACCTCCACCTGATCCGTATGACCTGATGACCGAAATCGTGAATCCGGTCATACAGTCACGGTAGCTTCGCCGCGGCGCCCTGTCGAGATACGGTCGGGCCATGGCCGACTACGAGCACCTGCTGGTCAAGCAGGACAGCGACACGGTCCGGATCACGATGAACCGGCCGCAGCGCCGGAACTCGCTGACCGCCGATCACCTCCGGGAACTGCTGGACGCCTTCGAGAGCGCCGGCAACAGCGACGCGACCGGGATCGTGCTCGCCGGCGAGGGCAAGGCGTTCTCCTCCGGACACGACTTCGGTGATGTCGCGGACCGCGATCTGGCCGGGGTGCGCGACCTCCTCCGGCTGTGCACGACGGTGATGCGCACCGTGCAGGAGGTCCCGCAGGTCGTCGTCGCGCGGGTGCACGCGACGGCGTGGGCGGCGGGCTGCCAGCTCGTCGCGTCCTGCGATCTCGCGGTCGCCGCCGAGTCCGCGACGTTCGCGCTGCCCGGCGGCAAGGGCGGCTGGTTCTGCCACACCCCCGCAGTCCCGGTCGCCCGCAACATCGGCCGCAAGCGCCTGATGGAGCTGGCACTCACCGGGGACCCGATCGACGCTCCCACCGCCGCCGAGTGGGGCCTGATCAACTACGCGGTGCCGGACGCCGAGCTGGACGCCCGGGTGGATGAGCTGCTCGCCCGTGCCACCCGTGGCAGCCGACTGTCCAAGGCCGTCGGCAAGCAGACCCTCTACGCCCAGCTCGACCGCCCCGAGGCCGATGCCTACCGGATCGCGTCCGAGGTCATGGCGTCGATGTCGCAGTCCGGCGGAGCCCGGGAGGGGATGGCGTCGTTCCTGGAGAAGCGGCCGCCGGAGTGGTCGGACTGACCGCGCGTCGCGGCCGGGCGGCTCCGGCCGCACCGATCACCTAGGCTCGTCCGGACCATGAGCCACCCCATCCGACTGAGCCGGCGTCGCCTGCTGGGCACCGCCGCGGTGCTCGGTGGGGCCGCGATCGGGCTGGCCGGCTGCGGCCGCGAGTCGGCCGACGCACTGACCCGGCTGCGGGCCGGCGGCGATCTCGTCGTCGGCCTGTCCGGTGAGCGGCCGTTCGGCTTCACCGACGGGGTCGGACGGCCGACCGGGGAGGGCCCCGAGGTGGCCCGTGCGGTCGCCGCCGGGCTCGGCGGCGCCGGGCTGGTCGCTGTGCAGGTCCCGTTCGAACGGCTCGTCCCCGACCTGCTGGACCAGCGGTTCGACCTGATCTCGGTCGGCCTCACCATCACCCCGCTGCGCTGCCAGCAGGTCGCGTTCTCCCGGCCCGACTACGTCGCCCGGACCGCACTGCTCGTCCCGACCGGCAACCCGCTGGGCGTCGCGACGCTCGGTGGCGTCCGGCGCACCGGCGCGACACTCGGCGTGCTGCGCGGCTCGGCCGAGTTCGAGTACGCGCTCGCGGCCGGCATCGGATCGGATCGGATCGTCCAGTTCGACTCGCAGGGTGCGCTCGTCCGCGGGGTCGGGGGCCGGGAGGCCCAGGTCGGGGCGCTGACCCGGATCTCGCTGCTGGACGAGGTGCGGCGCAACGCCGGCATCGGACTCCAGGTCACCCCCGGGTTCGCGCCCGAGGTGAACGGCCGGCCGGTCGTCGGCGCGGGTGCGTTCGCGTTCCGGCCCGCCGACACCGAGCTCCGCGCGGAGTTCGACCGGGAGCTGACCGCGCTGCAGGAGTCCGGCCGCTGGCTGGAGCTGGTGCGCCCGTTCGGTTTCACCGAGGAGAACCTCCCGCCGCGCGATCTGACCGTCGACGACCTCTGCGCCCGCACACCCGAGTCGTGACCCGCCGGACGCCGCCGGGATGCGAGGATCCCGCACATGGCGCTGCGCATCGCCGGGATCCCGGTCCCCGGCCCGTCCGACCTGCTCTCCGGGGCGGCGGCCGTCGTCGACCGGACCGGTGAGCTCGCCGGCACGGTGGTCGCGCTCCCGGCTCGCGCCGGTGAGCTGATCGACGACATCGGGACGCTGGTCGGCCGGATCGGGACGATCGCGGGCCGGGCGGAGGCGCTGCTGGACCGGGTCGACGGTGTCGTCGACCGGGCCGAGGGGCTGCTCGTCCGGGTCGACACGGTCGCCGGTGACGCGACCGGTGTCATCGAGCGGATCCGCCCGGTGGCGGAGCGCGCGGAGCAGCTCGTCGAGCGCGTCTCCGGCGTCGCGGTGGACGCCGAGTCGCTGGTCTCCCGGGTGAACGGGGTCGCCGACGACGCGGGCGAGCTGGTCGGCCGGGTCACCACGGTGGCCGACGAGGCGGACGGACTGGTCCGCCGGGTCACCACCGTTGCCGAGCGGGCCGACGGCCTCGTCGAGCAGGTCACCACGGTGTCCGAGCAGGCCGGTGGGCTGGTCAGCCGGGTCACCACGGTCTCGGAGAAGGCCGAGGGCCTGGTCGAGCAGGTATCGGTGGTCGCCGGGAACGCCGAGGGACTGGTCGCCAGGGTGGACGCCGTCGCCGGCGAGGCGGACGGGATCGTCCGCACCACCACCACCGTCTGCGACCGGGCGGGCAACCTCATCTCCCAGGTCGAGCAGGTCACCACGGACGCGACCGGCGTCATCGGATCGGCCCGCCAGGTCGCCGACCGGGCGAACGAGGTGGTCACCGAGGCGAGCGGGGCGAGCCGGCAGGCCGGCGAGCTGCTCGACCTCTACGGCCCGCTGGCCCGGCAGGCGGCACCGCTGGCCACGAAGTTCCTCGACGAGCTCTCCGAGGACGAGATCCGCGCCGCGATCAAGCTCGTCGACCAGCTCCCGGTGTTCACCGAGCACATGGAGAACGACATCCTGCCGATTCTCGCGACGCTCGACCGCGTCGGGCCGGACGTGCACGAGCTGCTCGACGTGCTGAAGGAGGTGCGGCAGGCGATCGTCGGCATCCCCGGCTTCCGGCTGCTGAGCCGCCGGGGCAGCGAGAAGGCCGGGGACTGACCCGGCCGCTCAGCCGAGTCCCTGCGCCTTCCGGATCAGCGACACGATCTCGTCCATCATCTCGGTCATCCGGTAGTTCTTCGGCGTGAACACGGCGGCGATCCCGCCCTCGCGCAGCCGCTTCTCGTCGTCCGGCGGGATGATCCCGCCGACGACGACCGGAATCTCCCCGGCGCCCGCGTCGCGCAACCCGCGCACCACCGACGGGACGACCTCCAGGTGCGACCCGGACAGCACGGACAGCCCGACCGCGTGCACACCCTCCTGCACCGCGGCCGCCACGATCTGCGACGGGGTCAGCCGGATGCCCTGGTAGACGACCTCGAAGCCGACGTCGCGAGCGCGCACGGCGACCTGCTCGGCGCCGTTGGAGTGCCCGTCCAGGCCGGGCTTGCCGACCAGCATCCGCAGCCGCTGGCCCAGCTCGTCACCGGTCGCGCGGACCCGCTCGCGCACCTCGGCGATCTCGGTCGCGCTCTCGCCGGACGCGGTCGCGGCGGACACCCCGGTCGGGGCCCGGAACTCGCCGAACACCTCGCGCAGCGCGCCCGCCCACTCACCGGTCGTGACGCCGGCCTTGGCGCAGTCGATGGAGACCTGCATCAGGTTCTGCTCGGTCTTGGCGGCGTCGCGCAACGCGCGCAGGCTCTCCTCGACCACGCCGGCGTCGCGCGCCTCGCGCCAGGCACCGATCGCCTCGATCGCGCCCCGCTCGGTCTCCGGGTCCACCGTGAAGATCGCCTCGGCGCCCTCGGCCTGCAGCGGGCTGGGCTCGGTGGTCTCGAACTTGTTCACCCCGACGACCACGCGCTCGCCGGACTCCAGCCGCCGGCGCTCCGCGGCGAGCGAGCTGACCAGCTCACCCTTCATGTAGCCGCTCTCCACGGCGGCGACCGCACCGCCCATCTCCTGGACCCGGTCGATCTCGGCGCGGGCCCCCTCGACCAGCTCGGTCACCTTCGCCTCGACGACGTGGCTGCCGTCGAAGATGTCCTCGTACTCGAGCAGGTCGGTCTCATAGGCCAGCACCTGCTGCATCCGCAGGGCCCACTGCTGGTCCCAGGGCCGGGGCAGGCCGAGCGCCTCGTTCCAGGCGGGCAGCTGCACCGCGCGGGCGCGGGCGTCCTTGGAGAGGGTTACCGCGAGCATCTCCAGGACGATCCGCTGGACGTTGTTCTCCGGCTGGGCCTCGGTCAGCCCCAGCGAGTTGACCTGCACGCCGTAGCGCAGCCGGCGTTGCTTGGGGTTCTCGACGCCGTAGCGCTCCCGGGTGATCTCGTCCCAGAGGCGGGCGAAGGCCCGCATCTTGCACATCTCCTCGACGAAGCGCAGGCCCGCGTTGACGAAGAACGAGATCCGCGCGACGACGTCGCCGAACTTCTCCGGTGGCACCTGCCCGGAGTCGCGCACCGAGTCCAGCACCGCGATCGCGGTGCACAGGGCGTAGGACAGCTCCTGGGTGGGCGAGGCCCCGGCCTCCTGCAGGTGGTAGCTGCAGATGTTGATCGGGTTCCACTTGGGGATCTCGGTGACCGACCACGCGACCATGTCGGTGATCAGGCGCAGGCTCGGCGCCGGCGGGAACACGTAGGTGCCCCGGGACAGGTACTCCTTGACGATGTCGTTCTGCGTGGTGCCGGCGAGCTTCGCGCGGACCTCGGAGTAGTCCAGCCCGGACTCCTCGGCCTGCTCCTCGGCGACCGCGACGTAGAGCGCGAGCAACCACATGGCCGGCGCGTTGATCGTCATCGAGGTGTTGGCCTCGGCCATCGGGATGCCGTCGAACAGGGCCCGCATGTCGCCGATGTGGCTGACCGGCACGCCCACCTTGCCGACCTCGCCCTTGGCGAGCTCGTCGTCCGGGTCGTAGCCGGTCTGGGTGGGCAGGTCGAAGGCGACCGACAGGCCGGTCTGACCCTTGGCCAGGTTCCGCCGGTAGAGCTCGTTGGTCTTCGCAGCCGACGAGTGCCCGGCGTACGTGCGGATCACCCACGGGCGGTCGCGCTCACGATCGGTCGGGTAGGGCACCGGACACCTCCGCGTCGTCATCGGCACAGTCGGCACAGCCAGCCGGATACTACTGGTGAGTAGCAGTAGAACCGCGCCGAGTCGACCCTTGTCACACCCCTATGCGCGGCAAACTACGCGATCCGCACGGGAAACCTAGCACTGGATCGGTTCATCACTGCCCGCCCGGCCAGGGGACGCACCCCCTCTCCGCCACGTCACCGGGATACGATGCCCCGTATGCAGGACGGCGTCGTCCGCGTTGAGCTCGTCGGCACGCTCACCGTGACCGGCGACATCACCGAACCGTTGCCCGGCGGCCGGGCCCGGAGTCTGCTCGGCATGCTCGCCGTCCGGCACGGCCGGTTCGTCCCGGCTGCGACCCTCGCCGACCGGCTGTGGCCGGCCGAGCCCCCGAGCCTGCCGTTGCGCAACCTCGCCGCCCTGGTGAGCCGGCTGCGACGCTCGATCGGCCGGGACCGGGTCGAGGGCGGTCCCCGGGCGTACCGGCTGGTGCTGGATCCGTGGACCACCGTCGATCTGTCCGAGGCCGTCGCACTGGTCGGGATGGCCGAGAACGAGCTGGCCCAGGGCCGGCCGGGGCTGGCGCTGCGCAACTCCGGGCGAGGCGTCGCCCTGCTCGACGCGGGGATCGCGCTGGCCGACGAACCGGACGGACTCTGGGTCGACGGCGCCCGCAGCGAGGTGGCCACCCTGCTCGCCCGTGCGCGGCGCTGCCGGTGGGCAGCCGCACTCACGGTGGGCGACCACGAGACCGCGCTGGCCGAGAGCACCCGGGCACTGGCCGTGGACCCGCTCGACGAGGACGCTGCGCGCGCGACGATGCGGGCCCACGAGGCCCGCAGCGCACCGGCCGACGCGCTCGCCGCCTACGAACGGCTCCGGCGGGAGCTGACCACCCGCCTGGGCGTCGACCCGTCCACCGAGTCCGAACAGCTCTACCTGCGGATCCTGCGCGGCACCACCGGCCCCGCCCCGGCCGCCCGGACCTCGTCCACCGCGGCCCCGGTCGGGCGGGAACGTGAGCACGCCGTGCTGGAGCAGATGTGGGACGACGCCGTCCGCGGGCGCGGGCGGCTCGCCGTCCTGCGCGGCGAGCCGGGCATCGGCAAGAGCACGCTCGCGACCGAGATCGGGCACCGGGCGGAGCGCTCCGGCGGCGTCACGGTGCACGTCCGGTGCGCCGAGGCCGAACGATCGCTCTATCTGCAACCCTTCGCCGAGGTCGTCCGGGACCTGCTCGTGCACGGTGACCCGGACGACGCGGGCAGGCTCCCGCCGTCGGACCGTGCCGCGCTGGCGACGCTGGTTCCCGAGCTGGACCGGGGGCGTGCCACCGCCGACGTCTCGGAGCTGCGGCACCGCCGCACCGTCGACGCACTCGCCGGCCTGCTGCACCGGGTCGCCGAGGAACACCCGCTGATGATCGGCATCGACGACATCGAGAACGCCGGTCAGAGCACGATCGAGGTCCTCCACTACCTCGCGGGCCGGCTGGCGGACAGCGCGACCCTGATCGTCGTCACCGAGAACGACACCGAGGACCACCGCGCCACCAGCACGATCGAGGACGTCGCCCGGATCGTCGACGTCGGTCCGCTCAGCCGGGAGGCCGTCCAGACGCTGCTGACCCGGGCCGGCTCCCGGCACGATCCGGAGCACTTCTTCACCTGGACCGGCGGCTCCCCGCTACTGATCAGTGAGCTGCTGCGGCACCCGCCGCCGGACGGCGAACGGCTCGACGCCGCCCCGGTCCCGGCGACGCTGCACGACGCGCTGGTACACCGGCTGGAGTCGACCACCGAGGACGTGCGGGACCTGCTCGCGCAGGCGTCGGTTCTGGGCCGCTCGTTCTCCGTCGACGACGTCGCCGCGCTGACCGGCATCCCGATCGAGGTGTGCGCCCAACGCTGCGAGCGCGCGCAGCGGGCCGGCCTGGTGGGCGCCTCGCAGGACGGCGGCGAGTTCCGGTTCGCCAGCGAGATCCTGCGCCGGACCGTCTACGCCGAGTCCCCGCGCCCGGTCCGGGTGAGCCGGCACCGCCGCGCCGCCGCGCTCCACCCGGACCGCCCCGAGGCCGCCGCCGGTCATCTGACCGCCGCCGGGGACCATCTCGGCGCGGCGCGGGCCTGGCTGCACGCCGCAGACGTCGCACATCTGGTCTTCGCGCACGTGGAGAGCGAGCGGATGCTCACCCACGCCGTCGAGCAGGCCGAGCTGGGCGCCGATCCGGTGCTGGCCGCGCAGGCCCGGCTGCGGCGCGGTGCGGTGCGGTGCGACCTGGCCCGGCACGACGACGCGCGGCACGACCACGAGCACGCGCTGGCCGTCGCCCGTGAGCTCGCTGACGAGCAACTGGAGGCGCGGGCAGTCGAGGCACTGGGCTGGACGGCGCTGCACGCCCGGGATGCGCTGACCGCGGTCGATCTCGCCGAACAGGCCGGGCACCTCGCCGAGTCCGCCGCGGCGGCACCCGGCGCCCAGCGCAGCTCGATCCTGCTGCTGGGCCGGGTCCGGCACTGGGACGGGGACTACCGGGGCGCCGAGCGCGCCTACGACGACGTCCTCGCCCTCGGTACCGGTGACGCCCTGTCCGCCACCGCGACCGCGTACCGCGGGGCGCTGCTGCAACACCTGGACCGGTTCGACGAGGCCCGCTCCACCCTGGAACGGGCCGTCGAGCTGTCCACCAGCACCGGCGAGTTCCGCACGCTGCTGCAGAGCCTGTTCTTCTGTGCGTTGTCCCGCGGCGACATGGGTGACTTCGCGGGCGCGCTGCGGGCGCTGCGGCGGGCCCGCCGGCTGATCGACGAGGCCGGGGTCGACTACTACCGCGCCGGGATCGAGACGACCACGTCGTGGCTGTTCCAGGAGCTCGGTCAGATCGACCGCGCCAGGGAGCACGCCGAGCAGGCGGTGGACCTGGCCCGCCGGGGCGGCGGTGCCCTGGAGCTGGAGCAGGAGCTGCACGCGCTGCTCGCGCTGGCCGACTGCGACCTGCTCGACGGCCGCGAGGACGACGCCGGCCGGCGGGTCGACGAGGCCGCGCCGCTGCTGAGCCTGCCGCTGCCCTACCGGCCGCGCGCCGAGATGCGGCTGTTGCAGATGCAGGCCCGCTGGGACCTCGATCCCGCGGAGCGGCTGCTCGACCACGCCCGCCGGTTCCGCTCGGCGAAGTACGAGGCGCTCGCGCTGGCCCGGCTCGGACGGCCGGCGGAAGCCTTCGCCGCGGCCGGGCGCACCGGGTCCGACCTGATCGTGGCGCTGGTCGGGCCGGATGCCGTGCGCACCCAGGCGCTGGACCGCATCCGGGCCGGCCTGCCGCCCGATCTGCGCTCGGACTTCGCCAGCCGGGGCAAGCTGATCAGGCCGGCTCCGGTCCCGCGGTGAGCGGGATGCTCATCGCGACGTGGGTGAAGCCCGCGTAGTCCTCCAGCCCCTCGGTGGTCCAGCCGAGCCGCTCGAAGAAGGCCCGGTTCGGCGGCTGCACGTGCGCGACCATCCGCGTCCCGCCGCGCTCGCCAGCGGTCGCCACCGCGAACCGGACCAGCGGACCACCCGCCCCGACCACCCGGCGTCCGGGCAACACGGCGAGCCGGTCCCCGCGCCAGCAGCCCGCCCCCACCGGGTAGAGGCGCACGGTCCCGACCGGCTCGCCGCCCGCGATGGCGAGCACGTGCAGGGTGTCCGGATCCGCGTCGTGCCGGTCGAGATCGTCGCCGGTGAAGATCTCCTGCTCGACGACGAACACGGCGTGCCGGATCCGGTGGTGCTCGGCGAGCTCGGCGCCGGTGACGATCCGGACCTCGACCGCCTGCCGGGTGCCGACCGGCCGGGCGGCGGTCACGCCGGGTCCGGTGGGCGCGGTCCGATCTGCAGCAGCGGTGGCGTGCGCTGCACGGCGTCGATCGCGGAGCAGGCCTGGCACCGGGCGCAGCCGGCGACCGCGTCGTCGGCACTCATCCCGCGCAGGCTCATGTGCGCGGCGACCCGGCGGTAGATCCGCGAGCTGTACTCCGACGACGGCGGCCGCTGGTCGGCCATCAGGCTGCCCGCCACCGGGCGCAGCGGCACCACGAACGGATAGACACCGATGTCGATCGCCCGCCGGCACCCCTCGACCGTCACCTCCGGGTCCTCCCCCATCCCGAGGATGACGTAGGTGGAGACCCGGCCCCGCCCCCACAGCTCGACGGCGCGTTCCCAGGTCCGGAAGTAGGTCTCGATCCCGGTGCGGAACTTGCCCGGCGCCACCCGGGCGAGCACCTGCGGATCGAAGCTCTCGACATGGATGCCGACCGCGTCCGCGCCGCCGATCCGGTGCACCTCGTCGAGGATGCCGAGATCCCGCGGCGGCTCGAACTGGATCTCCACCGGCAGCCCGCTGGCGTCCTTCACGGCCCGGCCGCAACGCGCCACGTACCGGGCGCCGCGGTCCGGCGCGGTCGAGCTGCCGGTCGTCAGCGTCACGTCCACGACGCCGTCGAGGTCGCGCGCGGCGACCGACACCTCGGCGAGCTGCTCGGGCGTCTTGCGGGCGATCGTCGCGCCGGAGTCGAGCGACACCCCGATCCCGCAGAACGTGCACTGGTCGGCGGTGTTCCAGTAGTTGCAGGCCTGCACGACCGTGCTGGCCAGCGAGTCCAGGTGCAGCAGCGCGATCTTCTCGTAGGGCACGCCGTCGGCGGTGCTCAGATCGTAGAACCGCGGGCGCCGCGATCTCGACACCCCGGCGAGCCGCCGGCCGTCCCGGTAGATCCCGTTGCCGCCACCGTCCTCGGGCACCAGCACGTAGGGCGTCGGCGCGTCCGGGTCGGTGACGGTCGGGACGGTCACCGGACGGCCCTCCAGCCAGAGCATCCCGGAGTCGCTGGGGCCGGCACCGCCGGTGCGACGCTCGACGGGCGCCTCGACCCGCACCCCGTGACTCTGCAATGCCGAGATCAGCTCGCCCAGATCGGGCGGCGCCGGGCCGTCACCCGGCGTCCGGCCGGTGTGCGTATCGGGTACTGCCGTCATCTGCCCTCCATCGGGTCGGTGCCGTCGCTGCCCACCGGACCGGGATGCCCACCGATCAGGTCCCGGAGCCGCTCCTGCTCGGTCAGCCATCGGTCGACGTCATGACACGGGGTGCCGTCGTCGGCCGCACCGGCGAACCGTCCGGTCCGCAGATCGACCGTCGCCTCGGCGACCCGGTAGGGCGGGTCACCGAGGTACGGGTCGGCGGTGGCGACCACGGCCCGGCCACTCGCCAGGTGCACCTCGACGACCCGGGTCGGCTCGCGCACCAGCACGGCCCACTCCAGCCCGGTCTCCCGGGCCGACTCGATCGCCTCGCGGCGGTCGCGGCCGGCGCGCTCGGCGACCAGTTCATCGGCACGCACCGCGCACGCCGCGGCCAGCACGTCCGGCGGGGCGGAACCGGTGCGCTCGGCGGCCAGCAGCTCGTCGAGGCTGTGCGCCTGCTCGCGCAACGTCGTCAGCACGGCGCCGACGGCGTCGGTCAGCTGCCGGTACCGCTCGCCGTCGGCGAGAGCCATCGGCCAGAGCCGGTCGGCCGCCGCCTGCCAGCGGCGTCGCGCCTCGGTGACGCCGTCGGTTCCCGGATCCGCCACGGCCCGTCTCGTTCCCGAGCGATTCCCCACACTCACGAACGTACACTATAGTAGATGTTCGTAGCGGATCGAAGGTGCCGGTGCGCACGTCGAGGATCGGGAGGGTGCAGATGCCCAAGACGGCAGTCGTCGCGCTGGGCGGGAACGCCATCACGCGCAACGGCGAGGCGGGGACCCATGCCGAGCAGGCGGCCAACGCCCGCCGGATGGCCCGGGCGGTCTGCACGTTGCGCGACGCCGGCTGGAACGTCGTGCTGGTGCACGGGAACGGCCCGCAGGTCGGCAACCTGGCGATCCAGCAGGAGGACGCGGCCGGCCGGGTCCCGGCCCAGCCGCTGTTCGTGACGAACGCGATGACCCAGGGCCAGCTCGGCAGCCTGCTCGAACTGGCACTGCTCGCGGAGGGCCGGGGACGGCTGGCCGGGGTGGTCTCGATGGTGACCCACGTGATCGTCGAACCGGACGATCCGGCGTTCGAGAACCCCACCAAACCGGTCGGACCGTTCTTCACCGAACAGGAGGCCGCCGAGCTCGCCGAGGCCCGCGGCTGGGCGATCGTGCGCGACGGTGCGCGCGGACACCGGCGGGTCGTCCCCTCCCCGCGACCGATCGGGATCGTCGAGGCCGATGCGATCCGGGCACTGATCGATCAACACATGATCGTCGTCGCCGGCGGGGGCGGTGGCATCCCGGTGATCGCGGGCGACCGGGGTCTGGAGGGCATCGACGCGGTCGTCGACAAGGACTACACCGCCCAGCGGATCGCCGTCTCGGTCAACGCCGACGCACTGGTACTGGTCACCGACACCGAGAAGGTGCAGCTGGACTTCGGCACCGACCACCAGCGCCCGATCACCGAGATGAGCGTGGAGGAGGCCCTCAAGCATCTCGACGACGGCCAGTTCCCGGAGGGCTCGATGGGACCGAAGGTGCGGGCCGCGGTGCGGTTCCTGCGTGAGGGCGGCGGCACGGCGGTGATCACCACGGCGGAGCGGGCCGGCCCGTCCCTGGACACCGGCGAGGACCGGGCCGACGACGCCGTCGGCACCCGGATCGTCGGGAGCCGGACGTGACCGCGCGGGTGACGGTGCTGGCCGACACCTACCTGGACTCCGTGGTGCAGCTGACCGGGACCCGGGCGATGCGGGCCGTCGAGGGCGTCGAGTGGGCGAGCGCGGCGATGGCGACCGCGGCCAACCTGGCCACCCTGGCCGAGCTCGGCTTCGCGCCGGCGAGCTGGGACGGCGCCGGGCCGGGCGACCTGGTACTCGCCGTCCGGGCGCGCGACGAGCAGACCGCCGGTGCCGCCGAGGACGCCGGCCGGGCCGCGCTGTTCCCCGCGGGCGCCGACGATCCCGGCCACACCCACGACGACTCCCCGCGGACGCTGGCCGGAGCGCTGGACCGGCAGCCGGGGAGCACCGTCGCGGTGATCTCCGTCGGCGGCGACTACGCCGCGCTGGAGACCACCAAGGCCCTGACCGCCGGATTGCACGTGCTGCTGTTCAGCGACAACGTGTCGGTCGCCGAGGAGATCGAGCTGAAGGCCATGGCCACCGAGCTGGGGCTGCTGGTGATGGGCCCCGGTGCCGGGACCGCGATGCTCGACCGGACCTGCCTCGGTTTCGCCAACGTGGTGGGCCGGGCCGAGGAGCGGACCGGCTCGGTCGCCGTCGTCGCGGCGGCGGGCACCGGGGCGCAGGAGGCGGCGAGCCTGCTCGACCGCGCCGGCGTCGGCGTCCGGCACGTCATCGGGCTCGGCGGGCGGGATCTCTCCGCCGCGGTGGGCGGGCCGATGGGCCGGCTCGCCGTGCGCTCGCTCGCCGCCGACCCGGATGTCCAGGCGATCCTGCTGGTCTCCAAACCGCCGGATCCCGAGGTCGCCGCCGCGGTGCTCGCCGAGGCCGGGGACACCCCGCTGGTCGCCACCCTGATCGGGCTCGACGAGGCCGCCGGAGCACACGATCCGCCCGGGACCATCCGCTCCTCGACCCTGGAGGGCGGGGTCGCCGCCACCCTGCGACTGCTGGGCCACGAGGTCCCGGACACCACGACCGGGCTGCGCGCCCGGGTCGAGGAGGCCGTGCGCGACCTGCCGGCCGACCGGCGCCTGGTCCGCGGGCTGTTCTCCGGCGGGACGCTCTGTTACGAGTCGCTGGTCCTGCTCGAGGCCGAGCTCGGCCCGGTGCACTCCAACACCCCCCTCGACGCGGCCCGGGGCCTGCCAGCGCCGTCCGGTGCGCACGTCTGCCTCGACCTCGGCGAGGAGGAGTTCACCCGCGGCCGCCCGCACCCGATGATCGACCCGGAGGCCCGGGTCGAGCACCTGCGGGAGACCGGCCGGGAGGACGACGTCGCGGTGATCCTGCTCGACGTCGTGCTCGGGCACGGCGCGCATCCGGACCCGGCGGCCGAGCTGGGTCCGGTCTGCGCGGACATCCTGCATGCCGGCGGGCCGGCGATCGTCGTCTACGTACTGGGCACCGAGCAGGATCCGCAGGGCTTCGAACGCCAGCGGGCCGCCTTCGCCGGAATCGGCTGCGTGGTGGCCGAGACCGCCGCCCGGGCCTCGCTCGCCGCGGCGGCGATCGCCGCCCGGACCCCGGGGATCGTGGAGCGGGCGCTGTGACCGGCCTGGCGCTGGTCACCCACTCGACGTCCCCGCGCGGCGGGATGGTGCACACCCTCGCCCTGGCCGAGGCGTTGCAGGCCGCCGGGACCCCGGTCCACCTCGTCACCCAGGGCGATCCGGCCGCCGGGCTGCACCGGCACACGACGGTGCCCTTCACCGTGCTGCCGGCCCCGGACCGCTCCGGCACGCTCACCGACCGGGTGTACGCCTCGATCGACGCGCTCACCGCGGCGTTGCACGACCTGAGCGGCGCGTTCGACGTGCTGCACGCCCAGGACTGCATCGCCGCCCGGGCCGCCGCGCGGGTACGCGACGCGGGTGCCCGGGTGTCGGTGGTCCGCACCGTGCACCACGTCGACGACTTCACCACTCCCGCGCTGGTGGCCTGCCAGCAGGCGGCGATCGTCGAGCCCGACCGGGTGCTCGTGGTCAGCCGCCAGTGGGAGCGGATCCTGCGCGACGAGTACGGGGTACCGGCGACCGTGGTCCCCAACGGTGTCGACGCCGGCCGGTTCGGGCCGGTCGCGGACGGGTACCGGGAGCAGCTGCGCCGGTCGATCGGCGCCGGGGACCGCTTCGTCCTGCTCGGGGTCGGCGGGATCGAGCCGCGCAAGGGGACCCGGCACGCGTTCGAGGCGCTGTCCCGGCTGTACCGCTCCGGCACGCGGCCGGTGCTGGCGATCGTCGGCGGCCACTCGTTCCAGGACTACGCCGCCTACCGCGAGGAGGCGCTGGCCGCGCTGCCGGGGCTAGGGCTCGAGCTCGGGCGCGACGTCGTGCTGCTCGGCACCGTCGACGACCGGACGCTGTCCGGCTGGTACCGCAGTGCCGACGCGCTGCTGTTCCCGTCGGTCAAGGAGGGCTGGGGGCTGGCGGTGCTCGAGGCGATGGCCGCCGACCTGCCGGTGATCGCCTCGGACCTGCCGGTCTTCCGGGAGTACCTGGTCGACGGGCGGAACGCGCTGCTCCCCGCCGTCGGGGACGCGTCCGCGATCGCGGACGCGGTCGCGGCCGTCGTCGCCGACCCGGAACTGCGGGAGCGGCTCCGCGACGGCGGGCGGCGCACCGTGCCCGGCTACACCTGGCAGCGCAGTGCCGCTGCGCACCGGGCCGTCTACGACCGGCTCCGTGCCGGGGAGCCGGTGTCCTGACCGGTGCCCGGCCGACGTGGCCGGGCACCGGAGCCGGGCCCCGGCGACGGGGCAGATCGGCACCCGGGCCCGGTACCCCACCCCGGCCGACGACGACGGCGGCCCCCGCGAGCCGGAACACTCGCGGGGGCCGCCGTCCGGGGCCGGGGTGGGCACCGGGCACATCGGGACCGGTCAGACCGTCCACGTCTGCATGATCAGGGCGCCCTCGCGGCGGGCCGTCAGCTGGGCGTCCAGGACGTCCAGCGGGTTGATCGGCTTCACGCCCTCCATCATGTCGATCTCGCGCATGCCGTACAGCGCGGCGGCCGAGAAGCGACAGGCATAGATCTTCCCGCCCTCGTCCATGAACGTCTGCAGCTGCTTGTTGTAGCCGAGGGCACCCGGGAACGCCTCGTCCCCGACCTTCGGGTAGCCGCGCGATGCCGACACCATCAGCGACGCGGGCCCGAACATCACGATGCTGGTGTCGAAGCCCTTCCGCCCGATCCTGGTCGCGGTCAGCATGTTCACCAGACCGACCGAGCCCTCGAACGGCACGGTGTGCATGAAGATGTAGGCCTTCTCGCCCTCGCCGGCCTGGATGTCCTCGAAGACCTTGTCCTCGTAGTCGACGATCGCATCCCCGGGCCGTACCCGCTCGCCCACGATCTGTGCCACGGTGCTCTCCTTCTCATCGATGCCCCGGCGGGCGGTCGCCCGCCGGGATCGTCGTCAGACCGCAGGCCCGGACGGCCGTGGCGGCGTCGCCCACGGCCGGCGGTGACTCCCGGGCATCGCCCGCAGGATGCGGTGCCGCAACGGCCACGGCAGCGCGCGGTAGACCGGCGCGAACACCCGCAGCCAGAACAGCTCGACCGGTCCGTGCGGCGGTCGCGGCGCGCGGGTTCCGGGACGGGTACGGGCCAGCTGCTCGTGCGCGCCCATCAGCAGGTAGTGCTGGGAGTTCTCGCGCAACCACCGGGAGAAGCCCATCGTCACAGCTTCCCGGCCCTGCGGAGCTCGTCGAGGCCGTTGTTGGCGGCCATCGCGATCGGCTCGTTGAGCGCGCCGATCGCCGGCGAGTAGACGTTCTCCATGGTGCCCAGGTCGTGCAGGGTCAATCCGAACCGGACCGCGGTCGCGAGGAAGTCCGCGCGCTCCTTGATCCCTTCCTGCCCGACCATCTGGGCCCCGATCAGGCGCAGCGATCCCGGTTCGGCGAGCAGTTTGACCTTCACCGGTTTCACACCCGGGTAGTACCGGGCCCGGGATATCCCCTGGGCCTGGCCGAGCACGTACGGGATACCGAGCGCGGTCGCCGTCGTCTCACCGAAGGACGCACCGCCGATCACCCACTTGCCGGCCGGGGTGCCCCACGGCACGTACACGGCGCGGTAGGTCCGCGATCCACCGCCGGCGTTGGTGCCGCCCGCCTTGCCCTGGGCGTACGCGTGGCTGCCGGTCAGCCCCTGCAGGGGGACCCTGGTCAGCCCGTGCGGGATCTCGGTGCAGTCGCCCACCGCGAACACACCGGGCGCCGAGGTGGCCATCCGCTCGTCGACGACGATGCCGCCGGTCGAGCCGATCTCCAGGCCGGCGGCCGCGGCGAGCCCGGCGTTGGGCACCTTGTGCGTCGCGACGACCACCAGGTCGCACGGGATCTCGCCGTCGGAGGTGTCGACGGCCGACACCCGGCCCTGCCCGATGAACCGCTTGAGCGTGGTGTTGAAGTGCGCGTGCACCCCGAGCTCGCGCCAGGACTCCTCGACCGGCGCCATGATGTCCGGGTCCGCCATCTCGGCGAGCGGCCACGGGTGCGGGTCGATCAGGTGGGTCTCGATCCCCCGGTGCGCCAGCGATGTGGTCATCTCGACACCGAGCGGTGTCGCGTGCACGACGACGGCGCGCTCGACCGAGTCGAGGACCTTGTCCCACTCCATCGCCGCCCGGATGTTCTTCACGTAGTACAGGCCCTCGAGATCGCCACCCGGGACCCCGGGATCGGCATAGTCGAAGCCGGTCGCCAGCACGAGCGTGTCGTAGGAGACGGCTCCCCGGCCCTCCACGGTCACGGTGCGGGCCTTCGGGTCGATCGCGCTGACCCGGCTCTGATAGTGGACGTCGATCCCGGCCTCGACGTACGCCTCCTTGGTCGCCAGGAAGAGCTTCTCGAAGGCGTCGATCTCCTTGCCGTGCACGTACGGGATCCCGCAGGGGCTGTACGCGACGTCCTCGAACTCGGTGTAGACGACGACCTCGGCGTCGGGCCGTGCGGCCTTCACCCCACCCGCAGCACCGAGGCCCCCGGCGCCACCTCCCACGATCACCGTCTTGTGCGGCACGAGGACCCCTTCGTCGCTGACTACGATGGACCGGCCCGGCCGCCGGAGCGAGCACGGGCCGACCGGAACTACACAACCATCCACAATGATGGATATACGTCTACGATACTAATCGACAGTGCCCTGTCAAGGAGCCCACATGACGCGACCAGCTACCGCGGCGGACGCCCCCGACGACCGGAACGCCCCGGCCGGGGCGGAGGCCGAGCGGGAGGCGATCGTGCGCTCCATCGGGCCCAAGGTCCGGCGGCTGCGGCACCAGGCCGGACTGTCGCTGCAGCAGCTCGCCCGGCTGGCCGAGGTGTCGTCGGCGGCCATCCACAAGGTCGAGAAGGGCGACATGGTCCCGACGGTGACGACGCTGCTGAAGCTGGCCGCCGCGCTGCACCGGCCGATCGGCTACTTCGTCGACGCCGACGGCGAGCCGACAGCCGTGGCGCACGTGGTGCGGGCCGACCGGCGGCCCGAGGTGGGCCCCCCGCTTCCCGGTGCGGTCCGGCACGGGATCACCGGCCCGACCGGCCGGTTCACGCTGCACGGCACCGTGACCGAGGTGTCGCCCGGCGGCACGCTGGAGATCCCCCCGCGGTCCGGGGAGGACCTGGTGACGGTGCTCGAGGGCTCCGTCGAGTTCGAGGTCGTCCCGGAGCGGCACCTGCTCGACGAGGGCGACGCGGTGCACTTCCCGGCCGATCACGAGGTCCGCTGCCACAACCCCGCCGGCTCGCCGGCGCGGCTGCTCTGGGTGTCCACCGGCAGCTGAGCGATCCCGAGCCGGAGACCGGCGAGCAGGCAACGCCCGGAGCTCGCCCCGATCCGGGCCAGCCGGCGCCGGGCGGGCTCCGGGTCCGTGCCCGCGGCCACGGCGGCCATCCAGTCGTGCACCGACCGCAGCCCCTGCCCGCGTGCCGCCCAGCGCAGGAACGCCGCGGCGTGCACGGTCGTCCGCACCTCGGTGGCGACCGCGGTCAGCCACGCCTCGGCGGCCGGACCGCGCAGCGCGCGAGCCGCCAGCAACAGCCCGGCCAGCACGTCGTCTCCGGCCGGGGTCAGGCCGGGGCCGCGCCCGCCGAGCAACCCGGCCGCGGCGCCCAGGTCACCGGCCCGGACCGCCGCGACGATCTCGGCCGCCGGCACCGGCACCTCCGGTGGGAACTGCACGTCCCGGCGCAGCGGCGGTGACGCTGCCGGCGGCAGCTGCCCGGCCCGGGCTGCGAGCAGCGCCGACGACTCGGGCAGGACACCGATCCGGTCGGGCACGTCGCACCGCACCGCCCAGCGCCGCGCCGTCACCCGGATGCCGTCGATCCGGACCGGCTCCCCCGGCCGGGCCGGCGGCAACGCCGTGCTCCCGGCGGCCAGGTGCAGCGGGCCGGCCTCGACGCCCGGCCCGACCAGCGCCATCAGCTCGTCGTCGAAACGCAGATAGATCGCCCGGCGGTGCACCGAGAGCACCGTTCCGCACCGCGTCCCGCTCCACCGGACCAGCTCCCGTACGGCGGCACCCCGCCCCACCGGGCCCGCCCCCGGCACGCACGGATCCCGGCCCGCCGGGGTCATCCGCGCTCGGCCGCCAGCGCGAGCACGGCGTCCACGAAGCAGGACAGCGGTGCCGTCGCCACACCGGCCCCGATCTGCCCGACCCCCGCATGCGCGTGCAGGATCCCGGTCGTCACCTTCGGGGTCACCCCGGTCTCGACCACCAGCCGCGCGTCCACCCCGATCGGGGTGCCCGCGAAGCCCATCGCGGGCAGGATGAACCGGCTGCTGGTCCCGGCGCAGATCCGCCGGAACGCCTCGGTCGCCGCGGCCGCGTCCGCCATCCGGCCGCCGAGGAACGCGGCCACCGACGGCGAGTTGCCGGCCGCCGGGCCACCCAGCCCGGTCAGCTCCAGGACGGCGCTGTCACCGATGTCCGGCGCCGCGTCCTCGGGTCCGTAGCCGGAGTAGTACAGCGCCTCGCCGACCGGGGGTGCGGCGGCCGACTGCCGGCTGCTCGCCCCCGCCGTCCGGACCGCGTAGTCGGTCCCGTTGCGCGACATCGACGTCACGATCGTCGAACCGGGCACCTCGTCGGCCCACATCTGCAGCGACTTGGCCGCCGCCATCGCCAGGGTGAGACAGAACAGGTGGTTGCCGGCCAGGTAACCGGCGAACGGCTCGCGGAGCCCGTCCGGCAGCGCGGCGATGTGCGCGAGCCAGGTGCGGGTCAGCAGGTTGGTGGTCGCCTGGACGCGCATGTGCACGTCGTCGCCCATCGCGACGCCCTGCGCGGCGAGCGCGAGGACGTCCAGCGGGCCGGCCTCGTGCAGCACCGCCGCCACCGCCGGGCCGCCGACGTCGCGCAGCAACCGCAGCCGCTCGATCGCCGCGTCGGTGTCCCGGCCGAACCAGGGGGTCTCCCCCGGGCCCTGGTTCAGCGGGGCGAACGCGCGCCAGGTCCGGCCGTCGCCGTCACCGCGGTGCTCGACGACCAGGACCGGCGTGCCCGGCCCGATCGCGCTCGCCATCGGGACGACGGTGTCGTGGTCGTTCGCCGGGGACAGCGCGATCGCACCGGTGGCCAGCAGCTCGTCCGCCCCGGCGACGTCGGACGCCCATCCCTCGGCCACGACGGCGGCCCGCATGGACCGGCGCAGCGGATCGCAGACCCGGTCCCAGGTGATCGCCGGCCCGCAGTGCAGCAGCATCCGACCGGTCAGGCCGGGCACCACCGCACCGGCCGGTGACACCGTGCGCAGCTGCGGCACCCCGGTGTCCAGCCGGCGCACCACCTCGGCGTTGGCCCGCTCGATCGACGGGTCCGCGTACAGCACACGGAGCGCCCGCACGACGTCGAGCCGCCCGTCGGCCGGTGGCCGCCAGTCCACGCCGACGACGGGCACGCCCTGCTCCCGCACGGCGTCGGTGAACATCGGCAGCCCGATGTTCACCACCTCGATCCGCTCGGGCAGCTCGACGGTCGGGTTCGTGGTCACGGGTTCTCCTCCCGGGATGCGGTGGCCCGGGCGGTGGCGAGCACGCCCCGCTCGGTGCGGTCGAACACGGCCAGCCGGTCGGTGGCGGTCGTCGTCAGCTGTGCGCTGCGCGACGAGAGGTCGCCGGCCATCCGGCACACCTCGTCCGGGGCCGCGCCGCCGGGGGCCGACCGGGACTGCACGATCCGCCACGGATCCAGCACCGCGGACAGGTCGGTGCCTGCCATGCCGAGCGTCCGGCCCAGCTGCTCGCGGGCCGCGGCGTCCACCCGCTCCCCGGTGATCCCGATTCCGGGGACCCCGTCGCGGGAGGCGTCGCGGACCGCCCGTCCGACGATCAGGTAGGCCGACCGGTAGTCGATGTCGCAGCTCTGAACGAGGTGCTCGGCCAGGTCGGTCGCCTGGCTGTACCCGCGGTTGAGCTCCTCGGTCATCCGCTCCGGATGCACCTGCAGGGTGCGGACGACACCGGTGGCGAGCCGGGTGATCCGCAGCGCCAGGTCGAGCGCTCGGGGTACCTCGCCGTAGGCGTAGATGAGGTTGTCGCTGCGGGCGGACGGGCTCTTCACCACGGCGAGGAACCCGCTGATCCGGCCGATCAGGACACCGCAGGCGCCCCGGATGATCGCCAGCGAGTACGGGTTGCGCTTCTGCGGCATGAGCACGCTGGCCCGGGTGAACCCGTCGGCGAGATCGACGAAGTCGAACTCGGCCGAGGACCAGATCTCCAGGTCCTCGGCCAGCTTGCTGAGCGTGGACACCAGGCTCGCCGCCGTCGCCAGGACGTGGATGAAGCCGTCGACCTGCCACATCGCGTCCCGGGTGTGCTCGATGACGCCGGCGAAGCCCAGCAGGTCGGCGACGACGGTGCGATCGTCGAGCAGCCGAGTCCCGTTCACACAACCGGCGCCGCCCGGGCTGCAGTCGATCTCGTCGAGCTCGTCGAGCAACCGGCGCGCGTCCCGCAGCGCGGGATAGGCGAACGAGAGCAGGTAGTGCCCGAACGTCGACGGCTGGGCCTGCTGCAGGTAGGTCTGGTCGGGCATCAGGGTGTGCGCGTGCTCCCGCGAGCGGTCGGCGACCACCGAGGCGAACCGGCCCGCCTCGGCTGCCAGCTCGGCGATCTGCCGCCGGACGTGTATCCGCAGCGCGATACGGACCGCCTCCCGGCGCGGGCGTCCGGCGTGCAGCCAGCCGGCGACGTCACCGACCCGGGAGACGAAGTAGGCCTCGCGGGAGTTGTAGGGCTCGCCGAACGCGGCGTCGTAGGGGAACTCCTCGGCCGGGGTCCGCTCGGCCTCCAGGATCAGGTCGAGCAGGGTGGCCGCGGCGGCGGCCGGGACCAGGTCGCGGTGGCGCAGGTCGAGCACGTGCGCCAGATCGGCGAGATTGAGCCCGTGATGCAGGAACGGGGCGTCGGCGTTCTCCAGGTGGAAGCCGGACTCCACCAGTTCCGGAGCCGCCCCGCCACGGGGTGCGGGACCGCCTCCGGGCGGTAGTTCGGTCATGATCGTTCCCCTCGGTTCTCGGCGGCCGGCAGATGGGCCAGCACGGATGCGACGCCGCCGGTGTGCCAGTACAGGACGGGCCCCTCGATTCCGGCGCGCAGCCGGCGCACGGCCTCGGCGAACGCCTTCGCCCCGTAGGTGTCGTCGAGCAGCAGGCCCTCGGTCCGGAGCCCGAGCCCGGCCGCTGCCCGCTCGGTGTCCGAGGCGATCCCGAAACCGGCGCCGCGGGCGTCGACCACCTCCCAGCGCTCAGGGCCGGGTGCCGGTCGCCCGGTACCGGCCGCACACTCCGCCGCCAGCCGGCGCACCACGGCATCGGCCTCCGCCGGGGGCCGGCTGACCGACACCCCGAGCAGCCGGGCACCCAGACCGGTCGCGGCCAGGCCGGCCAGCAGACCGGCCGCGCTGCCCCCGGAGCCGAGCGCGATCACGATCAGCCCGGGGGCAGGCAGCAGACCGGCTCCGACCTGGTCGGCGAGTTCGGCGGCGGCCCGGGCGAACCCGCGGGCCCCGAGCGCGGTGGAACCGCCCCGCGGGATCGCGACCGGCCGTCGTCCCTCGACGGTCCGGCGGGCGGCCAGCTCGGCGACGGCGTCGTCGATCCGGTCCCGGCGCGGGCTGTCCAGCAGATGCACCCGGGCGCCTGCCGCCCGGGCCAGCCGCAGGTTCGTGCCGTCGCGTCCGGTGCCGGGCACGGTGACGATCTCGCAGTCCAGACCACAGACCCGCGCGGCCAGCGCCGCGGCCGGCACGAAGTTGGAGTCCGCTCCGCCGCCGGTCACCAGCAGGTCCCGCGAGCGGTCCAGCGCGTCACCGAGCAGGTACTCCAGCGGACGCGCCTTGTTCCCGGCGAGCGCGAAGCCGGTCAGGTCGTCCCGCTTGATCCAGACCGGGGCGCACCCGAGTGCGGCGCGCAGGCGGTCGGCCGGCAGCACCGGGGTGGGCAGTGCCGCGAGCTGCGGGCGGGTGCTCACGGCTGCCTCACGACTCCCACCCGGCCCGCTGCAGCACGATGTCGACCATGGCCGTCGCGGCCCGGGTCGCCGGCCGCGCCGACCACTCGCGCACCTCCTCGGCGGTCGCCACCCCACGGGCCGCCACCGCGGTCGCGAGATCCACCGCGGCCTCTTCGCCGGGCGTGGTGGGGGCGAGCACCTCGTGCAGCAACTCCTGGGCGGCGTGCTTGCCCAGCCGGAGCGAGAGCATGCCCAGGATCCGTTCGGAGGCGAGCCGGTCGCCGTGCCGGGCGAGGTTGTCGCGCATCGCCTCCGGATACACCTCCAGGCCGTCGACCAGCTCGCGGGCCAGCCCGAGCGCGGTACCGGTGAGCAGGCAGACCTCGGGCAGCGCCGCCCACTCCGCCTTCCAGCCGCGCCCGTCCCGCTCGTGCAGCGCGACCGTGCCCTCCAGCAGCACCCCCGACGCCGCCCTGGCCAGCCGGGCGAGGGTGTCGAGGTGCTCCCCCAGCTCCGGGTTCCGCTTGTGCGGCATGGTGATACTGCCGACGGCCTCCGGACGGGTCGGTTCGGCGAGCTCACCGATCTCGGGCCGCTGCAAAGCGACGACCTCACCGCCGATCCGGGCCGTCGTCGCGCAGACCGCGGCCAGCACCCAGCCGAACTCGGCCACTCGGTCCCGGCTGGTCAGCCAGGAGATCCCCGGATCGCCCAGGCCGAGCTCGGCGCAGAAGGCCGCGCGCAGCGCCAGCGGATCGCCCCCGGCCACGTCGTGGAACGCCAGTGCCCCGACCGCGCCGGCCAGCTGGCCGACCGCCCACCGGTCCCGGCCCTCGCGCAGCCGGTCGAGATGGCGGCCCAGCTCGTCGGCCCAGGAGGCCGCCTTGAGCCCGAAGGTGATCGGTGCGCCGGGCTGCGCGTGGGTACGTCCCGCCATCGGGGTGTTCCGGTACTCGTGGGCGAGCCTCAACGTGGTGTCCCGCACGGCCGTCACGTCCCGCACGGCCAGATCGCCGACGTCGCGCATGAGCAGGCCGAACCAGGTGTCGGTGAGGTCCTGGACAGTGGCGCCGACGTACACGTCCTCCCGGGCCTCGGGCGGCAGCACGGCGCGCAGGCCGCGGATCAGGCCGAGCGTCGAGTGCGACGTCCGCCGGGTCTGCTCGGTGATCAGGTCCCAGTCCAGCAGTTCCACCCGGGCCCGCTCGGCGATCACCTCGGCGGAGCGGACCGGCACGATGCCCGCGCGGGCCTGCACCCGGGCGAGGACCACGAGCACGTCGAGCCAGGCCTGCCAGCGGGCCCGCTCGCCGAGCAGCCGGTCCAGTTCCGGGGTGGACCAGAGGTGGGCGTAGACCGGGGACTCGGTCAGGCGGGCGACCATTGCGGCTCCTCCCGCCCGGCGAGTGTCAGCAGTGCGTCCCGCACGGTCTCCAGCGACGACCCCCACGGCACCGACACCCACGGCAGACCGTCGGTGGTGCCGCTGCGCATCTCCTCCTGCTGCAGGCAGCACTTGGTCAGCAGCGGGCCGGTCGGGGGTTGCACCAGCGGGCAGATGTCGACGCCCGGGGCGTCGTCGCCGTAGAACCACTTGTGGATCTGCCGGGTCCGCTCGCAGCCGAGCAGCGTCCAGTCCGCGCGCTCCGGACGTTCATCCAGATAGGACAACCGCACGCCGGGGATCTCGGCGCCGCCACCCCGGCAGGGCAGCAGGTAGTGGCCTGCGGGATGCCGGGCGGCCAGCTCCGGCAGCTCGACGATCTCGGGATCGAGCCGCACCGGGCGCAGCGTCTCGGTCACCGCGACCACCCGGTTCGCCTGGTCCAGCAGCTTCGGCGGGTACGGCGGGACGACCTCGCGCACCGTCACCACCATCGGCTCGGGATCGAGCACGAAGTTGACGTGGGCGTAGCGGCCCAGCACGACGACCGCCCGCGCGCCGGGGGCACCCTCGGTCGCGGCCGCGACCAGCGCGGACGGGATCGCCGTGTCGCAGTCGGGGGCCGTCACCAGCGCGCACTCGTCCGGCCCGGCCAGCACCGTCACCCCGGTGATCGGGGCGAACAGCGACTCGGGATCGTCGCGGGTGACCGCGACCAGGGCGACCGGTCCGGGCCCGAGGCCGGTCCGGCCGTGATGGACCACCACGAACCGGGTCTTCCAGTACGCCTCCCGGCCGAGGAGCAGCGACTGCAGGGCAGCCCCGTCGGTCAGCGGCACGTCGACCCGGGCCACCGCGACACCCCGGTACCGGCCGGGAATCGTGTTGGAGCGCCTCCGCTGCGGGACGGTCACGAGTCCCGTCCGGCGAGCGTCGGCCGCGCCGTGGCGTGCGCGGTGTCCGAGCGCAGCCCCAGCCGGAGGGTCTCGACCCCCAGCAGCTCGCCCGGGGCGATGTTCCCGAGATTGACCTCCGGCCCGAAGCGCCGCACGAACCAGGCCTGCTGGGCGGCGCGGGGGGCCTCGAACACGACGTCGCCGGCACCCACCGCGGCGACCAGTGCCTCGACGACCTCCGGCCGCACGGCGCCCGCGGCGTCATAGATTCCGACGGTGCCGCTCTGCCGCCCCTCGGCCACGACGAGGTCCGCGCCGGCGTCGAGATCACCCAGCGCCTCGTCCCGCCACGCGGACGGGACCGCCGCCTCCGCCGGATCCTTGGTCCCGACCTCGGCGAGCACCGTGAAGCGGGTCGCGGCGTGGCGGATCAGCGCACGCTTGGCCGCGAGCGGCATGGCGACGGTGCCACGGGAGACCTCGACGTGGCTGAAGCCCGCCTCGGCCGCCCAGTCCAGGCACCGGTGGTCCGCGCCCTGGGCCCAGGCGATCTCGAGCAGGGTCCCGCCGAGGCAGGTCGCGACCTGCGCGCCGTGCAGCAGGGCGAGCTTCTCCCGCAGCGTCGGGTCGAGATAGGCGGTGCCCCAGCCGGCCTTCCAGATGTCGGCGGACCGGCCCGCCGAACGCAGCAGGTCGGCGAGCGCGGCGACGCCGGTCCCGGCGTCGAGCACGTGCGTGATCCCGACCCGCCGGGGCTTCGGGGGGCGCCGGGGGAGCTCGAGGAAGTCGGCTGCGGACACCCGCTCATCCTAGCCCGGATAGTGCACAAGCATCTACTATTGTAGATATGACTCGCATCCCGGCATCTGCCCCCGCGCCGCCCGGGCCCGACGTCGCCGAGCTGGCACGCGTGGTCCGCGACCACCCCGGATGGACGGCGAAGGCGGCGATCGGCCTGGTGTCCGACGTCGTCGGCCCCACCGACTGGGAAGCCGGTCCCGGCGACGACGGCGCCGTGGTCCGCACCGCCGGTGGCCGGGTCGTGGCCTGCGGGGAGGCGGTGTGGCCACCGTTCGTGCAACGCGACCCGCGGGCCGCCGGTTTCGCCGCGGTCCTGACCAACGTCAACGACGTGGCCGCGATGGGCGCCCGGCCGCTGGGGATCGTCGACACGGTGGTCGCCCCCGCCGGCGTCGCCCGGGCCGTCCTGGAGGGGCTCCGCGAGGGCTGTGCGCTGTTCGGCATCCCGCTGCTCGGCGGCCACCTCACCCCGCACGACGGGACACCGGCGGTGTCCGCGTTCGCGCTCGGGGAGCTCGACGACCGGGCGCTGTCGGTGACCCGCTGCGCGCCCGGCCAGAGCCTGGTGGTCGCCGCCGCACTGGACGGCCGGATGCGCCCGGACTTCCCGTTCTTCCCTGCTTTCGAGAACCGGCGCGACCGGTGCGCCGGCGACGTCGCCGTCCTGGCCCGGCTCGCCGCCTCGGGCGCGGCGGCGGCCGCGAAGGACATCAGCATGGCCGGGCTGGTCGGCTCGCTGGCGATGCTGCTGGAGTGGGGGCCGTTCGGCGTCGAGCTCGACCTGGACGCGGTACCCCGGCCCGCCGGGGTCGGCCCGGCCGAGTGGCTGACCTGCTTCCCCAGCTTCGGGTTCCTGCTGACGACCCCGGCCGGCCGGGAACCGGAGGTGCTCGCCGCCTTCCACGAGCGCGATCTCGCCGCGGCGGTCGTCGGACGGCTCGACGACGGCGGGGTGCTGTCCCTGCGGCGCGGCGCGGACCGCGCGGTCGTCGCCGATCTTCGGACCGATCGGGTCACCGGACTGGTGCGGGCGTGACCGCGCCGGAGCCCGCTCGCGCCCGGCGTCACCAGCCCACGGCGTCGACGGCGCGTGCCGGGATCGGCCCCGCAGGGCGCAACGCGACGTCGGTGGCCAGCGCGAAGAGCCGCTCCGCCCACTCCGGGTCCCGCCAGGTGTGCTGCTCGGCGAAGTCGGACCACCGGCTCGGCGGCACCACCGCGGCCGCGCTCCAGTCGAGCTCGTGCCAGGTCACCGCCAGCTCCATCAGATCGAGCAGCTCACCGGGGTCGGTCTCGACCCGGCACAGCCGATCGTGGTGCTCGGCCCACCCGCCGTCCCGGTATCGGCACCCGATCGCGCGTACGACCGGCGGATCCGCACGCACCACCCGGATCGGGAGCACCGACGGGGACGGAACCGGCTGCACTGACATTCCGACGCACCTCCAACGCCTGGATCATGTGACCCGGACCACCATGTCCGACGCTGTTGCAGCACCGTTGCGCAGCCACCGAGGGAGCAGCTCGTGGAACGACAGGTGACGGCGGTCCGTGAGGCCGGTCTGCGGTGCCGGGTGCGGGCGGGTGAGCACGAGTTCGTCGTCGACGAACCGGCCTCGGTCGGCGGCACCGACCAGGGGCCGCAGCCGACCGACATGCTGCTCGGCGCCGTCGCCTCCTGCTTCACGATCGCGCTGTCCTACTGCGCGGCCCGGCGGGGCCTGGCCCCGGACCCGGTGCGGGTCGAGGTGACCGGCACCTACGACGGCCCGCGGTTCCGCTCGATCACGGTCTCCGCGGTCGTCGGCGGAGTGTCCCCCGACGAGCTGGCACGACTGACCGCCGAGGCCGAGCGGGTCTGCTACGTGACCAACACGCTGCGCGGCGGCCCGGAGATCGAGGTACGCACGTCGGTCGCCGATGGCGGCACGGGCCGGTGAGGGCGCTCAGCGGCCGGGCGGCCGGAGCCGGACGAACGCGCGACCGGGGGCGTAGGGCAGCGCGTCCAGCTGCGCGGGTCCGAGCCCGGCCGAGTGCTCGCGCATCACCCGGCTCACCGCAGCGAGCACCGGCTCGGTGACCCGGTGCCGGTCGTCGTCACCCACCTCGATCCGCACCTGCTGCCCACGCACCCGGCACCGCACCGTCCGCATCCCGGTCAGCTCACGCAGGAGCTGCTCGCCCGCCTCCACCGCGCGCAGCAGATCGGGCGTGACCCGGGTGCCGCTGTAGAGCCGGCTGGCCAGGCACGGTGCCGCGGGCAGGTCGTGCCACGCCCGGCCACGGGCGGCGGCCAGCTCCCGGATCGCGGCCTTGCCGGCGCCCGCCTCGACGAACGGGTGCCGCACCCGGTGCTCGGCGGCGGCGCGCAACCCGGGCCGGTACTCGCCCAGGTCGTCGAGGTTGGCGCCGCTGAGCAGCACCGCGTCCGCGACGTCGGACGCCGCGGCGACCCGGTCCAGCTCGTCGTAGAGGTGGGTCTTGCAGTGGAAGCACCGGTCGGTCGGGTTGGCCAGGTAGCGCTCGTCGCCGAACTCGCCGGAGCGGACCAGCCGCAGGCGCCAGCCGAGCCGGTGCGCGGTCGTCACCACCCGGCGGGTGGCCTCGTCCGGCACCGCCGGGGTGACCGCGTGCACCACGAGTGTCGACGCCGGGTCCGCGGCATGTGCCAGGTCGGACAGCAGCAGGCTGTCGACACCCCCGCTGCACGCCACCACCCGGTGGCCCATCCCGGCCAGCAACCCGGTGACCGAGGCGTGCAGGTCCGGTGCGATGACCGGCTCGCCCCCCGGCCCGCACACCGCCATCACCCGCCCCCGCATCGTCGCGCAGCTCACGAGCCGACGACGATACTCGCGCCAGGACCACCCGAGGAGGGTGCGCACGATGGATCCGGAGCCAGCCGCACGGCTCGACCACGACCGGCTGCGACGCACCGGCGACCCCGAGGTGATCTTCGGCCAGGGCAAGACACCCGACCAGGTCGTCGAGCTGATGACCGAGCTGCACGCCACCCACCCGGAGCGGGCGGTGCTGGCCACCCGGCTCGACGACGCGATGTTCGACGCGCTCGCCGCGGCGCTGCCCGCGGCGGCACTGCACCGGGACGCGCGGGCGGCGACGCTGGGGCCGTTCCCCCCGTCGAACGGCTCGGTGCTGGTGGTGACCGGAGGGACCGCCGACATCCCGGTCGCCCGGGAGGCCGCGTTGAGCGTGCTCGTGCACGGTGCGCACGCACGGGTCATCGCCGACGTCGGGGTGGCCGGCGTGCACCGGGTGCTGGCGATCCGCGACGACCTCGGCCGGGCGGACTGCGTCGTCGTGGTCGCCGGCATGGAGGGGGCCCTCACCAGCGTCGTCGGTGGACTCACCGGGGTCCCGGTACTCGCCGTCCCGACTTCGACCGGCTACGGCGCGGCATTCGGTGGCCTGGCCGCCCTGCTCGGGATGCTCACCTCCTGCGCCCCCGGGACGGCGGTGGTCAACATCGACAACGGCTACGGGGCCGGAGTACTCGCCGCCCGGATCGCCCGCCGCACGGCGGGACCGCGATGATCGGCTGGATCGACGCGACCGCGGGCGCCTCCGGCGACATGCTGCTCGGCGCGCTGCTCGGCGCGGGAGTACCACTGGACGTCCTGCAGGACGCGGTGGACGCACTGGCCCCCGGCGAGGTCCGGCTGGCGGCCGAGGAGGTCACCCGGGGCGGGTTGGCCGCCGTGCACTGCCGGGTGGCGGTGGCTGCCGCCCCGCACACCCACCGCAGATGGCGGGAGATCTCCGCGACGCTGGACACCGCGCCGCTCGACGACGCCGTCCGCGAGCGTGCCCGTGCGGCGTTCGCCCGGCTCGCCGCGGCCGAGGCCACGGTGCACCGCTCCCCGGTGGACGAGGTCGCGTTCCACGAGGTCGGCGCCCTCGACTCGATCGCCGACGTCGTGGGCACCTGCGCCGGGCTCACCCACCTCGGCCTGGAGCGGCTCACCGTGTCGACGATCGCCGTCGGATCCGGCCGCGTCCGCGGGGCGCACGGATCGCTGCCGGTGCCGGTGCCGGCCGTGGTCGAGCTGCTGCGCGGGGTCCCGACGACGAGCGGACCGGGCAGCACCGAGTCCTGCACCCCGACCGGTGCGGCGCTGCTGCGGACCTGGTCGCAGGGATACGGCCCGCAACCCCCGATGGTCGTGGAGGCGGTCGGCGTCGGCGCAGGCGGCCGGGACCCGTCCGGGCACGCGAACGTCCTGCGCCTGCTGGCGGGGCATCCGGTCCCGGACGGAGCCGGCACCGGCCAGGTCGTCCTGGTGGAGACGAACGTCGACGACATGGACCCGCGGTTGTGGCCGTCGGTACTCGCCGATCTGCTGTCCGCGGGCGCCCTGGACGCCTGGCTGACCCCGATTCTGATGAAGAAGGGACGGCCGGCGCACGTCCTCAGCGCGCTCGTGCCACCGGACCTGCTGACCGCCGCAGCGGCGGTGATCTTCGCGACCACCTCGGCGATCGGCTTGCGGCACACCACCTGGGAGCGGGACGTGCTGGAGCGCGAGATCCGCTCGGTGACCGTGCACGGCCATCCGGTGCGGGTCAAGATCGCCCGCCGGGACGGACGGGTGCTGAACGCCCAGCCGGAGTACGACGACGTCGAGGCCGTCGCCCGGGCGTCCGGGCGCTCACCGGCCGGGGTGCTCGCCGCGGCGCTCGCGGCGCTTCCCGCGGACTGGCGATCGCTATAGTAGGCGTGATCTACTATACGACATGACTGTCCTCACGCCGCACGACGCGCACCGGCACCTGGGCGTCCTGCCCTCCTACCCCTTCTACGGCGGGCCGCCGGTCAATCCGGACATCGCCGCCCGCGAGACGATCCGCCAGCTGCAGGACGACCTCGACGCCGAGGGCACCGAGCTCACCCTCGCCATCCCGAACTACGGGGTGCCGGACGTCTCGGCGTCGTTCGCGCTCAACCCGCTCTGCCTCGAGGCCGCCGCGGCCGACTCCCGGATCCGCGCGGGCATCTGGGCCTCCCCCCGCCCGCAGGACGCCGAGCTGACCGCCGAGGCGCTCAAGCTCGCCGGCGAGCCCGGTGTCCGGGTCATCAAGATCAGCTTCCTGCTCGGCGGGCGGGCGTCGGACCCGGAGTGCCGCCCCGCGCTGGACCGGATCTTCGCCACCGCCCGCGAGCACGATCTGACCGTGCACGTGCACACCTCGCCCGGTGGCGCCTCGGACGTGGACGAGATCGGGAACCTCGTCGACTGGTACGCCGACGACGTCCGGCTGCACATGGTGCACCTCGGCGGGGGGATGAGCGGACACATCAAGCTGATCGGCAGCCGGTTCTTCGACTGGATCTCGGCCGGGAAGAAGGTCTACACCGACACCAGCTGGGCGATCGGGTTCGCGCCGCGCTGGATGGCGGCGGAGATCGAGAAGCGCGGGATCGGCGCCGACCGCGTGCTGTTCGCCAGCGACGAGCCGTGGGGCGACCGCGCCGGTGAGCTCGCCCGGCTGAGCGCCGCGACCGGCGACGGGGAGCTGGCCCGGCTCGTGCTGCGCGGTAACGCCGAAGCGCTCTACGGCTGATCGGCGCGGACCGGGCTGCCCGCACCGCTGCGCGCCGGCTCGCGGCGGTATCGGTGCCGGGCCGCCTCGCCCCGCCGTGCGGCGGACGGGCTCCTCCGGTGCGACCATCGACCCATGAATCTGGACCTCGTCCCCAGGCTGGGCACGGTGATCGGCCTGGTCACGACACTGGTCCTGATCGGGTTGCTGCTGCGCTGGACGTTCGGCCACCAGCGGAACGTGAAACTGCCCACCGACGACCCGGACGACCCGGTGGCGACCGGCCTGCTCACCGAGGTGTCCCGGGTCCCCGGCCCGGACGCCGCCCGGGTGCTGCGCGACCGGTTGCGTGCGGCCGGCATCCGGGCGACCGTCTCCCGCGACGAGACCGGAGCCGGTTACGCGCTGCTGGTCTTCCCACGCGACGTCAAGGACGCGAAGGTCGTGCTGTCCCGCGGCTCGTTCGAGTAGCGCGCGGGATCAGGTGTGCCGGTCCCGCAGCACGGTCTTGAGCACCTTGCCGCTCGGGTTGCGGGGCAGCGAGTCCACCAGCTGCAGGTGCCGGGGGCGCTTGTAGGCGGCCAGCCGCTCCCTGGCGTACGCCTCGATCTCGGCCTCGGTCGGCGGATCGGCCGGATCCCGGGGTGCGACGACGGCCAGCGGCGTCTCCCCCCACTTCGGGTCCGGGACGCCGATCAGCGCCACCTCGGCGATCTTCGGATGCCCGGCGAGGACGTTCTCCACCTCGGCGCAGTAGATGTTCTCCCCGCCGGAGATGATCATGTCCTTCTTGCGGTCGACGACGTAGAGATAGCCGTCCGGGTCCGCGCGCACCAGGTCACCGGAGTGGAACCAGCCGCCGCGGAACGCCTCGGCGGTTTCCGCGGGCTTGTTCCAGTAGCCGGTCATCACCATCGGGCTGCGGTAGACGATCTCGCCGACCTCCCCGGGCAGGACGTCGTTCATGTCCTCGTCGACGATCCGGACCTCCACCCCGACCATCGGCGTGCCGATCGACCCGATCTTGCGGATCGCGTCCTCGCCGCGCAGGTTCGTGGTGACCGGACTGCACTCGGTCTGCCCGAAAGCGGTGCAGACCTCGGCCTGCGGGAACGCATCGATCATGGTGCGGAGCAGGGTGGTCGACGCCGGGGCGGCGCCCCAGGAGATCCGGCGCAGCCGGGACAGGTCGTGGGCGGCCAGATCGACCGCGCAGACGGCCTGCCACTGGGCCGGGACCATGAAGCACGACGTGACGCCCTCGTCGACGAGTGTGCGCACGGTCTGCACCGGGTCGAAGCCGCCCGAGGGCGGGATCACGACCTTCCCCCCGGTGATCAGCACCGGCAGCATCCCGGACAGTCCGGCGATGTGGAACAGCGGCGCCGCCGACATCCACACCCGGTCGTCGCCGGTGAGCCCCAGGGTCGCCATCGAGCAGAAGGCGTGCAGGTACAGGTTGCGGTGGGTGAGCACCGCGCCCTTCGGGAAGCCGGTCGTCCCGGAGGTGTACATGATGTAGGCCGGTGCCTCGTCGGACACCGCCGGCACCTCGGGCAGGTCGGGGCCGTCCGCGAGCAGCGCCTCGTACTCCTCGCCGAAGGTGATGACCGACCCGACGGACGGGGCTCCCGCGCGGGCCTTCTCGACGGCCGGGGCCAGCGCCGGATCGGCGACGACCAGGCTCGATCCGCTGTCGTCGAGGACATAGCGGATCTCGTCGGGCGCGAGCCGGAAGTTCACCGGCACCGCGATCGCCCCGAGCCGCAGGACCGCGAGCCAGGACTCGACGACCTCGATGCTGTTCAGCCCGAGCACGGCGACCCGGTCGCCGGCCCCGATCCCGCGGCCGGCGAGTACGCCGGCGAGCCGGTCGACCCTGGCGTCGAGCTCGCGGTAGGTCCGCCGGCCCGCCGGATCGGCGAGCGCCACGACGTCCGGGGAGATGCGGGCGTGCCGGGCGACGAGATCGCTCATCGTCATCCCCCGGCCGGGGATCGCGGTAGCGGACATCGGTGTCCTCACTTCGGTCACGGTGCTCGGTCCGGCTCCGGCGCTACAGCCCGAGCCGCTCGGCGAGCCGGGCCCGGTGCCCGGCAGGGGACCCCAGGAGCTGCTCGGCGCTCTTGGCCCGCTTGTAGAACAGGTGCGCGTCGTGCTCCCAGGTGTAGCCGACTCCACCGTGGTACTGCACCATCGCGGTCGCCGCGGTGAACGCCGCCGGGCCGGTGTAGGTCTGGGCGAGTGCCGCCGCCACCGGCAGCTCGGCGCGATCGTGGTCGGCCGCCCATGCGGCGTGCCGCACCACCGAGACGGCGTGCTCCCATGCGCTGTACACGTCGGCACAGCCGTGCTTCACCGCCTGGTAGGAGCCGATCGGACGGCCGAACTGCACCCGCAGCGTCGCGTACTCGACGGTCAGCTCCAGCGCCCGCTGCATCAGCCCGGTCTGCTCGGCGGCGAGCGCCACCGCGGCGAGATCGGCGACCGTGCCGAGCGCGGCGGCCGGATCGGCGGACGCGAGGTGGCGCGCCGGGGTCGCGTCGAACCTCAGCGCGGCGAGCCGCCGCGTCGGGTCCAGCGTGCTCAGCCGTTCACGGGTCAGCCCGGGCGCGGCTCCGTCGACGGCGAACCAGCCCGGCCCGTCGGCCGTGCGGGCCAGCACCAGCACCAGCCCGGCGGTGTCCCCGGCGAGTACCGGTGTCTTGACGCCGGTCAGCTCCCACCGGCCGTCCGCGGCGGTCGCGGTGGTTCGCCCGCCGGTGCGATCCCACTCCCCGCCACACTCGGCGACCGCCACGGTGCCGACCAGCTCGCCGGTGGCGAGGCGCGGCAGGAACTCGGCGCGCGCCGGCTCGTCGTCGAGTGCCAGCAGCGCGTCGGTGGCGAGCACGGCCGACGCCAGGAACGGTGCCGGGGTGAGCGCACGCCCCAGCTCCTCCGCGACGACGGCGCGTTCCACGTGCCCGGCTCCGCCGCCGCCCAGCTCCTCGGGCACCACCAGCCCGAGTACGCCCTGGGCCGCGAGGCCGGACCAGACGGCCGGGTCGTGACCGGGATCGCCGTCCAGTACCGCGCGGACCCGCTCCGAGGGCGCCTTGTCGCCGAGGAACCGGCGGACCGCGGCGCGCAGCTCCTCCACCTCGCTGTCCGGAACGAGCGTCACCGGGTCCCCTCCCGCCGCTGGGTCCCGACCGCCAGCTCGCGGAACGGGACGTCCCGATCGACCTGCGGCTCCTTCGGCAGTCCGAGGATCCGCTCACCGATGATGTTGCGCTGCACCTCGTTGGTGCCGCCCGCGATGCTCGACGACGGCGCCGCGTTGATCGCCAGCGCGAGTTCGTCGCCGCTCGTGTCGGACGGGTCCCAGGCGATCGCGTCGGCGCCCGAGACCAGACCCGCCACCTCGATCGCGCGCCGCAGCTGGAGTGCCCCGGCGAGCTTGAGGACCGAGCCGCGCGCACCCGGCGGCCGACCGGCCGCGGTCTCCTGCCGGATCCGGGAGTTGAGCAACGCGAGCGCACGCTCGTGGGCGTAGAGCTCGGCGAGCCGGTCGCGCACCACCGGGTCGGTGTCGACGCCCGCCGCCCGGGCGCGCTCGGCGAGCGAGGTGAACTCCAGCGGGCTCCGGCGCGGCCTGCGGGCCGAGCCGATCGACACCCGCTCGTGCCCGAGCATCGTCACCGCGGCGTGCCAGCCGCCGCCGATCTCGCCGAGCACGTTCTCGACCGGGATCTCGACGTCGTCGAAGTAGACCTCGTTGAACGGCGACCGCCCCGTCATGTCCTTGAGCGGGCGGACCGTGACCCCGGGTGCGTGCATGTCGACGATGAACATCGTCAGCCCGGCGTGCTTCGGCCGGTCCGGATCGGTGCGGGCCAGGACCGCGCCGAAGTCGGCGAACTGGGCGTTGGTCGTCCACACCTTCTGGCCGTTGAGGATCCAGCGGTCACCGTCGAGCACCGCGCGCGACTGCAGGCTGGCGACGTCGGATCCGGCGCCCGGCTCGGAGAACAGCTGGCACCAGATCTCCTCGCCGCGCAGCAGCGGCCGCAGGTACCGGTCCCGCTGGGCGTCGGTCCCCAGGTCGACGACCGTGGGCCCGCACATCCCCATACCGATCATGAAGGGGTACAGCGGCAGCTCGTGCTCGGCCGCCTCGTCGGAGAACGCCTGCTGCTCGGCCTGCCCGAGGCCCTGCCCGCCGACGCTCTCGGGCCAGGTGATGCCCGCGTACCCGGCGTCGTAGAGGGCTGCCTGGAACTCCCGGGACCGCCGCAGCTGCTCGTCGGCGGGCAGCCCGGCGAGCGAACCGGGGGCGTGCGCCGCGAGCCAGGCACGCACCGCCCTGCGGTACTCCGGTGTCGGGGTCTCCTGGGTCTCGTCGACCACGGTCATGCGGGTTCCCTCCACGTCGAGGCGGTATCGGGAACCTACTGATCAATCGTTAAGAACGCAATGGCCGAGCCTGCGGTGACGAGTCGGTCGAATCCACTCCGGACGGTGCCCGCCGGCGTTAGCCTGGGACCTCCCAGCGACCCGGAGGATCCCGTGGCGAGAGCGTCCCGCGGCCGCACGACCGTCCTGCTCGTCGCGATCGCGGCGCTCCTCACCGGCTGCGGCGCCGACGTCCCCGCCGGACCCTTCCCGCCCCGGCCCGCCGACATCGACACCACCTCGGTCGATATCTGTGCCGGTCTGACACCGCACCAACAGGCCGCACTCGGGGTCGAGCCCGGTGTGCCCGGAACCGCCGAACTCAGCGAAGGCCCTACCCGGACCTGCCGGTGGAGCAGCTTCGACGACGGCTACAACTACAGCATCCAGACCCTTCCGGTCCCCGCCGCGGTCACCGTGGGCAGCCCGGACTCGACCGTCCAGGAAATCAGCGGCTACGGGGTCGTCCAGGTCCCCGCCCACGCGACCTCGGTCCCGCAATGCATGACCTACGTCGACACCTCCGACACCGTGGGAATCCGGACGCTGACCCAGGCAACCCGACCCGACAAGCGCGACCCCACCCTCATCGAGGAAGTCTGCCGACGCGCGGAGGTCTTCACGTCACAGGTGATCGAGAACCTCCGGTCCGCCCGTTGATACGCGGTCACATCTGCGAATCTCTCCGTCGAAAACCGCGTCTACCGACATCCGCTTTCGTACGGTCGACGAATGGATATCGAGGCACGACTCCCCGTGGAACTTCCTCCGACTCGCTCATGACACAGATCAACATCACGAACGTCCTGCAAGCACGCGCGGCACTCATGGAACAGGTCGATTCCATTCAGTTCGCGCTCAACAATGCGTCGCTCGACCTCACAGCGATCCCACGGTGCGGAGACGATCCGGTCTCCAGGGACGCACAGAAGATATTCCAGGCCAAGATCAACCACATCCTCGATACACACGGCGCGTACCTGGTCGAACTGTACGAGGCCTGCGCACGCCTCGACGAAGCCGCTGTCCAGTACGGCCTCGTCGAGGGCGACAACACCGAGTCGTTCAGGTGACCCGGTGATAACAGGCGCCGAATCACCCCGCCACCGATTCCGACCCTGACGACGCGGTCGAATCCACTCCGGACAGTGATCATCGACGCTAGCCTGAGATCTCCCAGCACCCCGGAGGATTCCATGGCGAAAGCGACCCACGGCCGCACGACCGTCCTGCTCGTCGCGATCGCGGCGCTCCTCACCGGCTGCAGCCCCGACGCCCCCGCCGGCCCCTTCCCACCCCGACCCGCCGACATCGACACCACCTCGGTCGACCTCTGTGCAGCCCTCACCACCGAGCAGCAGGACGAACTGGGTGTGGAGGCGGGCGAGCCCGACTCCGCCGAACTCGGTGACGGCCCGACCCGGCTCTGCGGATGGAGCAACTACCGCAACGGCTACAACTACAGCGTCCAGACCACCCCCGTCCCGGCCGCGGTCGCAGTGGGAACTCCGGACTCGACCGTCCAGGAGATCGACGGCTACGGAGTCGTCCAGGTCACCGCCAACGAAACATCGGCCCCCCTGTGCACGTACTACGTCGACACTTCCGACAACCTGGGCCTGCGGACGCTGACCCAGTTGACCGGGCGCGACATGAGGAACGAAAGCGGCGCCATCGAGGAAGTGTGCCAACGGGCGAAGGCATTCACCACACAGGTGATCCAGAATCTCCGGCCCGCCGAATGAGGCGTCGTCACGATCGCGAACCATCTCCGCAGAAACCCGATCGCCGGTGACCTGCATCCCTACGGTCGACGGATGGCCATCGACGCGTTTCGTCCACGCGGGACAGCCTCCGACTCCCTCATGACACAGATCAACATCACGAACGTTCAGCAGGTACGCGCTGCTCTCGCAACACAGGCCGGCTCGATACAGGAAGCGCTCCGCACAGCATCCGGACTCACGGCGATCCCACGCTGCGGAGACGATCCGATCTCCAGGGACGCGCAGAAGATGTTCCAGGCCAAGATCAACCACATCATCGATACGCACACCGCGCACCTGGCCGAACTACTCGAGGCCTGCAGACGCCTCGACGAAGCCGCCGTCCAGTACGGCCTCGTCGAGGCCGACAACACCGAGTCGTTCAGGTGACCCGGTGGTACCGGGCGTCGAGGAAGCAGAAGATCCCGTAGCAGGCGATACCCAGCCCCACCGCGATCAGCAGGAACACCCCGTAGGGCTGCTCGCGCAGCGCCTTCAGCGCCGAGTCCAGGCCGTTCGCCCGCTGCGGGTCGAAGGTCAGCGCCGCGACCCCGAGCAGCATCCCCAGCACCCCGACCGCGATCCCCTTGGCGATGAACCCCACCTGGCCGGTGCGCGCGTTGAGCCGCCGAATCCGGGTGTCGGCACCGGCGAGGTCCTGGTCCTCCATGAACCGCTTCGTCCAGCCGTTCCAGATCATCACCCCGCCGCCGATCACGACACCGACCCCGACGAGGGCGGTGATGATCTGTCCGCCCGGCAGGCCGAGCAGCCCGGCGGTGGCTTCCCCGCCGCTGCCCGACGACGCCCGCCCGCGGATCGCCGTCGTCGCCGCCGCGACCGCCAGCACCAGATAGACGACCGCCAGCCCGGCCGAGACGACCCGCTTCGCCAGCTGCTTCTTGCGGTCGCCCAGGTAGCCGAACCCCCACACCGCCGAGACCGACCGCCACAGCACGACGGCGGCGAACCCGATCACCAGCACCCACAGGAACGCCCGGCCGAGCGGCTCGGCGGCAATGGCGCCCAACGCGCCGTTCTGGTCGGCCTGCCCGCCCGAGCCGAGTGCGACCTGCACGGCCAGCCAGCCGATCATCAGGTGCAGGACACCGTTCGCGGCGATCCCGATCCGCGCCGCGATCCGGACCGGTGTCGAATGGGCCACGTCCCGCGCTCCGCGGCCGGCCCTGGCCACGTCGGCCGTATCGGGGGTTCGCACCATGCCGACCTCCTGTCACTGTGACGGGAAGACTGCCACGAACGGGCGACCCCCGCAGTGCACGGCATCCGTGTTCGCACGGAGTCCGCGGCGGGCCCGTCCGGCTACGGTCCGGGTCATGCGTCGAGGGGTGGTCGTGCTCGTGGTCGTCGGGATCGTCGCGGCCGCCGCGGTGGCCGGCGGTGTCCTGCTCACCGGCCGGTCGGAGCGGGTCGCGCAGGGCATCGCCGACGACGCGGTGCCGGGCGGGTTGCGGATCCTGCGGATCGACGACCCGGTCGGCGACGCCCCGCGGACCGCGCTGGCCGGACTGGTCGACGATCCGGACGCCGCCCTGCGCTTCGAGATCGATCGGGACTGCGACACGGACTGCCTGCGCCGGATCGCGGAGCGGACCGACGAGGCACGAGCCGCCGCCGCGGTGGTGCGCGAGCTGGGTGCGGGGCCCTGCGGGCCCGCGCTCGGCGGCGTCACCGGAGTCTCCTGGGAGGAGCGGGGCCGGCCGGTTCCGCTGGATCTCGCGTCGCGGGTGCGGATCGTGCTCACCGTGCTCGCCGACGTCGAGAGCGACGCCGGCGCCGATCTGTTCCCGCTGCTGGACCGCTGCGCCGCCGCACTGGTCACCGATCGACACGAGGTCGACCTGCGGGTCTCGGTCGTCCCGGCGTCGGCTCGGCCGGCCGAGCCCGTGGATCCGGGGCTGCCGGCGGTCCTCCGGTCGGCCGAGCAGGCCGACGCACTCGACGCCGAGGTCCGGCACGTCGCCCGGGTCCTCGCGAGCACCGACGGGATCGAGCTGCCCGCCGATCGGGAGTTCGGGCCGGCGCTCACCGACGATCTGCGGGACACCCTGGAGCCGGTGCTCGATCGCGCGGTGCGCGATCACGTCGTGGCCGGGACGGGTGCCGCGCTGGAACGCGGGCCGTCGCTCCGCTCGGCGGTCTACCTGCCGGGCTCGGTGGACCGGTTGCGCGCCTACCTGTCGTTCACCCCGCCGGACGCCACCGAGCGGACTACCCGGATCGCGGCCGTCGACGTCGGCCGCGACGGCACCGATCCGGTCGTGGCCCGCCTGTTCGACGGGTCCCGGTTCGGGGCCCCCTACGAGCCCGGTCTCCGCACACCCGCCGGGTAGTTCTTAGCGCTCCGGCTCGCCGGCGACCCGCGCGATGTCCGCACCGAGCGCGCTGAGGTTCTCCACGAACCGCGGGTAGCCGCGGTCGATGTGCGCGACGTCCCACACCTCGGTCGAGCCGCGCGCGCACAGCCCGGCCAGCACCAGCCCGGCACCGGCCCGGATGTCGCTCGCCCACACCGGGGCGCTGGACAGCTCCGGCCGCCCGCGGACGACGGCGTGGTGGCCGTCGGTGCGCGCGTCGGCCCCGAGCCGCACCATCTCGTCGACGAACCGGAACCGGGCCTCGAACACATTCTCGGTGATCATGGACGTACCGTCGGCGACCGCGGACAGCGCGATCGCCATCGGCTGCAGGTCGGTCGCGAAGCCCGGGTAGGGCAGCGTCACGAAGTCGACCGCCTGGGGGCGCTCCGCCTGCACGATCGTGAACTCGTGCTCGCCGACGGTGATCTCGGCGCCCGCGCTGCGCAGCTTGTCCAGCACCAGGTCGATGTGGTGCGGGTCCACGCCGCGCACGGTCACCTCGCCGCGCGTCATCGCCGTGGCGAACGCCCAGGTCGCGCCCACGATCCGGTCTCCGATCACCCGGTGCGTGGTCGGCTGGAGCCCGGTGACGCCGTGCACGGACAGCGTGGACGAGCCCACCCCCTCCAGCTTCGCGCCCATCTGCTGCAACATCACGCAGAGATCGACGATCTCGGGCTCGCGGGCCGCGTTGTCGATGACCGTGGTGCCCTCGGCGAGCACCGCCGCCATCAGGATGTTCTCGGTCGCGCCGACGCTGGGGAAGTCCAGCCAGATCTGCGCGCCGTGCAGGTCCCCGGCGGACGCGGTGACGCTGCCGTGCACGATGTCGGTCGTCGCCCCGAGCTTGCGCAGGCCGTTCTGGTGCATGTCCAGCGGGCGGGAGCCGATCGCGTCGCCCCCGGGCAGCGGGACGACCGCGCGCCGGCAGCGGGCCACCAGCGGGCCGAGCACGCAGACCGAGGCCCGCAGCTTGGACACCGACCGGTAGTCGGCCTCCGCACCGGGATCGGCCGGGACGTCGATGTGCACCGTCGGGCCCTCGATCGTCACCGTGCAGCCCAGGCTGCGCAGGACGTCCGCCATCAGCGGCACGTCCAGGATCTCCGGGCAGTTCTCCAGCGTCGTCCGGCCCTCGGCGAGCAACGCCGCCGCCATCAGTTTGAGCACGCTGTTCTTCGCCCCGACGACGTCGACGGACCCACTCAGCCGGGCCCCGCCACGGACCGCGAAATGCTCCACCACGTTCTGAACGGTAACGGGACGGCTACCGGCGCCGGGGCTCGCCCCGACGTGTCGGCCGAAGGTTGGACCGTCCGGCGCAACACACCGAACGGTTGCCGCGGCCGCGCCGTCCGGTCCGGCCTGGTCGGCGTGTCACCGCACGCATAGCCTGTCGGTGTGGCGGTACACCTGACTCGGATCTACACGAAGACCGGCGACGACGGCACGACGGCTCTCGGTGACTTCAGCCGGGTCCGCAAGACCGACCCGCGGCTGGCGGCCTACGCCGACACCGACGAGGCGAACGCCGCGATCGGCGTCGCGGTGACGCTCGGCGGGCTCGCCGAGCGGATCGCCGATCCGCTGCGGCAGATCCAGAACGACCTGTTCGACGTCGGGGCCGACCTGTGCGCGCCGATCGTCGAGAACCCGGAGTACCCGCCGCTGCGGGTCACCGAGGGGTACGTGACCAGGCTCGAGGGCTGGTGCGACGAGTTCAACCCGGAACTGCCGAAGCTGAGCTCGTTCATCCTGCCCGGCGGCACCCCCGGGGGGGCCTACCTGCACGTCGCCCGGACCGTCACCCGGCGCGCCGAGCGGTCGGTGTGGGCGCTGCTGGAGGACGACGCCGAGCGCACCAACCCGCTGACCGCGCAGTACCTGAACCGGCTGTCGGATCTGCTGTTCATCCTCGGCCGGGTCGCGAACCCGGACGGCGACGTGCTCTGGCAGCCGGGCGGGCCGCACGGCGCTCCGCGGTCCTGACACACCGAAGGCGCCTCCCCGAAAGAGGGGGGCGCCTTCACTTTTCTCCCGGCCGATCCGAACCGGCCCCGACCAGGCTCTACCAGGCCCTACGAGGCCTCGCGGTAGTGGTTGCGGCCCGGCGGCGTCGACTCCAGCCATGCCATGAAGCCGGTCCGGACGTCCGACGACATCGCGAGCTCGACGTCGATCCCGCGGCCGCCCGCGTCCCGGCCCCGGCATCGGAGCACCTCGATCGCCATCGGGATCGCGAACTCCTCTGAGCGGTGCGGCGGGCGCCGGTCCACGATCTCCAGCTCACCGCGCTCCACCACGACCGTCGGGCCGATCCGGAAGCTGGTGAGCCGGTACCAGGCGAACCGCTCGCCCTCGTAACGACCGACCCCGAAGTGCCAGTCCGTGACAGCGAAACGGCGGCGCAGACACAGGTCCACACCGCCGTTGCGCATGAGCCGTACCCGCCGCACGGCGAGCCAGACGAGAGGGACGACCAGACACAGCAGCAGAACTCCGACGATCGCCGCAATGAGCTCCACTGCCGTGTGTCTCCCCCGCCCCTAGTTGGCCTCGGCTGCGCGGAGACGGGCCTCCGCACGGGCCTTCGCGGCCGTGCCCTCGTCGGAGTCGTCGGCCCGGTCCAGTGCACGCCTGGCGCGGTCGACGTCGATCTCGTCGGACTGCTCGGCGAACTCGGCCAGGATCGACACCCGCTTCGCCGACACCGAGAGGAACCCGCCGTGCACCGCGATGGTGCGCTTCGAGCCGTCGGTCGAGTCGATGCGGACGACTCCGGCCTCCTCCAGCTGGGCCAGCATCGGCTGGTGTCCAGGCAGGATACCGACCTCACCGACGGTGGTCCGGGCGAGCACGAAGCGTGCATCGCCCGACCACAGCCGGCGCTCGACGGACACCAGTTCAACAGTCATCTCAGCAGGCATTGTGAGCCTCCGCTGTCTGTTCGCTCAGCAAGCGTCGCTCAGCTCTCGAGCTTCTTGCGGTTCTTCTCCAGGTCCTCGAGACCACCGCAGAGGAAGAAGGCCTGCTCGGGGACGTCGTCGAAGTCGCCCTTGGCGATCTTGTCGAACGCCTCGATGGTCTCCTTCAGCGGAACCGTCGAGCCCGGCTGGCCGGTGAACTGCTCGGCGACCAGCAGGTTCTGCGACAGGAAGCGCTCGATCCGGCGGGCCCGACCGACCAGCTGCTTGTCCTCCTCGGACAGCTCGTCGATACCGAGGATCGCGATGATGTCCTGCAGGTCGTTGTACTTCTGCAGGATCCGCTTGACCTCGTTGGCGACGCGGAAGTGCTCGTCGCCGACGTACTGCGGGTCGAGGATCCGCGACGTCGAGGTCAGCGGGTCCACCGCCGGGTAGATCCCCTTCTGGGAGATCGGCCGGGACAGCTCGGTGGTCGCGTCCAGGTGGGCGAACGTGGTCGCCGGCGCCGGGTCGGTGTAGTCGTCAGCCGGCACGTAGATCGCCTGCATCGAGGTGATCGACCGGCCACGGGTCGAGGTGATCCGCTCCTGCAGCTCGCCCATCTCGTCGGCCAGGGTGGGCTGGTACCCCACCGCGGACGGCATCCGGCCCAGCAGGGTGGAGACCTCCTGGCCGGCCTGGGTGAACCGGAAGATGTTGTCGATGAACAGCAGGACGTCCTGGTCCTGCGAGTCCCGGAAGTACTCCGCCATCGTCAGCGCAGAGAGCGCGACCCGCATACGGGTGCCCGGCGGCTCGTCCATCTGGCCGAACACCAGGGCGGTGTTCTTCATGACGCCCGACTCGGTCATCTCCGTGATGAGGTCGTTGCCCTCACGGGTCCGCTCGCCGACGCCGGCGAACACCGAGGTGCCACCGAAGTTCAGCGCGACACGCTGGATCATCTCCTGGATCAGCACGGTCTTGCCGACACCCGCGCCGCCGAACAGGCCGATCTTGCCGCCGACCACGTACGGCGTCATCAGGTCGAGGACCTTGATGCCGGTCTCCAGCATCTCGGTCTTGCCCTCGAGCTGGTCGAACCGCGGCGCCTTCTGGTGGATCGACCGCAGGTCGCCGGTGAACTGGATGGACGGGTCGTCCAGGCAGTCACCGAGCGCGTTGAAGACGTGACCCTTGACCTGGTCACCGACCGGGACGGAGATCGGGCGACCGAGGTCGGTGACCTCCTGGCCGCGGACGACGCCGTCGGTCGGCTGCATGGAGATGGCGCGGACCAGGTTGTCGCCCAGGTGCTGCGCGATCTCCAGGGTCAGCTTGCGCTGGTCACCGGAGAGGTTGACCTCCAGCGTCAGCGCGTTGTACAGCTCCGGAACCTGGTCCCGCGGGAACTCGACGTCGACGACCGGGCCGGTCACCTGGACGACGCGCCCGGTGATCGGGCCGGCCGAAGTTTCGGCGGTCGTGGTCATCAGCTCTCACTTCCTGCGCTGGCGAGAGCGTCGACACCACCGACGATCTCGCTGATCTCCTGGGTGATCTGAGCCTGCCGTGCCTGGTTGGCCTCCAGCGTCAGACTACGGATCAGGTCGTTCGCGTTGTCGGTCGCGGCCTTCATGGCCCGCTGCCGGTTCGCCGACTCCGACGCCGCCGACTCCAGCAGGGCCGCGTACAGACGGGCCCCGATGTACTTCGGCAGCAGCGCGTCGAACAGCGTGTCCGGGTCCGGCTCGAACTCGTACAGCGACTGCGATCCCGCGCTCTGCGACTGCTCCGCCTTGCTCTGCGCCGGGTCGGCGCCACCGTCGACCTCGCCCACCGGCTCCGCCGACGCGGGATCGGCCGCGTACTCGACCTCGAGCGGTGCCATCCGCCGGGCCTGCGGGACCTGCGTGATCATGTTCTTGAAGCTCGTGTACACGAGGTGCAGCTCGTCCACGCCGTCCGCGTCGTCGTCCTCGGCGCCGGCCATGAACTGCTCGACCAGCGTCCGGGCAGCTTCCGCAGCGTGCTCGTAACCGGGCTGCTCGGAGAAGCCCGTCCAGGACTGTGCGATCTCCCGGTTGCGGAACCGGTAGTACGAGACGCCCTTGCGGCCGATCACGTAGAGGATCGGCTCCTTGCCCTGCTCCCGGAGCAGCGACTGCAGCTGCTCCGCCTCCTTCAGGACGTTGGCGTTGTAGCCGCCGCACTGACCACGGTCACTGGTCACGACCAGCACCGCGGCGCGCTTCGGCTTCTCACGCTCGACCAGGAGAGGGTGCTCCAGCGCCGAGTTGGCGGCGAGCTCGGAGAGCGTGCTCGTCATCAGCTCGGCGTAGGGGCGCGCCTCCTGCACCCGCGCCCTGGCCTTCGCGATCCGTGAGGTCGCGATCAGCTCCTGGGAGCGGGTGATCTTCTTGATGGACTGCGTCGACCGGATACGCCGGCGCAGCACCCGGATCTGTGCCGCCATCGGGTATCAGCCTCAGTTCTTCTTGTTGACCTTGACGGTCTCCTGCTCGACTTCGTCCTCGTCGAGCGCCTTCGCGGGCTTCTCGTTCGGGACGACGGACGAGCCGTCGGAGGCGGTGAACTCGTTACGCTTGAACTCGTCGACGGCCTTGGTCAGGGTCTCGACCGCGTCGTCCGAGAGCAGTCCGGTGTCGCTGATCTCGTTCAGCGGCCCCGAGGCGTGCCGGCGGGTGTACTCGCGGAATTCCGACTCGAAGCGCTGCACGTCGGCGACCGGCACCGAGTCGAGCTTGCCGCTGGTGCCCAGCCAGATCGAGACGACCTGGTCCTGCACCGCGACCGGCGCGTACTGCGCCTGCTTGAGCAGCTCCACCAGGCGCTCACCGCGGCCCAGCGTGGCGGCCGAGGCGGCGTCGAGGTCGGAACCGAAGGCGGCGAACGCCTCCAGCTCGCGGTACTGCGAGAGGTCCAGACGCAACGAGCCGGACACCTTGCGCATGCCCTTGATCTGCGCCGAGCCACCGACCCGGGAGACCGAGATACCGACGTTGATCGCCGGCCGGACACCCTGGTTGAACAGGTCCGACTCGAGGAAGACCTGGCCGTCGGTGATCGAGATGACGTTGGTCGGGATGTAGGCCGACACGTCGTTCGCCTTGGTCTCGATGATCGGCAGACCGGTCATCGAGCCGGCGCCGAGGCCGTCCGAGAGCTTCGCGCAACGCTCGAGCAGCCGCGAGTGCAAGTAGAAGACGTCACCCGGGTAGGCCTCACGGCCCGGCGGGCGGCGCAGCAGCAGCGAGATCGCGCGGTAGGCCTCGGCCTGCTTGGACAGGTCGTCGAAGACGATCAGGACGTGCTTGCCCTGGTACATCCAGTGCTGGCCGATGGCCGAACCGGTGTACGGGGCGAGCCACTTGAAGCCGGCCGGGTCGGACGCCGGGGAGGCGACGATCGTCGTGTACTCCAGCGCACCGGCGTCCTCGAGGGACTGCCGGACACCGGCGATCGTGGAGCCCTTCTGGCCCACGGCGACGTAGATGCAGCGAACCTGCTTCTTCGGGTCGCCGGAGTCCCAGTTCTCCTTCTGGTTGATGATCGTGTCGACGCAGACCGCGGTCTTACCGGTCTTGCGGTCACCGATCACCAGCTGCCGCTGGCCACGGCCGATCGGCGTCATCGCGTCGATCGCCTTGATGCCGGTCTGCAGCGGCTCGCGGACCTCCTGGCGGTCCATCACGCCGGCAGCCTGGAGCTCCAGCACGCGGCGGCTGTCGGCCTCGATGTCGCCGAGGCCGTCGATGGCGTTGCCCAGCGGGTCGACGACCCGGCCGAGGTAGCCGTCGCCGACCGGGACCGAGAGGACCTCGCCGGTGCGGGTGACCTGCTGGCCCTCTTCGATACCGGTGTAGTCGCCGAGGACGACGGCGCCGATCTCGTTCGGCTCCAGGTTCAGCGCGACGCCACGGACGCCACCGTCGAACTCGAGCAGCTCGTTGGTCATGGCCGAGGGCAGGCCCTCGATGTGGGCGATGCCGTCACCGGTGTCGGACACGGTCCCGACCTCGCGGCGGGTGGTGTCGTTCTCCAGCGACGAGACGTAGCTGGAGATCGCACTCCGGATCTCCTCGGAGGAGATCGTCAGCTCTGTCATGGCTGCGTCGTTCCTTCTCTCGAACGGGGGACCTGAGATCGTGCCGCCGGCGACCGGCGGTGCGCCCTCGGGCAGGTCAGCTGGGCAGGGAACGGCGTGCGGCGGCGAGTCTTCCCGCCACGCTACCGTCGATGACCTCGCCGCCGACCTGCACGACCAGACCTCCGAGGAGGTCCCGGTCGAGCTCAACCTGCAGGGAGATCGTGCGGCCGTAGATACGGCCGAGGCGATCGGCGAGCGCCGACTCCTGCTCCGGGGTCAGCGCGACGGAGGTGCGCACCTTCGCCACCGAACGCTCCCGCAGTGCTGCTGCGAGATCGGCGAGCTCCTCGGCGAGGACGTCGAGGTGCCTGCCGCGCGGCAGCCGCACGGTCTGGCGGAGCAGGGCGGCGGTGGTCGGGTAGGTCCGGTCACCGAGTACCCCGTCGAGCAGCTGGAGGCGCCCCTCGACGGGCCGGGTGGTGTCGGCGAGCAACGCGTTCAGCTCGGGCTCGCGGGCGAGGATCCGGCCGAAGCGGAACAGCTGGTCCTCGACGTCGTCGAGGGAGCCGTTGCGGGCGGCCGTCGACAGCGTGGCCCGGCGGGCCATCGCCTCGGCCGCGAGCACGATGTCGCGCGGCTTCGACCAGCGCTTGCGCACCAGTTCGCCGACCAGGTCCAGGACGGGCTGCGAGAGCTTCCCGCCGAACAGGCGCTGCACCAGGTCGGCCCGCGTCTGCTCGGGCGTGCTCGCGTCGGCCAGCAGCCTCCGCACCTGTCGCTCGCCCTCGAGGAAGCGGGCCACCGAGAACAGCTCGTCGGCGGTCGTGGTCAGCTCGCGGGCGGGGGCGCCGTCGGTGTAGGCGTCCAGCCGCTCGGTGAGCGCGGCCAGCGCTTCCCGGGTGGCGGCCTGCAGGACCGGGGTCATCAGTTCGCCCCGCTCCGCTGGCCCGTCTCGCCGAGGTCGGCGAGGAACGAGTCGATGGTCGCGGAGCGCCGGGAGTCGTCGGCCAACTGTTCACGCAGCAGGCGCTCGGCCAGCTGCACCGACAGTCCGCCGACCTCTCCGCGCAGCGACCGCTCGGCGGCGGCGCGGGCTGCGGCGATCTGCTCGTCGCCCCGTGCCTTGATGCGCGCGGCCTCCTGCTCGGCTTCCGCCCGGAGCTCGGCCTTGATCTGCTGGCCCTCGGCGCGCGCGTCATCGCGGATGCGCGCGGCCTCGGCCCGCAGGCCCGCCACCTGCTCCTCGTACTCCTTCTTCAGCCGGTCCGCCTGCTCCTGCGCCTCCTGGGCGCGCTTGAGGCCGCCCTCGATGGCGTCGGTCCGCTCCTCGTAGAGCTTCTCGAAGCGCGGTACCGCGAACTTCCAGAGGACGAAAAACAGGATGGCGAAGGAGACCAGGCCGAGCACGAGCTCTGCCGGGTAGACGGCGATCGGTGAGGGTTCCTCGGCGGCGAGGATCAGTCGTTCCACCATATGTCCTTCCGTGACGTGTCCCACGCCGCCGGCAGCGGGCCGGGATCAGGGACGACGATCAGGCCGAGGCGATGAAGAAGACGACCAGGCCGATCAGCGCCACCAGCTCGGCGAGCACGAAGGTCGCCCAGCCGATGCCCATCAGCTGGCCACGGGCCTCCGGCTGGCGGGCGGTGCCGTTGACGACGGCCGACCAGATCAGACCGACGCCGATGCCGGCGCCGATGGCGCTCAGGCCGTAGCCGATGGCCGCGTAGCCGGCGTTGTTGTCGGCAGCCTGGGCGAGGATCTGCTGCGTTGCGCTCACTTCGGGGTTCCTTCCGTCGGGTCCGCCCTCGGGCGGGGGTCGTTCGGGGATGGGCCGGACGAACCGGCGGGTTCAGGCCGGCGCCGGGGCGCCGGGATCGGGTACTCCTAGTGCTCCTCGGCCACGGCCGCGCCGATGAACACCGACGCCAGCAGCGCGAAGATGTAGGCCTGGATCGTCATGACCAGTGCCTCCAGGAAGGTGAAGGCGATACCGGCGACGACCACCAGCCCGGCCGGGATGACCAGGAAACCACCGGCGAACAGCATGAACTCGGCGCCGACGGCCACCAGCACCAGCATGAGGTGACCGGCGAACATCGCCGCGAACAGTCGCAGCGCCAGCGATGCGGGCTGGACCAGGAACTTCTGCAGCAGCTCGATGACGATGATCAGTGGTGCGATCGCCATCGGGACACCCTTGGGGAGGGTGGCGTGCTTGATGTACCCGACGAAGCCGTGCTTCCGGAATCCCGCGTAGTGGTAGGCCACGTAGACCACCAGCGCCAGCGCGATCGGGAAGCTGATCTTCGACATGGTCGGGATCTGGAAGAACGGAATGATCCCGAAGTAGTTGTTGACCAGCACGAAGCTGAACAGACCGAGGATCAGCGGGATGAACGGCTTGAAGTCGTCCTTGCCGATCTGGTCTCGGGCCATGCCGTTGCGCGCGACGTTGTAGAACGACTCGAGCGCGAACTGACCCTTCCCCGGCACGATCGCCATCCGGCGGGTCGCCACCGCGAAGTACACCGCGATGATGACCGCCGACAGCACGATCAACACCATCGGCTTGGTGACGCCGCCGAAGATCGCGGGGTAGTTGAAGACACTGGGACCGGGCGGGGTGAACTCTTCAGCCGCCAGTACGAGCTCGCCCAATGGGGGTCCTTCCGGTGCTCCCGTCCCACGACTCACACGGACGGGGATCGCCTGCAAGGTGCCTCTGGGGCGATGCGCCAGGGCGCTCGGAACACATCACCGAAAATCACCCACATCGCCTACGAAGCGGGATGTTAGCAGTCGTACTTCTACGCTCTGTCGGGGGCCGACGTGCAGCTCACCAGCACCTTCGCAGCGCGTAACGATCTTGACCCGGATCCCGGTGGGTCGCCGTGTAATCGATGGTTAACACCACCGACTCGACATCTCCCGGTCACCGACCGGCCAACCGCCTGCGGCGCGGGGCAGGGCGACAAACCGGACGAATAGGCCCTGGTCAAGCGGACGGACCTGCCGGAACCTCGCCCACCAGGATCCGCATCCGGTACGCGGCCCACGCCTCACCCGCCGCCGTCGCGATCATGCCCAGCAACAGGGTGACGACGAGTGCGTCGCGGTCCAGCCAGGGCGCCCTGCCGAGTGCGAACAGCACCCCGAACAGGATCAGCGACTTGGTGAGCCAACCGGTGACTGAGGCCAGCATCACAAACCGGGGAGGCATCTCAGCGGTGCCTCTGACCAGCACCGATGTGAGGAGACCGAACACCGTGCAGGTCAGCGCACCGACCCCGGCGCCGGAGAGGCCCGGCCGGCCGGCCAGCAGGGTGAAGGCGATCACACAACCGGCCCCCACCAGGACGGCGAGCAGGGCCGCGTTGCGCGCCATGGAGGCGGACAGCCTGCGCATCGCCTGCTCGTGACCGACCACGAGCTCCGGCCTCTTCAACCGCCACATGGCCCGTCGCCTCCTCGTCGGTGGTCCGCACCGCTGACCGGGCGCCGTCCCACGGTAACGACGGCCGCTCCGCCACCGGGCGGGGGCCGCCGAGCCGGCCCGGCGTGACCATCGACACCCGGGGCCACCTGGCCGCTGGTCGAGGTCGGGGCCCGTCCGGTGCCGGTCCTGGCGCGATCAGCCGCCGGCGGACGGGTCCCGCCGGACCGGGTTCGGCAGGGTCGGCTGGTCGGTGCGGGCCGGGCCGGGCGGCGGCTGCTCGTCATCGGGGGCCGGGTGCTCACCGTCGGAACGCGACACCGGTGGCCGGCCGTTCCGCCGGGAGTCGCGGGTGCCGGACGGCGGGGTCGAATCCGGCTGGTGCGGCGGCGGGCGCTCCCCCGGACCGCGCAGGGCACGTGCGGGTGGCCCGCCCGGACCGCGCGGCGGCTCGGTCCACGGGGGACGGGGCGCCGCGGCGGACCCCTCCGGCCGGTAGCCGGGTGTCTCCCCCGTGCGGTGCGGCGGCGGGACGACCGCCCGGTGTGCCGGGGCCCCGTTCGCGCGGTGCGGCGGCGGGACCGGGGTCTCCCTCGGCCGGTGCGCGGGCGCACCCGGGGCTCCGGACCGGTGTGCGGGGGGGTCCGGGGCTACGGGCGGGGGCGCGGGGGTGTCCGCCCCCGGGCCGGTGGACCACCCACCCGTCCGGCCCGGCGGGGTGCCGTCGGCCGGCCGCCGACGCACCGGTTCCCCGGCGGCCCGGACCGGCGGGGCCGTGCCCGGTTCGGCCGGCTTCCGCGGCCACCCGCCGTCGTCGCCCGCGGCAGACGGGCGCCGGGGCGCGGCGTCGTCGGCCGACCCGGTCGGCGAAGCGGAGGCGGCCGCCGACGCCGCGCTGCGCGCGCGGGACAGGTGCGGCACCGCGGACGCGACGAAGGCGATCACCAGTGCGATCCCGATCGCCGCCAGCACCAGGCCGGTCTCGTCCACCAGCGCGAGCGCCACCGCACCGAAGGCGAGCACCGCGGCCCACAGGTAGACCAGCAGCACCGCGCGCCGGTGGCTGTGCCCGAGCTGCAGCAGCCGGTGGTGCAGATGCATCTTGTCCGGGCTGAACGGGCTGGTCCCGGCACGGGTCCGGCGGATCACCGCCATCAGCAGGTCGAGCACCGGGATGAAGACGATCCCGACGAGCACGACCAACGGCGCGACCAGCGCGAGGAAGTCGGTCGCCGAGGTCGCCTCGCCCGGGATGACCCGGCCGGACGCCGCGGTGATCGCCGCGGACAGCATCACCCCGACCATCATCGATCCGGTGTCGCCCATGAAGATCCGGGCCGGATGGAAGTTGTGCGGCAGGAAGCCCAGGCAGGCTCCGGCCAGCACGACGGCGATCAGGGCCGGCCCGAACGCGGCGGGGGCGTTGCCGTTCTCGCTGATCAGGCCGATGCAGAAGACCGCGGTGGCGAGGGTGGTGATCAGCCCGATCCCGCCGGCGAGCCCGTCCAGGCCGTCCACGAAGTTCATCGCGTTCACCAGCGCGACGGTCAGCAGCACGGTGAGCAGCACCGACTGTCCCTGACCGAGGATCAGCGTCGAGCCGGAGATCCCGGTGCCGCCACCGCCGAGCGGGATCCAGAGCGTCGTCCACTGCACGCCGTAGAGCACCAGCACGCCGCCCGCGGTCACCTGGGCCGCGAACTTGGTGATCGCGTCGAGATCGAAGCGGTCGTCCAGCAGGCCGACCCCGACCAGCAGCCCGGTCGCGACGACGACGCCCATCACCTCGGAGCTGCCCTCGAAGTAGGCCAGGCGCAGCGCGGGCAGCGACAGTGCCAGCAGCAGCCCGGCGAGCACCCCGCCGAACATCGCGAGGCCGCCCCACCGCGGGGTCGGGGTGACGTGCACGTCCCGTCCCCGCGGCCAGGCGACGGCGCCGGCCTTCAGCGCCAGCATCCGGACCGGACCGGTCAGCAGCAGTGTGACGACCGCGGAGACCAGACCCACGAGCAGGAACTCCCGGATCGGGAGTCCATAGCTCAGCTGGTCCACCGGCACGTCGGGTACGCCTCTCCGGTCCGCCTGGGGGCTCGGGTCACCCCCGAGGGTAGGCCGGTGCCCGGGAGACGAGCGCGGTGACCGCCCCGGCGACGTCACGCAGCTCGGCGTCGCCGGCCGGGGTGTCGTGCTCGGCCTTCACCGCGCGCGCCAGCAGGGTGCCGACCTCGGCCATGTCGGCCTCGGTCATCCCCTGGGTGGTGACGCTGGGCGACCCGACCCGGATGCCCGAGGGCTTCATCGGCGGCGCCGGGTCGTACGGGATCGCATTCTTGTTCAGGGTGATCCCGGCGCGGTCGCAGCGGGTCTCGGCCTCGCCGCCGGTGACGCCGATCGGCCGCAGGTCGAGCAGCGCCAGGTGGGTGTCGGTGCCGCCGGAGACGGCCCGCATCCCCTCGGACTCCAGGCTCTTGGCGAGCGCCTGGGCGTTCGCGATGACCTGCCGCGCGTACGCCTTGTACTCGGGCTGCGCGGCCTCCTTCATCGCGACGGCCTTGGCGGCGACGGCGTGCATCAGCGGTCCGCCCTGGGAGAACGGGAACACCGCCTTGTCGATCGCCTTGGCGTGCTCCTCGCGGCACAGCACCATGCCGCCCCGCGGGCCGCGCAGCACCTTGTGCGTGGTGGCGGTCACGACGTCGGCGTAGGGCACCGGCGACGGGATCGCCTGCCCGGCGACCAGGCCGATGAAGTGCGCGGCGTCGACCATGAGCTTGGCGCCGACCTCGTCGGCGATCTCGCGGAAGATCTTGAAGTCGATCAGCCGCGGGTACGCGGTCGCGCCTGCGATGATGATCTTCGGCTGGTGCTGCTTCGCCAGGTCGCGGACCTGGTCGTAGTCGATGACCTCGGTGTCCTCGCGGACCAGGTAGGACACCGCGTTGAACCAGAGGCCGGAGAAGTTGACCTTGCTGCCGTGCGTGAGGTGGCCGCCCTGCTTGAGGTCCATGGCCAGCACGGTGTCGCCGGGCTTGGCGAACGCGGCGTAGGCGGCGAGGTTCGCGCTCGCACCGGAGTGCGGCTGCAGGTTGACGTACTCGGCGCCGAAGAGCTCCTTGGCGCGCGCGTTGCCGATGTTCTCCGCCTGGTCGACCACGCCGCAGCCGCCGTAGTACCGGCGGCCGGGGTATCCCTCGGCGTACTTGTTCGACAGCGTCGACCCGAGTGCCGCCAGCACCGCCGGGCTGGTCAGGTTCTCGCTCGCGATGAGCTGGAGGCCGCCGCGCAGGCGGTCCAGCTCGTCCAGCACGACTCCGGCGATCTCGGGATCCTGCTGCTGCAGTGCGGAGAAGTCCGGGCCCCAGAAGGTCTGCTCACTCACCCGCAGCACGCTACCGGTACCCGTCGTCCCTGGCTGCGCCCCTGATGGAGCGATCACATCTTCAGCTCGTCAGGGCCGGTCGATCTCCTGGCCGACGACCTCCTCGACCTGCTCGGCCGAGACGCCGCCCTCGCGCAGCACCCGCGGACGGGCGCCGGTGAGGTCCACGATGGTCGAGGCGACCGGAGCGCCGGACGGGCCGCCGTCGAGATAGACCTGGACGTTCCCGGCGAGCTGGGTGATCGCCTCGGTCACGTTCGCCGCCGGCGGGTTGCCCGAGGTGTTCGCGCTCGACACCGCCATCGGGCCGACCTCGCGCAGCAGCTCCAGGGCCACCGGGTGCAACGGCATCCGCAGCATGACGGTGCCCCGCGTGCTGCCGAGATCCCAGGCCAGCGACGGCGCGTGCTCCAGCACCAGGGACACCTCCCCCGGCCAGAACGCCTCGATCAGCGCCCTCGCGGCCTGCGGCACGCTGGTGACCAGGCCGTCGATCGTCGTCCAGGATCCGACGAGCACCCCGACCGGCATGTCCGGGCCGCGCCGCTTGGCGGCGAGCAGGCTCTGCACGCCGGTGCCGTTGAAGGCGTCGCAGCCGATCCCGTACACCGTGTCGGTCGGCATGACGACCAGCTCACCGGCGCGGACGGCACGGGCGGCGGCGGCCAGGCCCCGGCGGCGCTCGGTCGGGTCGCTGCAGTCGAACAGCGGCTGGGTCTGCGGTGCGCTCACGGTTCGCGACAATACGACCGTCCCCGTCGCGGACCGGGGCCGGGCCCGCCGCGGGCGGGCCACGATGCAGCTCAGCGCACCGCGAAGATCGACAATTCCGGCTCGTCGGTGTCCCGGTGGGCGCTTCGGGGCCCAGCGGTTCGGGGCCCAGCGGTTCGGGGCCCAGCGGTTCGGGGCTCAGCGGTTCGGGACTCAGCGGCTCGGGACCCGGCGGGCCGTCACGAAGCGCGGCCGGCCGGTGAGGTCGGTGTGCTCGGTGACCTCGGCGAGGGTGCGACGCCGGCGCAGCAGCGCGGGAACCGATTCGCCGTGGGTGTCGTCGTGCTCGATCGCCAGCGAGCCGCCGTGCCGCAGCCAGCCGGTCGCGCCGCGCACCACCGCCTGGATGATCTCGGTGCCGTCCGGGCCGCCGAAGACCGCACCGGGCGGGTCCCAGCGCTCGACCTCCGGGGGCACCGGCGTGCCGTCCGGGACGTAGGGCGGGTTGCAGACGACCAGGTCCACCCCGGCCTCCAGCTCGATCAGCAGATCCGGCCAGCGGACGTCCGCGACGTGCAGCGTGACCGGTCGCCCGCCCGCGCCGACGTGCGCGTCGAGATTGCGCCGGGTCCAGGACAACGCGGCCGGATCGGCCTCCAGCGCGTGCACATCGGCGTCCGGGCGGGACACCGCGAAGGCCAGCGCGAGTGCCCCGGAGCCGGTGCACAGATCGAGCACGACCGGACGTCGCACGTCCCGCAGCGCCCCGAGCCCCCATTCCAGCAGCAGCTCGGTCTCCGGGCGGGGCGTGAACACCCCGGGCCCGACCGCCACCTCGACCGGCCCGAGCACGGCGGTGCCGAGGATGTGCTGCAACGGTTCCCGGGTGGCCCGGCGGGTCGCGAGTTCCTGTAGCCGCGCCACCACGTCCGGATCGACCAGCGGGATCATCGGCAACGTGGTGCGCTGCGCACCGAGCACGTGCGCGGCGAGCAGCTCGGCGTCGACCCGCGGGGACGCCACGCCGGCGGCGGCCAGGGTCCGTTCGGCCTCGGCGATCGCCACCCGAAGCGGCTGCCTGCTCACCGGAGTCCCCTGGTCACGGTCCCAGTCTCCCGGTCGGAGCGGCGCACGGGGCGCGACGCGACGGCGGGATCACACGGGCGGGGGATCACAGTGCGGCTCACAGCGCGGGTCACCGGACGGGTCACGCCGCTCCGTCGCCCTCCGGAACGGCGCCGGACGAGGTGCCGGCCATGGCGTCGGCCCGCTCCGCGGCCACCAGTGCGGCGACGACGTCGGCGAGGTTGCCGTCGAGCACCGACGACAGGTTGTGCGCCTTGAACCCGACCCGGTGGTCGGAGATCCGGTTCTCCGGGAAGTTGTAGGTGCGGATCCGCTCCGAACGGTCGACGGTGCGGACCTGCGAGCGCCTCGACTCCGACGCCGCGGCCGCCGCCTCGGCCTCGGCCTTCGCCTGCAGCCGGACCCGCAGCACGTCCATCGCACGGGCCTTGTTCTGCAGCTGGGAGCGCTCGTTCTGGCAGGTCACGACGATGCCGGTGGGCAGGTGGGTGATCCGGACCGCGGAGTCGGTGGTGTTGACGCTCTGCCCGCCGTGCCCGGACGCCCGGTACACGTCGACCCGGATGTCCTTCTCCTCGATCTCGACGTCCGGGGTCTCGTCGGTGTCCGGGAACACCAGGACACCGGCCGCCGAGGTGTGGATGCGCCCCTGCGACTCGGTGACCGGGACCCGCTGCACGCGGTGCACCCCGCCCTCGAACTTCAGCGACGCCCAGACCCCCTCGGCCGGGTTCCGCCCGCGCACCGACAGCGTGACGTCCTTGAACCCGCCCAGGTCGGACGGGGTGGAGCCGAGCAGCTCGACCTTCCAGCCGCGTGCCTCGGCGTAGCGGGTGTACATCCGGACCAGGTCCCCGGCGAACAGCGCGGACTCCTCGCCGCCCTCGCCGGACTTGACCTCCATCAGGACGTCGTCCGAGTCGTGCGGGTCGCGCGGCACCAGCAGCTCGGTCAGAGCGGTCTCCAGCTCGACGACCCGGACGTCGAGGGTGTCCGCCTCGGCGGCGAACGCCCGGTCCTCGGCGGCGAGCTCGCGGGCCGCGTCCCGGTCGGCCCGGACCCGCGCCAGCTCGTTCGCGGTGCTCACGATCGGGCCGAGCTGAGCGTAGCGGCGGCCGAGCTTGCGGGCCTGGGTCTGGTCGGCGAGCACCCCGGGGTCGGCGAGTCGCTGCTCCAGCTCGGCGTGCTCGTCGAGCAGCGCGTCGACCGACTGGCTGGTCATGAGGTCCTCCGTCGCGGGAGCGGGCTGGGAACGCGAAACGGCGCCCGCCTCCTCGCGTGAGCGAGAGGACGGGCGCCGTGGCGGTAGCTACTGGTTGGCGCGCTGGCGCTTCCCGTAACGGGCCTCGAAGCGGGCCACGCGGCCGCCGGAGTCCAGGATCTTCTGCTTACCCGTGTAGAACGGGTGGCAGGCCGAGCAGACCTCGACGGTGATCGCACCGCTCGACTTCGTGCTGCGGGTGCTGAACTGGTTGCCGCAACCACAGGTGACCTGGGTGTCGACGTACTGAGGGTGAATGCCCTCGCGCATGGGAATCTCCTCTCGGTGGCCGCCGGGTCCCTGCTGTCGCAAGGTGAACCGGAGCCGGGAAGCTGACGTGCCATTCAACCACCCGGGCCCCGGTGGAATTCCCACCGGGGCCCGGAGGGTCAGTCGTCGTCCTTGCCGGGGGTGTTCTTCGCGACCTGCATCAGGAACTCGATGTTGGTCTTGGTCTTCTTCAACCGGTCGAGGACCAGGTCGATCGCCTGCTGGTCGTCCAGCGCGGCGAGGACGCGGCGGAGCTTCACCATCACGGCGTGCTCGTCCGGCGACATCAGCAGCTCTTCCTTACGGGTGCTGCTGTCGCCCACGTCGATCGCCGGGAAGACGCGCTTGTCGGCGATCTTGCGGTCGAGCTTGAGCTCGGCGTTGCCGGTGCCCTTGAACTCCTCGAAGATCACCGTGTCCATCGTGGACCCGGTCTCGACCAGTGCCGTGGCGAAGATCGTCAGCGAGCCGCCGTCCTCGATGTTGCGGGCCGCACCCAGGAACCGCTTCGGCGGGTACAGCGCGGTCGAGTCGACACCGCCGGAGAGGATCCGGCCGGACGCCGGCGCGGCCAGGTTGTAGGCCCGGCCGAGACGGGTGATGTTGTCCAGCAGGACGACCACGTCGTGGCCCATCTCGACGAGACGCTTGGCGCGCTCGATCGAGAGCTCCGCGACCGTGGTGTGGTCCGACGGCGGGCGGTCGAAGGTGGAGGCGATGACCTCACCCTTCACCGACCGCTGCATGTCGGTGACCTCCTCCGGCCGCTCGTCGACCAGCACGACCATCAGGTGGCACTCGGGGTTGTTCGTGGTGATCGCGTTCGCGATCGCCTGCATGACCATGGTCTTGCCGGCCTTCGGCGGCGACACGATCAGCGCACGCTGCCCCTTGCCGACCGGCATGACCAGGTCAATGACCCGGGTGGTCAGCTGGGTCGGGTCGGTCTCCAGGCGGAGCCGCTCGTTGGGGTAGAGCGGGGTCAGCTTCATGAACTCGGGCCGGTTGCGCGCGGACTCCGGGTCCCGGCCGTTGATCGTGTCCACCCGCACCAGCGGGTTGAACTTCTGCCGCTGCTGCTCGCCCTCACGGGGCTGGCGGACGGCGCCGGTGATCGCGTCGCCGCGGCGGAGGCCGTTCTTGCGGACCATCGACATCGACACGTACACGTCGGTCGGACCGGAGAGGTATCCGGTGGTCCGGACGAACGCGTAGTTGTCGAGGATGTCGACGATCCCGGCGACCGGCAGCAGGACGTCGTCGTCACGGATCTCGGTGTCGACGTTGCCGCCACCGCCGCCGCTTCCGCCACGCTCGCGGTCCCGGCCGCGCCTGCGGTCCCGGAACCGGCGGCCGCGACGGCCGCGGCCGTCACCGTCGTCATCGTCGTCGTCGTTGAAGGCACCGGCGTTCGCCGCGTTGCCCAGGTTGCTGGCGTTCCCGCCGTTGTTGCGACCCGGGTTGTTGCGGCCGTTGCGGCCCCCGTCGTCACCCCTGCCGTCACCCCGGTTGCTCTCGCCCCGGTTGCCGTCACCCCGGCCGTCGCTGTTGCGGGTGTCGCCGTTGCGGGTGTCGCCGTTGCGGGTGTCACCGTTGCGGGTGTCACCGTTGCGGGTGTCACCGTTGCGGGTGTCACCGCCCCGGCCGTTGCGCCCGCCGCGACCACCGTTGTCGTTGTCCCGGTTGCGGCCGCCGCGGCCACCGTCACGGGAGTCGTCGCCGGAGTCGGGCTGGGCGTCGCGCTGGGCGTCCTTCTGGCCCGAGTCCTTCGCCGGAGCGTCGTCGCCCTGGCCACCGCGCCGCCGGGTGCGGGAACGGCGACCGCCGCCCTCCTGCCCGTCGTCGTTCCGGTCACCCTTGCGGTCGTCGCCGGAGGGCTTGAGGTCGGCCTTGTCCTGCTCCGGGCGGTCCTGCTGCGCGGAGTCCTCGGCCGGAGCGACCGGGGTCAGCTCGGCGACGGCCGCCGCGGCGGGCGACTCCGGCTCCGGAGCCGGGGCTGCGGGAGCCTCCGCGGCCGGCGTGCTCGTCGCCTCCGGACTGGCGGCCGGCTCGGCCACAGCCTCCGGGGCACCGGCCGGCCGGGTCGCCGCGCGACGGCGGCGGGCACGCGGCGCGGGCGCCTCGGCCTGCTCGGCGGCCCCGTTCGAGGCCGGCTCGGCGGCCGGCTTCGACGCCGGCTTCGCGGCCGGCTCGGGGGCCGCCTCGGATCCGGCGTCCCCGAGGGAGAGCTGCGGGGCGTCGGCGCCGTCGGAACCGGTCGCCGCAGGCTTCGCCTTCGGCTTCCGGGCCGGGGTGGCGGCACCGCCCTGACGCTCCTTGATGGCCGCGATCAGGTCGCCCTTACGCATGCCGGAGATGTCGGGAACGTTCAGCTCGGTGGCCAGCTGACGAAGTTCCGCCAGCACCATGCCGGACAGGCCGCCGCGACGGCGGGGAGCCGCCTCGTTCGATGCGGTCCCGGTTCCGGCGAGATCGGTCTCGCTCACAGAGTTCCTTCCTGACCGACCCGGTTGTCCTGTCCAGGTCAGGGGATGTCACGCGCTTGACCGGCGCGGGTGAGCCACACCGGCAGCATTCACAAAATGGAAGACCACGACGACGTCGCGGGTGTCAGGCCGCCCGTTCGGGATTCCGAGTCCAGTCAGAAAGGAGATCGGGCGAGCGGGCCCGGCTGCAGACTACGCGAATGTCGCGTGGATCGCCGTACAGCGCCGAGACTAGACGTATCGCTCGCGGGCGGCAACAACCCCCACCCGGCGAGTCCACCGAGCACGGTCGCGTTCGTCACGCCCGCCACCGCCGCCACCGCCCGCGCCGGCACCGGCGCCATTGCCGTCGGCGGATGCGGGGCCCGTGCGTCCGGCGCAGCTCAGGCGATGTCGACCTGGACGCCGGTGGTGTCCACCGGCAGCGGCAGCACCGCGAAGCCGCCGGTGTCGACGGCGTCCGGGACGGACCCGTCCGCGGTCAACGCCAGCACCGTGGGACCGGCACCGGAGATCGCCGCGGGTACGCCGTGCCCGCGCAGGTCCTCGACCAGCCCGAGCGACGCCGGGTACGCCGACCGCCGGTAGGGCTGGTGCAACCGGTCCTCGGTCGCGTCGAGCAGCAGATCCGGCCGCCGGGTCATCGCCAGCACGGCGAGCGCGCACCGGCTGCCGGTGAAGGCCGCGTCGGCCAGCGGGACCTCGTCGGGCAGCAGGCCGCGGGTGGTCTTCGTGGACGACTCGGTTCCCGCGACGAACGCGACCGGATGCACGTCCGGATGCACGTCGAGCTTCTCGGCGTGGAACCGGCGCGCCGCACCGGACGACTCCCACGCCACGACGAAACCGCCCATCAGGCTGGCCGCCGCGTTGTCCGCGTGCCCCTCCATGCCGGCCGAGAGCTGCAGCAGGGCGTCCCGCTCCAGTGCCACGTCGCGCCCGCAGAGCACCGCGGCGGCGGTCACCCCGGCGACCGCGGCGGCCGCCGAGCTGCCCAGCCCGCGCGAGTGCGGGATCGCGTTCGTGCAGCGCAACCGCAGACCCGCCGGGGTCGCCGCCGGATCGGACCCGCCGAACAGCTCGAACGCCTGCCGCATCGCCCGCAGCACGAGATGGCGCTCGTCCCGCGGGACGTGCCGGGAACCCTCGCCCGCGACGTCGACGAACAGCCCGGGGGTGTCGAACGTCTCGACCTCGATCTCGTCGTAGAGCCCGAGCGCCATCCCCAGCGAGTCGAAGCCGGGCCCGAGATTGGCGGTCGAGCCCGGCACCCGGACGCGGACCCGTGTCGGACGACCCATCAGGCCAGCTCGAGAGCCGCCGCGACGGCGCCGGGATCGATCGGCACGATCTCCGGGTCGGGCGCGGTGAGCAGCGCGGAGTCCGGGTCCTTCAGGCCGTGCCCGGTGACCGTGCAGACCACGAGCGAGCCCTTGGGCAGCGTGCCGTCCGCACAGGACTGCAGCAGCCCGGCGACGCTGGCCGCGGACGCGGGTTCCACGAACACCGCCTCCTCGGCCGACAGCAGCCGGTAGGCGGCGAGGATCTCGTCGTCGGTGACGGCGGCGAACTTCCCGCCCGACTCGTCCCGGGCGGTGGTCGCGCCGCGCCAGGACGCCGGGGCGCCGATCCGGATCGCGGTGGCCACCGTCTCCGGGTCCTTCACCGGTGCGCCGTGCACCAGCGGTGCGGCACCCGCGGCCTGGTAGCCGAACATCCGCGGCAGCTCCGAGATCAGCCCGTCGGAGTGGTAGCCGCGGTAGCCCTTCCAGTACGCGGTGATGTTGCCGGCGTTGCCGACCGGCAGGCAGTGGATGTCCGGGGCCTGCCCGAGCTGGTCGCAGATCTCGTAGGCCGCGGACGCCTGGCCGGCGATCCGGGTCGGGTTCACCGAGTTGACCAGCGCGATCGCCGGGTAGTCGGCGGTGGTCTTGCGGGCCAGCTCCAGGCAGTCGTCGAAGTTGCCGTCGATCTGCAGGATCCGGGCACCGTGCGCGACGGCCTGGGCCAGCTTGCCCAGCGCGATCTTGCCGCGCGGGACCAGCACCGCACACGTCATCCCGGCGCGGGTCGCGTACGCGGCCGCCGACGCCGAGGTGTTGCCGGTCGAGGCGCAGAGCACGCTCTGCTTACCGTCGGCGAGCGCGGCGGTGACCGCCATCGTCATCCCGCGGTCCTTGAAGGAGCCGGTCGGGTTGGCGCCGTCGACCTTGAGGAACACCTGGCAGCCGGTCCGCTCGGACAGCCGCGGAGCGGGCAGCAGCGGCGTCCCGCCCTCGCCGAGGGTGACGACCGTCCAGTCCGGCTGCACCGGCATCCGGTCCCGGTAGGCCTCGACGACCCCCGGCCAGTGTCCCGGTGGCGGGGGCGCCACCGCCCCGGTCGCCTGGACCCCTGGCATCGGGCCGCCGGCGGCCGGGCCCCGGACGTTGTGCACGCTGCCGGTCATCGCCGGTCGCCTCCTGTGTTGGACCGGCAACAGCCGGATCGCACCGTCTTCTCGTGCCGCACCGTCGTCCGGTGCCGCACCGTCATTCGCCCATGCCCAGCGCGCTGACCGCCCGGCCGAGGCCCTCCACCCGCAGCACACCGACCACCCCGATCACGTGATCGAGATCGGCGAGCGCGGCGACCGTCGCGGACAGCGCCGCCTCCCGCGCCGAGTGCGTGACGACGGTCAGCCGGGCCGGGCTGAGCCCGGAGCCGTCGCTGCGGTCGACGGAGCCGTTGACCCCGCCGGTCTGGCGCACGGCGGCGATCGAGACACCCTGGCGGGCGAACTCGCCGGCGATCGCGGCCAGCACGCCCTCGCGGTCGGCGACCTCCAGGTCGACGTGGTAACGGGTCGGGACGTCGCCGATCGGGCGCACCGGCAGGCTGGCGTACGCCGACTCGCGCGGGCCGCGGCCACCGCCGACCCGGTTGCGGGCCACCGCGACCAGGTCGCCGAGCACCGCCGACGCGGTCGGCGCGCCACCGGCGCCCTGGCCGTAGAACATCAGCTGGCCGGCGGCCTCGGCCTCGACGAAGACCGCGTTGAACGCGCCGTCGACCCGGGCCAGCGGGTGCGCGTCGGGCACCATCGCCGGGTAGACGCGGGCCGAGACCGACGCCGCAGCCGTGCCGTCCGGGCGCTCGTCGGTCACCCGCTCGCAGATGGCGAGCAGCTTGATCGTGCAGCCGAGCCTGCGGGCCGCGGCGACGTCGGCCGAGCTGACCCCGCGCATCCCCTCGCGGTGCACGTCGGAGGCGGTGATCCGGGTGTGGAACGCGAGGGTGGCCAGGATCGCCGCCTTGGACGCGGCGTCGTAACCGTCGACGTCGGCACTCGGGTCGGCCTCGGCGTAACCGAGCCGGGTGGCCTCCTCCAGCGCGTCGGCGTAGGAGGTGCCGTCGGAGGCCATCGCGGACAGGATGAAGTTCGACGTGCCGTTGACGATCCCGGCGACCCGGGTGATGCGGTCCCCGGCCAGCGACTCGCGCAGCGGGCGCAGCAACGGGATCGCCCCGGCGACGGCGGCCTCGTAGTAGAGGTCGGCACCGGAGGCATCGGCCGCCTCCGCCAGGGCCGGGCCGTCCTCGGCGAGCAGCGCCTTGTTCGCGGTGACCACCGACTTGCCGGCCTTCAGCGCCTCCAGCAGCCAGCCGCGGACCGGCTCGATGCCACCGATCACCTCGACTACGACGTCGACGTCGTCGCGCGCGACGAGCGCACCCGCGTCGGTCGTGACCAGGTGCGGGAAATTCTCGGTCAGCCACGGGTGCCGGTGCGGCCTGCGGACGGCGACGCCGACCAGCTCGACCGGCGTACCGACCCGCGCGGTCAGGTCCGCAGCCTGGTCGGTGATCAGCCGGACCACCTCGGTACCGACGGTGCCGCAGCCCAGCAACGCAACCCGGACGGCCCCGTTCTCGCCCCTCGCCACAAGCCCTCCTCGCGTACCGCACCCGCCCCAGCGGGCGCCGATCATTCCTGGTCAGGCCGATCCCGGACGCCCCGGGTGGCCGTTCTCACTCACCGCGGCCGGTCGTCAGGGATCACACCTCGAACCGGAACTGGTCCTCCAGTGTCTCGCGGCGCAGCAGAGTGCGGTCGGCGCCCTCGCGCACCGCGACGACGGCGGGCCGCGGCAGCCGGTTGTACCCGGACGCCATCGCATAGCAGTACGCCCCCGTCGCGGCGACCGCGAGCAGGTCACCCGGGGCGAGATCGGCCGGCAACCAGCAGTCCCGCACCACGATGTCCCCGGACTCGCAGTGCTTGCCGACGACCCGGCACAGCACGGGTTCGGCCCCGTCCGGGATGCTGTCGCGCTCGCTGGAGCGCGACACCAGCCGGACGTCGTACTCGGCGTCGTAGAGCGCGGTGCGGATGTTGTCGCTCATCCCGCCGTCGACGCTGACGTAGCGGCGGGAGTAGCCGCCGAGCGGCACGTCCTTGATCGTCCCGACCTCGTAGAGGGTGACGGTGCCCGGCCCCGCGATCGCGCGGCCCGGCTCGACGGCGATCCCCGGGACGTCCAGCCCGGCGGCCGCGCACTCCCGCTTGACGATCGACCGCAGTTCCTCCGCCAGCGCCGGCATCGACAGCGGGGTGTCGGCCGGCCGGTAGGCGATGCCGATGCCGCCGCCCAGGTCCAGCGTGCGCAGCGCGGTGAGGTTCGCCGAGCCGTGCTCGGTGTGCAGATCGGCGAGCACCCTCACCACCCGGCGGGCGGCCGCCTCGAAACCCTCGGTCTCGAAGATCTGGCTGCCGATGTGCGAGTGCAGCCCGACCAGCTCCAGGTGCCGGGCGGTGACCACCCGGCGGGCGGCCTCCAGGGCGGCGGAGTCCTTGCCGTCGGAACCGGCACCGCTCGCGATGGAGAACCCGAACTTCTGGTCCTCGTGCGCGGTCGCGATGTACTCGTGGGTGTGCGCCTCGACCCCGACCGTCAGCCGGATCAGCACCCGGGCGGTGCGGCCGCGCTCGGCGGCGACGGCGTCGAGCCGGGCGATCTCGTCGAAGCTGTCCAGCACGATCCCGCCGACACCCGCGTCGACGGCGGCGACCAGCTCCTCGGTGGACTTGTTGTTGCCGTGCAAGGCGATCCGCTCCGGCGGGAACTCCGCACGGAGCGCGACGGCGAGCTCGCCACCGGAGCAGACGTCGAGCGACAGTCCCTCCTGGGCGACCCAGCGGGCGACCTCGGTGCACAGGAACGCCTTGGCCGCGTAGTGCACCGAACCCGCGCCGAACGCGGCGGCGAACTCGGCGCAGCGGGACCGGAAGTCGTCCTCGTCGAGCACGAACAGCGGGGTGCCGTGCTCCCGGGCCAGGTCGCGGACGTCGGCGCCGGCGACGCTCAGCGCCCCGTCCGCGCCGCGGGTGGCGTTGCGCGGCCAGACGGCGGGAGCCAGGTGATCCAGCTCGGCCGACGACCCGGGACGCGGTCCGGCGGACTCGGGTGCGGGGGTGAGGCCGGCGTGCAGCGGGCCTGCGGGGTGGGCTCTCATCGGGCTACATCCGTTCCGGGGCGCCGACGCCGAGCAGGGCGAGGCCGGCCGCGAGCACCTGACGGGTGGCGGCGCACAGCGCCAGCCGGGCCCGGTGCAGGTCGGTGACGTCCTCGTCGCCCTGGGGCAGGACGCGGCAGGAGTCGTAGAACTTGTGGTACGCCCCGGCGAGCTGCTCCAGGTAGCGCGCGACCCGGTGCGGCTCGCGCAGCTCCGCGGCGGAGCGGACGACCTCGCCGAACTCGCCGAGGGTGCGGATCAGGTCGCCCTCGCGGGGGTGTTCGAGCAGGCCGTAGTCGTCACCGGCGACGATGCCGAGATCAGCGGCGCCGCGGGCCAGCGACGCCAACCGGGCGTGCGCGTACTGCACGTAGAACACGGGGTTCTCGTTGGTGCGGCTGGAGACCAGGTCGAGATCGATGTCCAGGGTGGAGTCCACTGATGACCGGACGAGCGAGTAGCGGGCCGCGTCGACACCGACCGCGTCGACGAAGTCCTCCAGGGTGACGATCGTCCCGGCCCGCTTGCTCATCCGCACCGGCTCGCCGCCGCGGATAAGGTTCACCATCTGCCCGATCAGGACCTCGACGACCGACGGGTCGTCACCGAACGCGGCGGCGACCGCCTTCAGCCGGACCGTGTAGCCGTGGTGGTCGGCGCCGAGCATGTAGATGCAGCGGTCGAACCCGCGGGCCCGCTTGTCGCGCAGGTAGGCGATGTCACCGGCGACATAGGCCGGGGACCCGTCGGACTTGATGACGACCCGGTCCTTGTCGTCGCCCTGCTCGGTCGAACGCAGCCACCACGCGCCGTCGGACTCGTAGAGGCTGCCGTTGTCCTTCAGCTGCCGGACCGAGTCCTCGACCGCGCCCGCCTCGTGCAGCGACAGCTCGCTGAACCACACGTCGAAGTCGGTGCCGAACTCGTGCAGTGAGCTGCGCATCTCCTCCAGCATCAGGGCCACGCCGGCCCGGCGGAACGCCTGGTGCCGCTCGGCGTCGGACAGGTCGAGGATGCCCGGCTCCGCGTCGACGACCCGCTTCGCGATCTCCCCGATGTAGGCGCCGCCGTAGCCGTTCTCCGGAGTCGGCCCGCCGGTCGCGGCGGCGATCAGGGACGCGGCGAAGTGGTCGATCTGCGCGCCGGCGTCGTTGATGTAGTACTCCCGCGTCACCTCCGCGCCACGGGCTTCGAGGACCCGGCCCAGTGCGTCGCCGACCGCTGCCCAGCGGGTCCCGCCGAGATGGATGGGCCCGGTCGGGTTCGCCGAGACGAATTCCAGGTTCATCCGTGTCCCGGCGAGCTCGTCGCCGGTGCCGTAGGACGCCCCCGCGGCGAGCACCTCGCCGACGATCGCGCCCTGCGCGTCGGCGGCCAGCTGCAGGTTGATGAACCCCGGCCCGGCGATCTCGGCGCTCGCGATGCCCTCGCGGGTCGCCAGCTCCTCGGCCAGCCAGGTGCCGAGCTCGCGCGGGTTCACCCCGGCCTTCTTGGCGGTGCGCAGCGCGATGTTGGTGGCGTAGTCGCCGTGCTCGGGATTACGGGGCCGCTCGACGACGCCGTCGGCGGGCAGCGCAGAGACGTCCAGGCCGCGTCGGGTCAGCACGTCCTGCGCGACGTCACGGACCAGGTCGGCGAGCACGTCGGGATTCACCGTCAGGATTCTAGGAGGTGCACGCGACCGACTTCCGGGCCGGTGGTGCACCGGTCCCGGGGGCGCCTCAGCGCGCCGGGAAGTCGTCGGCGATGGTGGCCGCGATCCGCAGGAACGCCTCCCGGGTGGACTCGCGCAACAGATCCAGGTCGATCCGCCCACCGGCCGCCAGGTGCGGATCGGCCGGCACCGAGAGCACCGCCCGGCAACGCTGCGCGAAGTGATCATGGATCTTCTCCGCGTCGACCTCCTCACTGCTGCGATCGTGCGAGAGCACCACCACCGCGTTCTCCGCGTGCTCGCGATGACCGTGCGCGGCCAGCCAGTCCAGCGTCTTGCCCGCCCGGCTCGCCCCGTCCACCGTCGGCGCACCCACCACCACCATCGAATCGGCCAACTCCAGCGTCCCCTCCATCGCCGAATGCACCAGCCCCGTCCCCGAGTCGGTCAGCAGGATGTTGCAGAAACGCGAGAGCACCGTGGTGATCCGCGTGTACTCGTCCCGGTTGAACGCCTCGCTCATCGCCGGATCCTGATCACTGGCCAGCACCTGCAGCCGACCCGCCAGACTGGTGAACCGGCTCATCTCGGTCAGCGAGTCGATGTCGTCGATCTTCTCCAACATCTGCCGGACGGTGATCGAAGTCTCCCCCGTCAGCCGGTCGGCCAGCGTCCCGGCGTCCGGATTCGCATCCAGCGCCACCACCCGGTCACCACGGTGCTCGGCCAGGGTCAGCCCCAGACAGGCGGTCACCGTCGTCTTCCCCACCCCACCCTTGATCGAGGTGACCGCGATCCGGTGCGCACCGGGCAACTGCCGGCGGATCCGGCGCAACAGCGCGTTGCGCTCGGCCTCCGCCTCACTGATACCGGGGTTGTAACGGCCACCGGTCGCCTCGTAGAGCGCCTTGCGCCAGCCCCGCCGGGGCCGCTCCGCGCTACGCCGCATCAGGTTGTCGTGGGTGATCTCGTCGGCCGGTGCGGCCTGGTCCTGCTCGGTCATCAGGACTCTCCTCGGGTGCGCGCTGTGGATGGTGAGCAGGGACGGTCAGGACGTGCCCGGAACCGGCAGCGGCTCCAGGTCGGGCACCGGCACCATGTCCGGTGTGGTGATCAGCAGCGACGCGATCAGCGCCAGGATCATCACCAGCATCACGGTGATGATCAGCGCCTTGCCCCGCCTGCTGCGGCGGGTGGGTGACCGGCCGCGGGCCACCCGGGTCCGGCGGCGGCGGGCCATCAGGGCACCCCGCAGGCGGTGGGCCGGTCCACCGCCCGGCGCGGCGACGGCAGGCCGTCGACGACGAGCGCGGCGAGCTCCAGGAACCGCTCCCGGGACTCCTCCCGCAACCGGTCCGGGTCGATCGGCCCGCCCGAGCGCAGGTGCGGATCGAAGGGCAGCTCGACGAGCGCCCGCGCCCGCCCCCGGAAGTACGCCCGGATCCGGTCGGCGGGCACCTCGGGTGTGTGCCGGTCGCCGGTGAGTACCACCAGCGCGTTACGGGCCCCGGTCGCTCCGAGCCAGCTCAGGGTCGCCGCGGCCCGGCTCGCGTCGTCCACGGCGAACGCGCCGACCACGATCAGCACGTCGGCCGCACGGACCGCCGCACGGACCGCGGAATGCCGCAGCCCCGGGCCGCAGTCGGCGATCGTGACGTCGGAGAACCGGGTGAGGTGCCGGTCCACCCCGGCGAAGTGCTCGGCGCCGAACCCGGGGGGCTCGTTCCATGGGGACCCGCTGCCGGGAGACCCGTTCCCGGCGGACTCGCCGTCGAGGGACACGCTGTCGGCGGAGTCGCCGCCCGGGGACTCGCCGCCCGGGGGTTCGCTGCCGGCGAACTCGCTGCAGGGGGGTTCGCTGCCGGGAGCCGCGCCGAGCACCGTGAGCCGGCCGGCGAGCGCCGCATAATCCAGCAGCTCGCCCAGCGTCTCGATCCGCTCCCTCGCGGCGAGCCGGAAGCGGCCGCCTCCCGGTGGCGGCGGGGCCAGCCGCTCGGCCAGCGTCCCGGGGTCGGGGGCGACATCGGCCACCGCGATCCGATCGCCCCTCAGCTCCGCCAGCGTCAGGCCGAGCCCGGCCGCCACCGTCGTCTTGCCCACGCCACCCTTGAGCGAGAACACCGCCACCCGGGTCGGCCCGGCGAGCGGCGAGCGGATCCGCTGCAGCAGGTCCGGTCTGCCCGAGCCGGTCCGGGCCGCGCCGCCGGGCCGCCCGCGGCGTGCGACGGGCCGGATCAGCGCGTCGTGGTTGATCTCCGCCGAGGTGCGGTCCGGTGCGGGGACCCGCTGCTCCGGCGTGCGGCGCTCCGGCTCCGGTGCGAGCGAGTGCTCGGCACGTATCCGGCGGGCGGCTCGCCGGTGCTCGGCACCGCAGTAGAGCCGGACCGGCCGGTCGGCGAACTGCTCGATGGTCTCACCGCACCCCGGCAGAGCGCAGTTCCGCCGTCGCGTCTCCATGTCGGCGTATCCCCCCAGATCGCGCCTGTACCGGCTCTCCCCCAACGGATGGCCCGCTCTTGCGCACCAACGCTTCGGAGATCATCGATGGGATGTTTGTACGATATTCGCGCCGTGCGTGTCCACCATTCGTCGGCTCGGACCGCGGCCCGACGGTCCAACCCGGAGCACGCCGTCGTGACCGGGTCGACCGGTGCTCCACCGGCCCGGCCGGGCCCGCCGGGCCGTCCACCCCGGCCACCCGCGCACAGACCCCCGCGCGGGCGCCGGTCGACGCCCGCCCCGGACGGTCACCGATCGACTCCGAAGTGGTGAGCATCACAGTTCCTCCGAGCCCTGTCGCCGCTGCTGCGCCGGGGTCGTGACGCCCGCGCCGGGATCGCCGGGCAGTGTCACCAGCGCGGCCGTGGCGTCGTCACGGCGGCCCGCGTCGCGGGCCGCGGCGATGAGCGCGGAGACCGAGCCCGCCGGGTCGTCGTGCCGGATCAGGTCGGCCACCGGCGTCCCGCGACGCTCGATCGCCGACCAGGCGCCGTCGGTGAGCAGCACCAGCGTCCCCGGGCCGGAGACCTCGTGGGTCGAGGTGACCGCCCCGGACCGGCGGTCGGCGCCCAGCCAGCGGGTCAGGATCCCGCCCCGCAGGTGCGGGGCGTTCAGCGCCTGCGCGGCTCCGCCCCGCGGGACCCAGTAGGCCTGGACGTCTCCCACCCAGGACACGGAGATCGTGGCGGCGGCCGCACCGCTGTGCGGCGCCACCCGGGCGACGCCGAGCGTGGTCGCCGGCGCCCGACGCCCGCGGGTGCCCGCGCCGAGCCTGCGGACCTGGACGTCGGCGGCGGCCACCGCGGCAGCGGTGTCGGCCCCGGCACGCAGCGTGCCGGCCGCTGCGGTCACCGCGACCCGGGCGGCCTCCTCGGAGCGGGGGGTCGAGGAGAGACCGTCGGCGAGCACCGCGATCCCGTCACCGGCGACGGTCGCGGCGTCCTGGTTGGGCCGGTGGGTGAGCCCGCCGCTGGTGCGGGCGGCCGCCGGCAGCGGCCCGGCCACCTCGACCAACCCGCCCCCGCGACGATCGGGCAGCACGGTGGCGCGGCCGTCGGCGGGGTCCGGGCGGCTGCCCGGGCCGAGCTCGGTACCCAGCCGCTCGTGCGCGACGAGCGCCATCGCCACCCGGCGTGTCCCGCCGAGCGTGCGGTCCAGCTGAGCGGCCCGCGCATGCCGCACGGCGGCGCTCAGCACCCGCAGCGCGGCCACGGCGTCGGCCACCACCGGCTCCGAGCGGTCCCGTGTGAGCGCGGCGGTCACCGTGCGTGCCCGGGCGACGGCCTCGGCCAGCTCGTCGGCGGCCGGCGGGTGCACCGGATCGGCGCCGGGGCGACGGGCCAGCGCGGCCCGCGCCGGAGCGAGCAGTCGCAGCTGGTGGTGCGCGACGATCTCGGCATGCCGGCCGGCCCGCTTCGCCTCGGCGAACCGGGCATGCGCGGCGCCGATCGCCTCGGCGAGTGCGACGTGCGCGTCGACCGCGGCGTCGACCGCGGCGGACCGGGCCGCCGCCGTGATGGCGGCCTGCGAGCCGAGCGGGCCGTGCCGGTCGGCGGCAGCGGTGTGCCGGGCGCCGGCCCGATCGGCCCGCCGGTTCGCCGCGAGCGCCGCGGCGACGGCCGGGGCCAGCTCGGCACGCACCGAGCGGACGCTGGGGACGGTGCGCGCCGAGCGCTCCCGGTGCCGCGGCCCCGCGGTCGGGGCCGGTGCGCCGGCATCCGCGCCGGTCGGGGCGGGGCCGGCGGACTCCGGATCGGTCGGGTCCGGGACGGCGGCCGCGCCGGGATCGGCCGGCGGGCGGCGGACGGCGCCCAGTGGGGTCGCCCCGGACCGCCACCACTCGCCGGCCAGTGCCGGGCCCCGGCCGACGATGTTGCGCAGCCCGTCGAGCGGGTGGCGCACCACCAGTGCTCCGGCGCGCAGGACCTCCACGAGCTCGCGGCGGGTCCGCTCCCCCGCCGGACCGGCCGACCACGCCCCGGATGCTCCCCGGTCCGGACCGGGCGCAGCGAGAGCCTGGTCGGGGGCCGTCCGCAGCGCGTGCCGCAGCTCCCGCGGAGCCCGCTGCCACCAGGCCCGCAGCTCGGCGTCCGCGCGGTAGCCCGCTACGGCGTCACCGGTCACCAGCCCGTCGCGGGCCAGTCCGGCCAGCGCCGTCCGCACCGCGGGGTGCCGTCCGCCGTAGCGGTCCAGATAGCCCCGCACGGTCAGCGCCGCAGGCTCCCCGGCCAGCGTCAGCAACACCTCGGCCGCGTACGGATCCACCGTGGACAGCTCTGCTGCGGACCGCTCTGTTGTCGACGGCCCCCTGTCACCCGAGCCCCGTGCGGCGATCCACGCCCAGCGTCCGCGCTCGTCGCGCCGGTCCCGCAGCCGCTCGGTCCACCGGCTGCGCCGGGCCACCACCAGCTCACCGGCCCGGCCGAGCAGCCCGAACACCGCGACCACGCCGGCCCGGTCGGCGTCGGCGAGCCCCGGTCGCGGCACCCCGTCGAGCAGCGCGTGCCGCCGGTCGTCGACGAACCGGACGACATCGTGCAGCGGGTCCGGATCGGCCTTGCGGCTCTTCTCCCGGGCGCGCCGTTCGTCCAGGTCGGTACGGGCGTTCAGCAATGCCCGCTGGTCGCCCCGTCCGTACCGGGTGAAGTCCTCGACCAACGCGTGCACCAGGTCGCTCTGCGCGTCCAGGTGCGTGCGGCGCAGCGACCGCCTGCGGTCGGCCTCGGCGACGAACCGCGCGACCGCACGGGCGGAGCCGGGACGCTCACCGCCGCGGCGGTCCGCCACCGTCTCGGCGACCTCGACGACGATCGACACCGCGGCCCCGAGTCCGGGGTGCCCGTCGAGCCCGTCGATCGCGCGCAGCCGGTCCGCCAGCACCGGCAGCGCGGCCTCGGCGCTCAGCACCTGGTGCTCCTCGCGGGCCGCGGCCGCGGCCCGCTCGGCATCGCGCAGGCCGCCGATCGGTGCGACGTCGCTCGGCTCCGCCGGGCGCAGCGCCACCCCGTGCCGGTGCGCCCGGGCGGGCAGCACGGCGAGTCGCCAGTCGACCTCGGTGACCAGGCGGCCGACCAGGGTGGCGCGCTCCATCGCCGACAGCGTGTGCAGCGACCGGCCGGGCACCGGGTCGCCGATCGCTCCGAGCATCCGGCGCAGGTCGTCGTGCAGCAACCGGGCGGCGTCCACGGTGCGCCACGGCCCGGGCAGCAGCGCCCGGACCCGATTCCATCCGGTCGGGCCGCGCGCCGGGTCCACCCCGCGGGCCGGCTTCTTGTCGGCGTCCGCGTAGTTGATGTTGGTCCGGTCCCGCAACGCGTTCCCCGCGAGCACCACGCCGAGCGCGGTCACGGCCTGTGCCGCCGTCACGATCCAGGACCGGCCGGTGATCCAGGGCCGGACGACCAGGTAGAGACCGGTCGCGCCGAGCATGCCGTCGAACTTGCGGAACTCGTTGTGGGTCACGTCCGGGCGCTGCAGGCCGGCCAGATTGCGGCGCAGCCACCACGCCCACTGGACTCCGGCGGGGGTGTCGGCCGTCTGCAGCCGCCGGGCGGCCCATGGGGCGAGCCGCTGCGCCACCCAGCCCGTCCCGGCCAGCACCACCGGGCCGTTCAGGTAGCCGAGCAGTGTCGTCAGGGCGAGCCCGGCGCTCCAGCTCACCGGGCCGGACGCCGCGGAGGAGGTCCCCAGCGTCAACGCGAGCAGCGCGGCGGGCAGCGCCCACAGGCCGGCGCTGATCGACTCGTAGACCCGGTTCAGGCCGACCGACTTGGTCTGCACACCGGACGCGGTCGCCGCCGACACCGAGAGGACGAGCAGATACCCGGCGTCGAACGCGGGCCCCGCCGGGAACCACGCCGCGGCGGCCAGCCCGCCCAACCCGGCCACCGACGCCGCCAGCACCGCCGAGCGCACCGCCTGCAGGCGCACCGCGACCTCGGTGCCGCCGACGCCGGCCTTCGCCGAACGCTGCAGCACGACCCGGTAGACGATCGCGGCGACCAACGCCGCCCCGAACACGCGTGGCTGCGCCCGCTCCCAGACCGCGGTGGCGCCGCCCGCAGCGGCCATCCCGGTCACCAGCAGCACACCGGCGAGGGCCCCGGTGGCCCCGGCGAGCAGTGCACCGCGCAGCGGCGGGGCCCGGCCGTGGCGCACCCACCGCAGCATCCGCAGCGCCAGCGTCGCCGACGTCACCAGTGACGCGCCGGCCGCGACCGCGCCGACGGCGGGCCAGCCGACGAGCACTGCTGCCACCGCGGCCCCACCGGTCGTCCCGGCCAGCCCGGCCAGCGTCCGAGCCGCCCGCGCCCGGTGCGCCACGACGTCGACGATCACCGGCCTGCGGTCCCGCCACCCGGCCACCCGGTCGGCCGCCCACAGCGCCGCCACCGCCGCTCCGGCCACCGGGCCGCGGCCGCGGGCCGCCGCGACGACGGGCCCGGCCCGGCCGTCGGCCGCCGCCGCACGCACGATCGCGTGCAGCGCCGCCCTGGCGGTGTCCACCGCGGCGGCCGCCGTGGGCACCGTGGACTGCCTGGGCGCGATGGGCGCGGTGCTGTGGCCGGCCCCGGTGAGGTCGCGTGGGCTGTCCGCGGCCCGCTGTGCGGCCCGCAGGTCGTACGCCGCAGCCGCCACGGCGAGTCCGTCGATCGTGTCGCGCACCGGACGCCGCGGCGGGTCGGGCAGCACCCGGTCACGGACACCGCCCGCGAACCTCTCGAGCGCATCGAGCCACCGCTCGACGGGCGTCCGGGTGCCCAGCAGCCGGGCGGTCCGCGGGTCGAGCCCGCGCAGCGCGGCCACCGCCGCCCGGGTGGTCCCGGTGTCCCAGCGCTCGCCGGTCCGGCCGCTCCAGTCGCGCACCGCGGCCGTCGCACCGGCCCCGGTGCGTCCCGCCCGGACCAGCGCCCGGACCGTCTCGTCGGTCCGGCCGGGCCCACCCGGTCCGGCCCGGACCGCAGCCGCCGTCAGCTCGGCGAGCCGCACCGTCACCGGCGACGGCGGCGTCCCGGGCTCCGGCCACATCGCGTTGATCAGGGCGAGCGCGCGGGCCCGAGCCGCGGAGTCACGGCCACCGCGACCGGTCCCGAGCTCGACCGGCCTCGGCATCTGCGGCAGTGCCAGCCAGGCCCGTGCGGCCTGCGCCGCCGGGCGGGCAGCCGCGGCCGCCGCCCGCAGCTCGGCCCCCGTGGCCGCGCCCCGAGCGGCCTCGGCCCGCCAGCTCACCCGGCTGCCCCGTGCTCCGTCGGCGGGGCGGCCGGCCCGGCTGAACAGTGCCGCGTTGTCGTGCGCGTGCCTGCGCACCGCCCGCTCGGACTCCTGACCCCGGGCGGCACTCCGCCGGGCCCGCTCGCGCGGCGGGCCGTCCCCGATCGGCAGCGCCGCCTCCGCCTCCTGCCGCAGGTAGCGGCCGGCGGCACGGTCACGCAACGATCGGTACATCGTGTCCCGCAGCGTGTAGCGGGCCAGCTCCCGCCCCGACGCGGGGCGCCCGAACAGGCTCAGCCCGCTCCGGTCGATGGCCGCCCGCAGCGGCCCTGCCGGCGCGGCACCGAACCCACCGGTACCGGCCGCGGCACGGCTCGCTTCCCCGGAACCACCTGTGGCCCGGCCTGCGTCGCCGGAGCCACCCGCGACCCGACTCGCGTCACCGGGACCACCCGCAGCCCGACCTGCGTCGCCGGAATCGCCCGGGCCGCTCGCACCATCGGGATCGGGTGCCGCCGGGGTGGCGCCCGGTGTACCCGGACCGCGACCGCCCGGGCCACCGCCACCCGGCCCGGCGGGTGCGCCGGACGACGGCTCGTCCCCCGGCCCGTCATCGCGGCGGCCCGCACCGTGCACGGTCAACGCGGCCGCCACCCCCGGCCGGACGGACGCCCCGAGCAACGTCGCCACCGTCGCCCCCGCGTTCCCGGACTCCACGAGCGGGGCGAGCGACAGGCCGAGATCCTCGATCGCCGCGGCGGTCCATCCGCTCAGCACGAGCACCGTGCCCCGGCCGGTCACGTCCTGCTCGACGGTGCGGGCCCTGGCCGCGCCGTCGGGGAGTGCCGGTGCGTCGACGCCCAGCCAGCCGGTCAGCACGCCGGAGTGGCCGTGGCCCGCTTCGAGCAGCGTCGCGTCGCCGCGCTCGGGCACCCAGTAGACCCGCAGGTCACCGACGACGGCGGCCGTCACCGTCGCTCCGCCGCGGCGCGGGATCACCCGCACGGCCGCGATCATCGCGCGCGGGACCACCGACGCGGGCCTCGACCGGCCCGGATCGGCGGGCACGATGCCACCGCTGACCGCGGCCTCGGCCGCCGCCACCGCGGCAGCGAGGCCGCCCGCCGGATCGCGGGTCGTCCCGCTCGGGGCGGCGGCAGCAAGCCCCGAGCCCCGGCCCAGCACCGCGCGGGCCGCCTCCGCGGCCGCCGACACAGCAGGCGAGGAGTCCCCGGCCCCCGGCAGCCCGGTCACGACGACCAGCCCGTCGCGGGCCGTCGACACACGGGCGGTGATCTCCCGTCCGAGCAGGCCCGACCCGACCAGCGACGACGTGCGCAGCCGGCCGTCGCCGTCGACCGGGGCCGCGGTGGGCAGCAGCGACGGCGCCCCGGCGGCGTGCAGTCGTGTGACCAGGCGGTCCCCGAGGAGGATCGCGACGCGCAGCTGCGCCGACCCGACGAAGGTCTGCCGGTGCGCCACCTCATCGGCGCGGGCCCTGATCTCGTGCAGATCGCGCAGCACGCGGGCGCCCTCGCCGACCGCGCCGGGCCGGTCGGCGTCGAGATCGGCCAGCACCGCCCTGGCCCTCGCGATCGTGTCCGGCAGCAGCTCGCGGACCGGGACCTCCCGCGGCGTCGCGCCGACCCGGCGGGCCAGCACCGCCTCCGCCGCGTCGACGGCCTCCTGCCGGTGGTGGCTGCGGACCTCGCCGCGGGGTTCGCCGAGCGCGGCGAGCCGCGCGACCTCGGTGCGGACCCGCGCCAGCTCGGACCGGAGCACGGTCATCGCCGCGACCTCGGCGGCCGAGGCGGCCCGGGCCTCGGTGGTGGTCCGCAGCGGTGGTCCGCGTGGGCCGCCGGCCATGGACGTGAGCAGCCGGCGGATCACGTCGTCGCGGAGCCGGTCGGCGTACCGCTGTGCCAGGAGCGCGGCCTCGGTGGCCGCGGTGAGCCGGGCCAGCACCGTCCGTGCGTCGGCGGGTGCCGGGGCTGCCGCACGTCCCGTCGTCGCGGAGCCCGGCGGCACCGACACGGTCGTCCCCCGGCCGGCCGTACCCGGGTCGGCGGCACCCGGCTCGGCGGACGACCGGGCCGGGGGCCCGGCGCGGACCGCGCCCGGGCCGCGGTGCGCCGGCCACCACCGGACGGCCCGGGTCGGCGCCTGGAAGATCACGTTGCGCAGCCCGTCGACCGGGTACCGGCCGGCGAGCGCCGCGCCCCGGGCCAGCTCGACCAGAATCCGGTGCCCCCGCTCGGCGACCGGCAACGACGTCCAGCCGTCCTGCTCGATCGTCGGGGCCGGAGCCGGTGCGGGATCCGGGCCGGACCGCTCGCCCAGCAGCTCGATCCCCGACGAACCGGCGGCTCCGAGCAGGCCGGCCCGCAGCGCCGCGCGGAAGACCGGCGGCGCCTTCCGCCACCAGGTCCGCAGCTCGGGGAGCACGCGGTATCCGGCCTGCGGGTCCCCGACCAGCAGCCCCCGGTCCCGCATGCTCTCGAACAGCTCCTGCGCCGTCGCGCCGAAGCGCTCCGTATAGGCCTCCGCGGTGAGCCGGGCCGGCTCACCCGCCAGGTTCGCCAGGACCTGCAGCTCGGGCGGGGCAGCAGGCGTCCCGGCCCGGCCGCCCTCGGTCCACCGGAGATGCTCGGCACGCTGGTCGCCCCGCCGGGCGGCGATACCGTGCCGCCGGATCCGGACGGCCTCACCCGCCCGGCTCAGCACCGTCAGCGCCCGGGCCGTCCGATCCCGCTGCTCGTCGTTCCAGCGCCGTCCATCGGCGTCGGCGCGCGGGCCCGACCGCCGACCGCCGACCGCGGTCAGCCGGTCGGCCAGCAGCTGGAGCGCGTTGTGCAGCGGATCGGGATCGAGCTTGCGCAGCGCCTCCATCGCGGCGCGGCCACGCGCACTCTCCAGCGCTGCGTCGACATCGCGGTACCGGTGCGCGTCCGGGGCGCCGGTATGCCCGCCGGCGCGGCGCAGGAGTTCGCCGAGCAGCCGCTGCTGGATCCGCCGGTGCTCGGTCCGCAGCAGGTTGCGGTGCTCCAGCACCGCCCGGAACCGGGCCGCCGCCTGCGGCGTCCCGGCCTGCGCTCCGTCCACCCGGGCCAGCGCGTCGCGCAGGATCCCGGCCGCTGCGCGGTGTTCGGGATCGGTGGCCCCGGGCCGGTCGCGCCGCTCGGAGTCCGTGGCCAGGAGCCGGTCGAGGTGCCCGGCGAGCACCGGCAACGCCGCCCGGAGCACGGTGGCTTGGTACTCCTCCCGGGCCAGGGCGTAGCGCCGCTCGGCCGCCCGGAGCGCGGCCGGTACCGGGTCCGCCATCTCCGCCCGGGTCAGCCGGATCCCCTCGACGTCGGTGCGCGCCGGCAGCGCCGCGACACCGGCCGCCAGCTCGTCGGCGAGGATGCGGACCAGGTTCTCCCGGCTCTGCCCGGTCGATCGGGACAACGGCCCCGCCCTGCCGGGCAGCACCGCCTGCACAGCGGTGTGCAGCTGCTCCAGCGCGGCCGGTCCGCGGGTGCCGGGCAGTACCGCCCGCAGCCACCCGAGAGCACCGAGCGGGGCACGGGCCGGGCGGATCGTCCGGACCGGCTGCGACCGGGCGTCGCCGTAGTTGAAGTTCACCCGGTCCCGCCAGCGCGTGACCAGCACGAAGCCCACCCCGGTCGCGGCGATCCGCAGCCCCGTCTCGACCGGGGAGCTCGCATCGAGCATCGGCCTGGTGAGGACGTAGATCGCGGTCATGAACACGACGGCGTCGAGCTTGCGGAACTCGTTGACCAGGTCCGCCCCGTGCAGGCCACGGATCGACAGCCGCCATCCCCACGCCCGCTCCCGCTCGGCGGCGGTCCCGGCGTGCTGCACCCGCGCGGCGCCCCGCGGACCGAAGCGTTCGACGATCCGGTCGTGCGCCCACACCAGCACCGGGCCGGACAGGACACCGAAGGCCGCGATCGCGGCCCCGTCGAGCAGCCAGATCCACGGCCCCGGCGCCGGGGTGCCGCTGCCCAGCACGACACCGAGCCCCAGTGAGCCCGCCACCATCAGCGCGGTGACCACCACGTCGGAGATCCGCAGTGCCCCGGCCCACCGGGTCTGCACCGCCGAGACCAGCGTCGGCACCAGTGCCGCGGCCGCGTAGTACAGGATCCCCGTGGTCGAGCCCGGCGGGAAGACGACGTTCAGGCCGAGCACGCCGAACGCGGAGACCGTCGCGGCACGCGCCGCCGAGCGGCGGGCCTCCGTCCGCGCCGAGCCCTCGGCCCCGCCGTCGCGTACGAGGGACTGCCACTGGACGGTGATCCGGTAGACGTGCCACGCCTGGATCGGCACGGCGAGCAGCCGGGGCACGGCGTTGGCCGCGGCGCCCGACGCGCCGAGAAGGATCTCGGCGAGCCCGATCGGCGCCAGCCCGGCGACGGCCGCGTACAGGGTCGCGACCACGACGGCCCGGCTCGGAGGACCCCGCGCCTGCCGGCTCCCGATCCACATCCGTACCGCCGCCACCCCGACGACCACCGACACCAGCGCGCCGGCCGTCGGGAGCGCATCGAGGATCCCGGCCCGCACCAGCTCGGCGCCGCCGATCCCGAGGAGCAACCCGAGCGCACCGGCCCGCCAGGCCGCCAGGCGTCCCTGCCGGGTCGGGCCGTCGGCGGTCGGCGGGCTGATTCCCCAGCGTGCGTGGATCCGCTGCCCGAGTACGACACCCTGCGCCGACAGCCGGGCGATCCCACCGGCCACCGCAGCCGATCCCCGGCCGAGCGGCGACCGCTGCACGCCGATGTGTCGTGCCGCCTCCGCGTCGGCCTCCCGCAGGCTGTCGGCGGCAGTCCGCAGCGCCGTGAACTCGGGCAGCGGCTCGAGGAACTCGGTCACCTTCTCGGTGAAGGTCGCTGCGGCCGACCGGTCCGCGGGGCCCGGCACCCGGGCGCCGTCGAGCAGGCCGGTCACCTGCGTCCGATCGAGCCCGGTCGACTCGACGAGCACGCCGACCGGATCGTGGGCTCCGTGCTGCTCGACCAGGTCCCACAGCGCGGCGCGCTCGGCGTCCAGCCGGGAGGCGAGCACCTCCTGCTGCCGGCCGTGGATCCCGGCGGCGACGGCCCGGCGGAACTGGGCCCGCGAATGTGTGAGCAGGATCCCGGCCTGCCGGGATCCCTCCCGGACCGCCGTGGTCGCGGCGGTGACCGGCCGGGTGGCCGCGGCCCGGCGGCCGGTCTCGGCGAGACCGGCCGAGGCGCCGTCCACCAGCGGGCGGACGACCCGGTCCGGTGCCGCACGCAGCCACCCGTGCACGGCCCCGGTGCCGCGACGAAGACCCGAACCCGCCGCTCCCGCACCGCGGCGCAGGTCGGCGCGGGCCGCCCCGGCCCACCGGTACCCCGCCGCCGTGGCCCGGTCGGCCGGGTCCGCCCAGCGCTCCCCCGGCGGCGCGAGCCGCAGCCCGCGGATCGTGTCCCGGTCGAGCTCGCGTACGGCGGCGACCAGGTCTCCGAGCATGTGTCCGGTCCAGTCGAGACCGTGTTCGGTGGCCCATTCCCGCGCCGCGCGGCGCGCCGTGCCGACGTCTCCCGCACGGACCGTGCCGACCAGGGTCCGCAGCTCCGTGTGGAGCCGCCGGAACACCGGGGCCCCGTGCCCGGGGGCGATCGCCCCGAGCAGCGCCGGCACCGCGGGCCGGGGTGCCTCCGACGCCGGCCACAGTGCGTTCACCAGGCCGAGCACGCGGGCGGCGGCAACCGCCTCGCTGCCGGTGAGCCCCGCCGTGACCGGTCCGGGGCGGGGGATCTCCGGCAGCTCCAGCCACACGCGGGCGGCCCGCGCCGCCGGCTCCACCCGGGCGTACTCGGCCCGCAGGCGGGCGCTGCGGGCCAGCGGGCCCGCCACCTCCGCCCGCCAGCTCACCCGGGCGCCCCGCTCGGCCGGACGCCCGGCCCGGCTCCGGATCCGGGCGGACTCCCGGTCGTCGAGGGACAGCGCGGCCCGCAGCTCCGCCTGCCGGGCGACCAGCTGCCGTGCCCGTACCGGCATTGCGGCCGATCCGGAGCCGCCGGGTACATCGGCGAAGAGTGCCTGCAGCGCATCCCGCTCGCGACGGGCCCGCATCCCGCGGATGCCGAGCGCCGCCCGTTCCCGCGTCAGGTCCGGATGGCCGCCACGCCGGGGGCCACCGTCGCGGAGCGGGCCACGGTCGCCGCCGGGCCCGCGCTGCGTGGCGACCGCCGCACGACGGGCCGACCGGTCGGGATTGCCGCCCCGGCTCACGACGTCCGTGCTCCGGAGCCTCGACCCGGTCCCGGTCGGCAGGGCGGCCAGCTGCGCGGCCACCGCGGTCGCCGTGGCGCCGCCCCAGCCGAGGTCGTGCCGGTCGGCCCAACGCTGAACGGCCCGCGCCGGGTCGACGCCCCGTGCGGTGGTGAGCAGGCCCCGCACCTGCGCCTCCAGCCGGCGTACCGGCCGGAGCCCCCCGTCGTGCAACGCGCGGTCGAGCAACCCGGCCAGCTCACGTGTGCTCGCCGGGGCAGCCGTGCCGGGTGCCCGGTCCCAGGCCTGGTTGATCACGCGGAGCACCCGGAGCGCGGCGGCGGCCTCGGCCGGGGCCCGCTCCACCAGGCGGCTGGTCCGGGTACCCGGCTGCACGCGCCGATGCCCGCGGATCGTCGACAGGGCCGGCGGGATCGCGGCCGGCTCCACGGCCGCAGCATCGGCCGCGGCGCGGGCGGTCACCCGCACGGAGCGGTCGGCCCGGCGTGCCCGGTGGAACGACGCGATCTCCGCGTTCAGCGCGTGGACGGCCTCCAGCCGGCGTGCCGCCCACCCGTGTGCACGGTCGTAGTGGGCGACGCCGTCGGCGGTCACCCGGGTCGGCTGGTGCTGCCCGATCCACTGCCACTCCTGGTCGGAGAGGCCCTCGGGCCGCTCCCGCACCACGATCCGCCCGGTGCGTTCGAGCCTGCCGGACACGGGATCGCGGAACTGCTCCCGATCCTGCTCGCGCAGCACGATCGTCACCGGCGAGCTGCGCTCCAGCATGGTCAGCACGTCGTAGCCCGCTCCGGCCCCCAACGGCCGGGACGGCCGAGCGCCCCCGGTCGGGCCGATCCTGGGCCGGAACGACTCCCGGATGTTCTCCGTCCACAGCACTCCCCGCAGTGGTGGCTGCAGCGGCGTGGGCCGCTCCGGATCCCCCGTCGAACGCCCGGTGGCCGCATGCCCGGCGTCGGTGGCCGCGGCCGCCGGCCGCTGTCCGGTCGACGCCGCGGTGTCCGCCGCGGCCGCCGCCCGATCGACGACCGCCGAACGGCCGGGGCCCGGGGCCGGGTCCGCGGCGCTCACCGTGGCCGTCGACAGGCTCTGCCGGCCGGTCACCCCGGCCGTCGGTGCGATGTCGGCGGGACCGACCATCAGGCTGCCGGTCAGGAACATCGTCGCCAGCGCGCCGCGCGCGGCGGGCGCCATCCGCGCGAGGCCGCCAGGGGTGCCCGGATCGGCGGCGGCTCCGGGCGCGGGCCGGCCGGCGTCGACGTCCCCGGGGCGCCCGAGCTGCCTGGCGCCCTCGGAGTGTCCGAGCCGATCGAGGATCACGGCGTGGTGTGCGTCCTGCGCCCGCTGGTAGGCGGCCGCCGCCGCATCGAGCCGGCGCTCCCCACCCGGTGTGTGCCGGCCCTGCTGGGCCGCCGTGAGATCCGCCGAGGCCTGCCTGACGAGCGCGCCCGGTGTCGGTGGGGCGGCGGTCGCCCTGGAAACGCCGGAGCCGCCGGTCACACCGGAGGCGCCCGGAGCACCGGCCACCCTGCTCACCCCGGAGACACTCCGAGCTCCGGCCGCCCCGCTCGTGCGGGGGATGGCCGTGGCCGTGGCCGTGGCCGTGGCCGTGGCCGTGACGGGACGCCGGAGAGCCGCCGGATCCGGCAGCGACGGCATCGCCCGGGGTGCACGGCCGGTCGTCGCCATGTGCTCGAGCGCGATCCGGGACCGCCCGGCCTGTTCGGTCTGCAGCCGGCCCTGCGGTGTCATTCCGTGCGTGCGCGCGATGGCCGCCGGCGCCCCCAACGACGCCACGCCGGTGAGCAGGTCGTCGGTCCCCTGAGCCCGCTGGACCGGCCCCATGTGGTCCCAGTTCTGATGCAGGCCCAGCGCCTGCTCGGTGACCAGGTACCCGGACGTCGCCAGCGCGGCGTTGTTCATCCGCTGCCCGGTCGTCTGCGCGGCCAGCGCCGTGCTCGCCGACCGCTGGACCTGCGCGGTCGAGCCCGGCAGCGTCGCCGCCGTCGCGGCGTGCCTGCTGTGCATCCCCGCCCGGACGAACGATCCCGCGGCCCCGCCGGCGAGGGCGGTGCTGCCGATCGACAGCCAGCTCGCCCGGGCCGCGGCGGACTCGCGTGGGTCGATGCTCTGCCGGTTCCCGTGGCGGCGCATCAGGTTCCGGCCCTCGTCGGCGAACCCGACGACCGCGGTGCCGGTGAGGACGGCGACGCCGCCGCCCTTCGCCACCGCCGCCAGGGTGGTGGCACCCACCCCCTGTAGTCCCGGTGCCGCCATGAGCGCCCCTGCACCGATGACCGCGCCCCCGAGGTAGACCTTGCCGCGGTGACGCTCCCACGCGCTCAGGTGACGCCCGGCGGTGGAACGGACCCCGGTGGCCGCGTCGTCGCTCCAGTCGTCGTGCAGCAGGACCCGGGTGTCCGGGGAGAAGATCTCGTTGCGAGCCAGGAACTCGTTGGAGTTCGCCCAGGTCGCGCCGGTGCTGTCGACGTAGCGGGTGGGGTTGCCGTCGCTGCGCACGCGGTAGACGTACTCCGTGCCGAACAGCTGGCCGTGCTGGAACTGGATCGGTATCCGGGTGACCGAGGCGTCGCCGCCGCCGACCTCGTCGACCGCGTCCCGGATCGTGCCGGGGAGGTCGGCGACCTCGCCGGCGGCGAGCACCTCTCTCGTCCCCTGCGCCTCGTCGAGCATCTCCTCGGCGGTACCCATCACGGCCAGGGCGGCCAGCTGGTCCTCGCGGCTCCCCGTGATCCCGAGATCGGCGGCGTACCTGCCGAGTCTCGCCGACTCCGTGGCATCGAGCCCGTCGTACCCGGCCTGCCTGCCCGCCGACCGGGCCGCGAGGTAGATGTCCTTCCGTCCGGTCGAGGGGAGCTGATAGGCCGGATCGCCGAGCGCGGTCCCGGGGGTACGCGCCCAGCCGTCGCCGACGAGGATCGCGTACTCGACACCGAGCGCGTCGGCGAGCTCGGCGTAGCGTCCGGCGAGCCGTTCCTGCCGGGGGTCACCCGAGTCCGCCAGCATGGTGGCGAGATCCTCCGCCTCGCCCTGCAGCGCGTTCCTCGCCTCCAGCCGGTCGGCCAGGTCGGCGTCCCCGGCCGTGCGGAGGGCCTCGATGTCGGCAGGACGGAACTCACGCAGGTCCCCGCCCGACGCGGCTGCCCCGGCCGCGCCGAGGCGTTCCCGGGTCGCGTCGATCCGGTCGGCGGTCGCCGTGATCGAGCGCACCTCGGCCTCGATCGCCGCGCCGCGCCGGTCCAGGGCCGCGCTCGCGGCGTGGCCCGCGGCGCCGTCGCCCCCGATCGACTCCGCCCTGTTGTCGTAGGCGACCACCGCGCGTTCCAGGGCCCGCTCCCGACCGGCCAGGTGCACGGTGCTGATCCGCGCCGCATGCGCGGCGGCGCGGTCCTCGGGGGACAGTGCGACGGCTCCGGCGGCCGGTGCCGACGCCGCGTCCATCGCCCTCATCGCGGTCTCGGCGTCCGCCGGGTCGAACTCGTTCCCGAAACCCTGGGCCGAGCTGTCCACGTCGCCGATCTGTGGCGCACGAGCCGAGTTCACGATGGTGTTCGCCCGGGCGAGGTCCGGATCCGACGCGGCGACGATCCGCTCCTCGATCACCGCAAGGTGCGGTGCGAGCTGCCGCTCGTCGGCTGCGGTGAGGTGTCGTCCGTCGGTGAGGCGCCGGGACTCGGTCAGCGCCGCTGCGAGCTCGGGATCCCGCTCGGACTCGGTGGCAAGGTACTCGTGGCGCACGCTCAGCGCGCCCGCCATGGTGAGGACCGCCCGGGTCCGCTGGCGCCCGGTCGGCTGCGGCAGCGCCGCCTCGTACGCTGCGGCGGCCTGCGGATCCTCGGCGTAGAGATCAGCCAGTGCCGCGGCGTCCAGCATCGGGAGCGGAGCGCCGGGCTCGAGACCCAGTTCCTCGGCCAGCGCGGCGTCCACCGCGGAGTCCGTCGCCGGCCGGGTGAAGGTCGGATCGGCGCCGAGCTGCCACTCGACCGACGGTTCCTCCCAGCCCAGGTCATCGCCGGCGTTCCGCGCGCCGCACCGGTCGAGCCCGGCAACACAGGCGTGGCCGAGGTTGTGGACCGTGCCGTCCTCGTCGATGTAGGGGTGCAGGGCCAGCCCCTCGCCGTGGAAGGTGCCACCGTAGGCGGTGTCGATCCGGCACTCGTCCCCGAAGCAGGTCGATCCGCGATCCGCACCGGGGCCGTAGTCCTGCCCGATGGCGCACCCGCGCGCCATCGGCTCGCAGTACACGGTGTTGCCCCACGGATCGGTCCAGCGGACATTGTCCTGGGCACCGCTCGCGGTCAGGTGGGCCGGCCACATCGGCTGGTAGCTCCCGTCGACCGTCACCGGGATGTCCATCGACGACCAGACGTCACCCTCCCCCGGGCCGCCGTACCAGTCCGGGACGTCCACCCGGCAGGCTCCGACACACTCGATGCGGCCCTCGAATCCCGCCCCGTCGGGGGTGGTCACGACCAGTCGGTTGCCGGCGTTGGCGGCGTGCCATGTCGCGACGTCGTGCGCGCCGCCCGGCGTGTCGATGGTCTCGCGCCCGTGGTTCCACCGCTGCGCATTGCTGCCCAGGTCGACCCGGTAGCCCTCGTGCAGCTCCACGAAGCCGGTGTCGCCGTGGCCGATCGCGTAGCGGCCGGGCAGCCCGTTCGCGCCCCGGGTGGTGATCGTCGAGACGTCCCGGCCCGGGAGGGCGAACCCGTCGGCGTGAACGACGTCGCCCTCGGCGGAGGTGAAGGTCCCCTGCCCCTGGAAGGCGATCCGGGCCGGGCTCCCGTCCGGTCCGCGGCCGGTGATGTCGGCCCAGCCGCCGTTCGCGACCAGGAGGTCCCGCGGGGCATCCGATCCGGCCCCCTGTGGCGCGCCGGCCCACACGCACGGGCCGGTGCACCGGGTCCGCATCCCACGGTCCGGCGTGCTCAGCCGGTAGTCGTGAACGGCACCCGCCTGCTGCTGCGCCCCGGTCGGCCGGTAGACGACGGTCTCCCCCGTCCGCCCGTCGATCACCCGGCCGGCACCGGCCACCCGGCCGCCGCCGTTCCCGTCGGCGTCGCGGTAGAGGGTGACGCCGTTGCTGCCCCGGACCCGATCGCGGTCGTCCGAGCCCCGCTCGACCGGCATCTCCCCGCTGAACCCGCCGTAGGGGTTGTAGCTGACCCGCTCCCCGCCGTCGGTCTCCAGCGTGGCCCCGCCCATGCACGGCGTCGGGCAGCTCTCCCGGACCGGGTCCTCGCCCTCCTCCTTGACTATGAGCACCGGGTTGCCGTCGTCGTCGAAGTAGCCCCCGACACCCCGCTCGGCATCGCCCAACTCGTCCAGCGGGATGCGGTCACCCGACTCGCCGCCGCCCTGGGCCGCGGCCTGCTCGCTCAGCGACGGCGTGGTCGCGGTGAAGCTGTTCGAGCCGCTCTGGGTGAAGTTCGCACAGTTGCCCCAGCAGGTCGCACCGCCACCGCCGCCGGGCCCGGCCTGCGCCCAGGCGGCGACACCGCAGCTGCCGTTGCCGGAGCCGGAGCAGGTGCCCTGGCCGTGTGCGTTCCACACCCCGCCCGGCTCGTCCCAGGTGGGGGCGGTCGCCAGACTGTCGGACGCCACCGCGTGCGCGGTGTAGCTGCTGGTGCAGTTCGCCGCACCGCTGCAGGACGCGCCGGCCTCGGCCCAGCCCGGGCCGGCGGTGGCGAACGCGGTCACCGACACACCACCGGAGCCCTGACCACCGCCGCCGGAGCCCGAGGCGTGCGCCTGCGCCCAGCTGCCGCTCGGGTCCGAAGCCGACGCCGAGGCCGTCGCCGAGTACGAATGCCGGCAGTTCGCCGCACCCGAACACGACGCCGACGCCGACGCGTACCCCGGCCCCGCATCAGCCGACGCCGACACCGACACACCACCCGAACCCTGACCACCACCACCCGAACCCGACGCGAACGCCGACGCCGAATTACCCCCGAACGACGCCGCCGCCGACGCCGTCGCCGAGAACGAATACCGGCAGTTCGCCGCACCCGAACACGACGCCGACGCCGACGCGTACCCCGGCCCCGCATCAGCCGACGCCGACACCGACACACCACCCGAACCCTGACCACCACCACCCGAACCCGACGCGAACGCCGACGCCGAATTACCCCCGAACGACGCCGCCGCCGACGCCGTCGCCGAGAACGAATACCGGCAGTTCGCCGCACCCGAACACGACGCCGACGCCGACGCGTACCCCGGCCCCGCGTCCGCGGTGGCCGTGGTCATGACCTGACCGGCGCCGGTGCCGCCGGAGCCGCTGCCGGCGGCGGAGGCGGTCGCGGCGCCGCCGCCGGCGGAGGCCGAGCTGGACGCCGAGTAGCTGTGCCGGCAGCCGGAGCCGGCGCTGCCCTCGCAGACGGCGGCGGCCATGGCGTAGTCGGGCGTCGCGTCGGCGACGGCGCTGGTGGCACACCAGCCGGATCCGTCGCCGCCCTCGCTGCCGCAGCGGGCATTCGCCCGTGCGGTGTTGCCGGCCGCCGACGAGGACTCGGAGGACTCCGCCGAGTAGCGGTGGGTGCACTCCGCACCCGTGCAGCTCGCCGAGACCTCGGCGCCGTGCGGTCCGGCTCCGGCCCGGCTCACCCCGACGCACGAGTCCTCACCGCCGGTGCAGTCGGTCTGTGCTCGGGCGGCGTTCGCGCCGTGCACCGCGCGGGCATCGGTGCGGGTGGTGCACCCCTCGCCGGTGCAGGACGCCGTCACCTCCGCGGTGTCGTCGGCCGCGAACCCGGCGCTGCCGCTGAGGCAGCCGCCGTCGTCGGAGGTACAGGCGGCGGTGGCGACACCGTGTGCGACGCCGTCGCGGGCCGGCACGGCGCCCCGCTCCATCGCCTCGGTGAGTGTGTCGGCCGGGTCGTCGCGCCCGGCGGTGCCCGACGGGTCGTCGCTGGTGAAGGTGGCACTGCGGGTCCGGGTCGCGCAGCCGGCGTCGCCGCTCGTGCAGTCCGCGGTCGCCGTGGCGGCGGTGGTCACGGCCGGGATGTCGCCCGTTGCGGCGGTGATGCTGCCCTCGGTGCCCACCGACGCCCGGCAGCCGTCGGTCCGGCCGGTGCAGGACACCTCGCCGTCGGCCAGCGAGAGGCTGGTCGGGGCCGTGCCGGGCCGGACGGTGTCGGCACCGTCGGCACTGTCGGCACTGTCGGCACCGTCCGGTCCGCTCCGGCCGCCCCGGCTGTCAGCCCCGTCCGCGCCCTCCGCGCTGCTCGCGCTGTCCGCCGCATCCGGGCGGGCGGGATCGGACGCGTCGTAGGCGGTGCGGGCGGCCTCGAGCAGCCGCTGCGCCGCGGATCCGCCGTCGGTGTCGGCGGCGACCGCGGTGTCGGCGACGGCGGTACCGCGGCAGGAGGCGTCCGGGCAGTCGAGTTCGGCGCCGGCCTCGGTGGAGGAGGTGTGTGCGACCGCCCCGTCGTCGGCGGTCACGATCTCCAGGCCGGTGGAGGCGTCGGCACCGACCGCGCAGCCGCCGTCGCCGGCGGTGCAGACGGCCTGCGCCGCGGACTCGGAGCGCCCGCCCGGTCCGGCACCGACGGCCGGCACGCTGACGGCCTCTCCGGTGACCTCCACGGTGCAACCAGGGCCCTCGCAACGCCCGGTCGCGCGGGACCTGCTCCAGGCGGCGGGGGCGTCGGTGACAGGGCTCTCGGCCAGCTCCCCGGCCTGGTCGGCGGCCTCGGTCGCCGCGTCGGCGTCGGCACGGGCGGCCGCCGCGTCGGCCGCTGCATCGGCCGCGTCGGACGCAGCCGCGTGGGCGTCGGCCCGGGCACCGGCCGCAGCCTCCGTCGTACGCCCCGCCGCACCGGACCCACCCGGCCGGACCGCAGCCCGCTCGGCAGTGTCCTCGGCCCGCTCGGCAGCGACCTGAGCCGCCTCGGCGGCCCGCTCGGCCCGCTCGGCATCCTGCTCTGCTCGTTCGGCCAGCTCGGCGGTCTGCTCGGCGAGCGCCTCGCGCTCCAGCGCAAGCACGTCCGCGACGACCTGGCCACTACCCGCGCCCGAGGTGCTCGCACCGGCGCACGCGGCATCACCGCTCCGACAGACGGAGCTCGACGATGATCCACCCGCCGGGGGACCGCGCCCCCCGTAGGCGTCCCCGACGACGTCCGGCCCGTCGGTGCCCTCCGCCGCCGTCCGCGCGGTCCCGGTGCACCGGCCCGCGCCACCGGAGCAGTCCAGCGTCGCCGACACGGTCGACCACGCCGAGGCACCCGCCACCGTCGGTGCCGCGGTCGATCCGGCGCCCGGCGACCCGCCCGCCGGCAGCGCGGGCTGCTGCTCACCCGGACCGGGCTCGGTGCGCTCGTTCTCGGCGGGTCCGCCGGTCTCCCCCTCCGACAGCACGGCCGACCCGGTGGAGTAGCCCTCCGCCAGCGGCGCGATCAGCGAGGCGTCCGGCCCGGCCGAGCCACCCGAGTTGGTCACCGCCCGGCAACCACCGGACACGCCGTCGCAGGCACCCGAGCCGTACGAGCCACGCGGATCCGGCGACACCGACATGTCGGTGCCCGACGCCGCGCTGTCCACCCGGCCGTCGCAGTACCCCTCGCCGCACTCCAGCGCCGCACCGGCGGCCGACGCCGCGGACGCGCCGCCCAGCAAGGAGTTGCCGTCCTCGCCGGCCGCGGCCGCACCGTCAGCCGGGGGCTGCTCACCGGACAGGCTGCGTGCCGCGCCCTCGCCGGTCGAGGCGACCGACACCGTCCGCGGGGCGCACGTCCCGCCACCGGCCACGCACGACGCCTGTGCCGACGACTCCCGCACCCCACCCGAGGCCGGGTCGTGGCCGGCCGCCGAGCTCGATGCCGCCCCGGCGCACCGAGCCGCGCCGGTGCAGTCGACCTGCGCCGAGGACCGCGACACCGCGGACGGCCCCGCGCCGGGCTGCTCCCCGTCGAGCACCACGTCCGGCCCGGACGACGACCGCGACGACGACTGCGCCCCGCATCCGCCTTCGGTCACCCGGCACTCACCGGATCCGCTGCTGGTCCGCGCCCGCCCGTCGTCGAACCCGGCGTCCGAGGCCGACACGCTCGTCCGCACCGAACCCGAGCATTCCACCGCACCGGCCACGCAGTCCAACGAGGAGTCCGCACGCGCCGTGCTGACCGGACCGCCCACCGTTGCGGCCGGGTCGGTGTCCCACCAGCGGACGACGGCCGGGGCAGCACCGGTCGTCGACTCCGAGCGCGCCGAACACCCACCGGCGCGGGTGTCGCACTCCGACGACCCCGACGCCCGAGTCCGCTCCCCCGCGCCCAGCTCACCGGACTCCACGTCCAACACCGGGTCCCCGGCACCGCTGCTCACCGTCCGGGTCGTCCCCGCGCCGTCACACCCGTCCGCACCGTCGCAGTCGACGGTCACCAGCGCGCGGCTCGTCGTGTCGGTCGCCGGGCCGGCGGACCCGCCCCGGCCCGGCCACCCGGCCTGCGCCACGCGCGGCGCCGAGTCCGACGAGACCTCCGCGCCGCACCGGCCGTCGGTCACCTCGCAGTCGGCGTCGCCCGTGGTCGAACGCTGCACCGGCTCCGCGCCGTCGACGGCCACCGAGCCGGACGCCCGCGTCTGCGACTCGCCCGACCCCGAGCAGCCCGCGAGCCCGGCACAGTCCACTCCGGTCCGTGCCTGGGCGCGACCGTCGAGATCGTCCGCCGCGATCTCCCTCGCCAGGAAGGCCGGCACTGGGGCGGCGGCCGGCGGCTCACCGGTCTCCGCGGCGGCGGCGACGTCGCACCCGCCGGCGGTGACCGTGCACTCGGCCGTTCCCGACGACGACGCGCGGCGGGCGTCCGGCGTGCTCGACGCCTCGGCGCCGGGGGCCGTGGATCGGGAGTCGCCGTCGGCCTCGACGCTCGCGTTGCCCGTGCACTCGTCGGCCCCACCGCAGTCGACGGTGGCGGCACCGGCCGCCGGGGTGTGGCGGTCGCCCGCCGTGGCCTCCGCGGTGACGCTGCACCACGGGCCCTCGCACTCCGCCGATGCCTCGGCCTCGCCGGTCCGGCGGTCCGCCTCGGCGACCCCGGTGAGCGACCGGTCACCACCGGCGGTGACCTCGCATCCGGGGCCGGTGCAGTCCGCGCGGGCGTCGGAACCCGACGCCGCGGCGGTCAGCCGGCAGTCACCGTCGGTCGGGTCACACACGGCGGACGCCGCACCGGACGTCTCGGTGGTCGATCCGGCGGTCGTCCCGGTCCCGGTCCCGGCCCCGGTGTCCTCGCCGGACGAGCCGGCGTTCCCGGCACACCGCCGCGAGTTCCCGTCGAGGGTGCAGGAGGCCGACGCCCGGTCGGTGCCGGAACCGACCGATACCCCGCAGGACGACACCCCGGCCAGTGCCCGGCAGTCGTCCTGCTCGATCGCCGGCTCTGCGCCCGGGCGTCCGCCGGCCGCGTGCTGCCACACGTTCCGGTCGCCGGTCCCCTCGCCGCTGTTCGCCCTCGGCGCGTCCGTGCCGGTTCGCTCGCCTGCGTTCTCGCCCGACGCATCCGTGCCGGATCCCTCGCCTGCGTTCTCGCTCGTCGCATCCGTGCCGGATCCCTCGCCGGGCGCCCGGCCGGCGCAGGACGCGAACGCCCCGCTGGTGGTGCAGCCCGCCGCCGTCTCGCCGTCGAGGTGCACGCCGGTGTCGTGCCCGGTCGCCGCGGCGAGCCGGTCGGTGTCGTCGTAGACCTCTCGGGCCCGCTCGGCGTGCGCGGCCTCCTGCTCGGCGACGACGTCCTCGTCGAGGGTTCCGGCCTCGACCCGCTCGCGCTGCGTCTCCAGACGCGCGGCGTCACGGTCGAGCTCCCGGTGTCCTTCGATCACGCCGTCGACCAGCTCGGCGCGCTCCGGCGACAGCCGGGCCTCGTCGTCGGCGACCTGCTGTTCCAGACGGCGCTGGGCCGCCCGCTGCTCGTCGTACTCGTCCTGGGTGGCCTCGCCTGCGCGCACCTCGTCGCGCAGCTCGGCCAGCTCCTCGCGGCCGTGGTCGGCCGCGATCCGCCCCTCCAGAACCCGCTCCGTCCGTGCCGCGGAGTCGTCGTAGAAGTAGTGGTTCCCGTCCTCGTCGAACGCGATCCCGAAACCACCGTACCCATGTGGGGGGCCGCGTTCGGACACCGACCGGTCACGCCCGGCGCACCCCTCGGCCCGGTCCGCGCACGCCGTTCCGCGCGCCCACCGGTCGCCCAGCAGCTCCGTGCCAGGGGCGTAGTCGGCGATCGGCTCGCCGTCGCCGGGGTCGGCCGGTCCGTCCCGCTCGTCCGGTCGGGGCGCCGGCACGGCGTTCGGCAGCTCCGGTGCCCCGGTCGCGCCACCCGCACGCTGCGGATCGATGTCGGCGGCCCGGTCGAGCGCATGCAGTGCGATGCGGAACCCGGCGTCGACCGCGCCGGCAGCCAGCTCCACGACCGCGCCGGCGTTCGGCAGCCCGCTGCGCGCTGCCCAGTCGCCGGCTCGTTCCAGTGCCTCCCCGGTGGACGCACGGACCGACTCGACCGCCTCCGCGGCGCGTGCCACGTCGCGCGACGTCACCGCCGAACGGTCCGCGCCCTGGTGCGCCGGGTCCACGACGTGGGCCCGCTCCATCGGCGGTGCGGACGGGTTCGGCGGGTCGACGACCGTGTTCTCGCCCGGCGACCGGAAGTCGGCGTCGGGGAACCGTTCCTGCCATGCGTCTGCTGTGTCCCGCGCCTCGCGGACCCGGTGCCACCATCCGTCCCGCGCCTCGCCGGCCCGGTCCATCGCCTCAGCGGCCCGGTCCATCGCCTCGCCGGTCCGATCGGTCACCTGTCCGGCCTGATCGGTCGCCTCGCCGGCCCGGTCGATCATCCGCCCGGTCCGGTCCAGCAGCTGGCCGGTTCGGTCCATCACCTGGCCGGTCCGGTCGGTCTGCTCACCGGCGCGATCCACGAGGCCGCGGGCCGCGGGGGCAGGATCCGTGCCGGTGGACACCCACCGCGCCACGTCCCGGATCATGTCCTCCGGCACGGCTCCGTCGCGGATCTCCTCGACCAGGGTGCTCGGCCACCGAGCGTCCCCCAGTACCGCGTTCCAGACCTCGGCCGGGACGGCCCCGGAGTCCCACATCGCGGTGCCACGCAGGATCTCGTCGACGACCTGCCCGACCTGCCCGACCTGCCTCGTCAGCTCGCCGTCGCGCAGGAGCAGAGCGGCTGCCTCCATCCGGGCCTGGGGCTGCGCCTGGGCCTGGGTCCCCCGGCCGGGCCCCTCTGCTACCGCCAGGTCGGTGACCGCGCGCAGTGTCTCGCCGATCCCGGCAGGCAGCGCCTGCGCGTCGGTGGCGTGTGCCCCGTCGTACAGCTCCCGGACCGCGTCGAACAGTTCCCGGTGCTCGGACGCACCGGCCAGACGCTCCGGGTCGCGCACCACCGTATCGAGCAGCGGCCGCACCGCGGCGGAGCCCGCATCGTGGAGCCTCTCGTCGGCGACGGTCCGCCACGTCGGCGCGGTGACGTCCGTGGACAACTGCCGCGCACGATCGGCCACCTGTGCTCGGGTCTCGTCGACGGCCGCATTCGCCTGTGCGTGGGCCTCGTCGACGGCCGCGCTCACCTGGCCGAGCAACTCGTCGACGCGGTCGGTGTCGATCCGGGTGCCGTCCCGCAACAGCTCGCCGAGCTCTGAGCGGATGTCGTCGTGCGGCAGCCCCGCACCGGCTGCCCCGTCGGCGAACGTCTCGATCGTTCCCGGGTCCAGGTCGCGGATCAGCTCACCGGCCCGTTCCGCGGTCGCCGGATCCCATCCGACGGGCTTGCCGGACTCTGCCGCAGCAGGCTCCGACCGCTCAACGGCATCCTCGACGACGTCGCGGATCGCGTCGGCGTCGACCTGGCCACGGTCCGCGTCCACAGCGGCACGGATCCGCTCGGTGAGGTCCTCGCCCCGGGCGGTCGCCGCACCGGCGATCCGGTGCTGCTGCTCCTCGGTCCATTCGACCGTGCGGTCCGCGGCGGAAGCCGCGATCTCCGCACCGGCCGCGCCGTTGCTCCCGCCCTGCCCGACCCGCTCGACGGCGGCGGAGGCCCGACGGAGAGCGGACTCCACCCGTTCCCCTACGAGGTGGCCGGCCCGCTCGACGCCGCCCTCCGCGCGCTGCTGAGCCTGCTCCGACAACTCCGCGGCGCGCTGCGCTGCCGAGGCCGCGTGCTCCTCTGCTCGCTGCCGTGTCTGCTCCTCGGCGCTCGCCGCCTGCTCCACCGCGCGCTCTGTCCGCTCTTCCGCACGCTGCACGGCCGAGGCCGCCCGCTCAGCGGCGGACTCGACCCGCTCGGCGGCGCGGCGCTCGGCGGCCTCGGCCCGCTCGGCGGCCCGGCGCTCCGCGGACTCGGCAGCCTCCGTCACGCGCCGCTCGATCTCCGTGCGGTCGACGGCAGCCGCGGTGACGTCGTCGACGACGTGCTCCACCCGGGACGAGATCCGCTCGGCGATCCCGTCGAGCTCCGGCGCCGCGTCACGGACCGCCGTCTCGACGGCCCGCTCTGCGTCGTCCCGAATCGCGCCGACGTCCACCGGCTCCGCGGAGCGGTCCGACGCGTGCAGCTCGTTCGAACCGTCCGGTCCCGGGGCGGCGTCGGAGGTCTCCGACCGGTCGGAGGTGGTGACCGACGACGTGTCGGTGGAGTCGTCACGAGCCTGACGCTCGTCGCGAACGGGCTGGGTCGTGGGCGGCTCCCGGTCCGCGGTCGCCTCGGACCCGTCCGGGGATCCGGTGCGCGATTCCGGAGTCGTGGCGGAACTGCGCTCCGACGCGGAACCGTCCGACTCGTCCGAGTCACGGAAACCGCGATCGGCGCCGGAGCCCTCTTCCGGATCCGACTTCGCGCTACCGCTGGAGTCACCACCGCGAGGCGGAGCATCCCGTTTTCCGGAATCGCGCTCCTGGTCGGCCGACTCACCCGAGTCACCATCTTGGTCGCCTGAATCGTCTTGCCACTCATTCGAGTCGTCGGAGCCGGCATTCCACCCACCCGAATCACCGGACGCTTCGGTCCAGTCATTCGAGCCGCCGTTCCACTCGCTCGAACCGTGCGAGTTCTCCTCGTCGTTCTCCGATTCGCCACCCCGGCCGTCCGAGTCACCGGAATCACTCCACTCACCGGAGTCATCGCTCCAGTCACCCGAATCACCGGAGTCATCGCTCCAATCACCCGAATCACCGGAGTCCTCGGAATCCCCACCGTCGGAGTCCTCGTCGCCCGAGTCGCCCGCTGTCACGTGGGCAACCGGCTGGACGACCGCCGCACTCGACTCGGACCCGGTGGACCAGGCTGCCGCGGCCACCCCCAGCACGAAGCCGACCAGCACGACCGCACGCAGCAGGACCGCCAGGACGGTGCGGCTGCACCGTCCTGCGATCTGCACCATGCCGGTCATGGGAGGACTCCGCTCGTCAGGAGGAGGCCCGGTACCCCACCGCCACCCGTTGCCGGGGACAGCTCGCACCAGGGAGAAATCGAAAGAGGAATCGCACTCGGAACGGGCGCTACCAACCGCGGTTGTCGTCACGCAGAGGCCACGTGCCCTCAGAGGGGCAGGCATCAACGCCCTGTCACACGTCGTCGGATCGAGCGCGGGGCTTCAGCGCAGCGTTCCGAACGCGGTGCTCACCGTAACCAGATCGGGCGAAGCCTGTCCAGACCGACCACCGACCACCCCGCCACGAAGATCGTTCCACGACGCACGAAAGCTGGTGGACGCACCGGGCGATGGCCACCGACCTGCGGATCGGCACGGCGTCGCCCACCCCTCGACTCCGCAGGTACCCACGTCCGGCGACACCGACCGCCCGGCGGCACTGTCCTCCGACCCGGTGGTCCGCCCGCGAACACGGCCGGGCCCCCACCCGAGGGCGCCGCCGACCACCTCAGTCCTGCGCATCCCGGGAACCCGGCGTCTCCGGAGGGTTCCGACCGAGCAGCTCGAGATAGTGCGGGCTGTACATCAGGCCGAGCACGTTTCCGAAGGGGGCGGCCATCGAAGCGGTCACCCAGCCCTCGGTGCCACGAGACGTCGGGGGTCGAGCTGGGTCGCGCCGAGCCCCTGAGGCGTTCGACGGCGGCGGACACGTCGTCAACGTGCCCGTACATCACCGCGCCGGCGGGACGACCGGCGCCGTGACCGGCGGGACGATAACGGCTGCTGATCAACCCGAGTTCGGCGTCGTGATCGCCGACCCGGAACTCCACGTATGCCGGTTCATCGATCGAGGGCTGCGCGAAGTAGGGCTTGAGACCGAGCACCTCGCCATACCATTCGACGGCTTCGAGTGCGTCGTCGACGTAGAAATTGATCGTCGTGAACCCGCGCGACATGATTCGTCCTCTCCATGGCTGATCGCTTCCGACACGCACGCGCTGATACCCGAAGCCATCGACCGCGCAGCGGCGACAGGGGCATCGCCGACTGCCGATCCGGCCGGGCAAGATCGGCGATTCGGTCATTCTCGACCGCCTCGCACCTCCCGCAGCTGCTTGCCGCCGAGCGCGTTCGAACCCGATCCGGCGGTCGGGCGACGCCAGTTGGTGAACCACCGGAGCAGATACTCAGCCGGGCCGTAGCGATGCCTCCCGAGCCACCAGTCGCTGACGACGACGAGTCCGGCGAACACACCGAATGCCGTCAGCAGCAGAACCGGCGGTGAGACTCGACCGGCGAGTCCGAATCCGATCCCGGTGAACAGCACGAACCCGACCACCGACTGCGCCAGGTAGTTGGTCAGCGCGATACGTCCGACCGGTGCGAGGACGTTCCGGAGCCGGGAGAGCCGACCCCGGTGCATCAGTTGCACCAGGGCGGCGACGTAGGCAGCGGTCAGGAACGGTGCGGTCACCACACCGACGGCGACCGCGCCGGTGTTGGTGTCGGCTCCGAGCAACGCGTAGACGACGCCGCCGCCGATACCCACCGGGAAACCGACGATCTGGATCCACCGCAGGAGTCGGGGACGGCTCGGCAGCGCCGAGAACAGACGCCGACGGGCGGCGAGCATCCCCAGGAGGAACATCGCGAGAGCTGTCGGACCTTGGAGGGAAACGGCCTGGAGAACCAGAAGACCGAGCCCGTCGATGTGCTGCCGCACGATGTCGACGGGTCCGCCGAGCATCAACTGCGTCTGCCCGGCGGCGTTCGTGAGCGCTTCTCCATGCGTGGGCATGAAGGTCGCGCGGTCGATGAAGACCGCGCTGACGACGAGGGAGACCACGACGAACGCATAGATCGCAACGGCCGTGCGGAGCGCCACGACGTCACGCACACGATGCATCGCCAGCAGGATCAGACAGACGACCGCGTACGTCGTCAGGACATCGCCGCCGTAGAGAAGCACGATGTGCGCGACTCCGATGAGGAACAGGCCGAGAGTTCTCCGGAGCATGCGCGGCACGAAGGCCTGGGAGGCTCGCCGTGCGGCCTCCGCCTGGAGCACGAAGCTGTAGCCGAAGAGGAAGGAGAACAGCAGGTAGAACTTCATCGAGAACAGGGCAGCGACCGCGAAGCGGGCGGCGTCGTCGAGCGGCGAGGCGAACGAGGGGTCGTCGACCAGATTCCCCGGGTAGGCCGAGGCCATGAAGGTGATGTTGACGACGAAGATGCCCAGGAGGGCGAACCCGCGCAGGGCATCCACGTCGTGCACTCGTCCGTCCGATCCGACGGACGACCTGGGCCGAGAGTGGTGAGATGAGGACACGCCCATAGTTTAACAACGAAACTATATAGAGTAAACTTAGTTACCTCGGTAACCTGACTCCGCCCGAGCGCACTGGGTCGCCGAGCATCCACCGGAACGAGAGCATGAACAACGACGCCATACCTGATCTCGTTCGTCGGCAGTGGCGACTCCCGACGAGTCCGACCCGACTGGGACGCAAGCCGACGTTGGACCTCGAGACGGTGATCACGGCGGCCGTCCGACTGGCGGACGGCGACGGACTGGAAGCCGCGACGCTCCCGAAGGTCTCCGACGAGCTCGGAGTGACAGCCATGTCGCTGTACCGCCACATCGGCTCCAAGGAGGACCTGCTCCAGCTGATGCTGGACGCGGCGAGCGAGCCGCCCAGCACTGCGGTGCCGGCCACCGGATGGCGCCAAGGGGTGCGGCGGTGGGCACTCGACCTGTGGGAGCTGTACCGACGCAGGCCGTGGATTCCTCACATACCTCTGCACCGAGCACCGTCGGGCCCGAACCAGATCGCCTGGCTCGAGCGCGGCCTCGAGCCACTGGCATCCACCCGCCTCACATGGGGTGAGAAGATCCAGGCGATCACGCTGCTGAGCGGCTTCGTGCGCCAGTCCAGCCTGCTTGCTCAGGACCTCCACGACGGTCGGCCCGCGGACCAGGCGCAGGCTCAGGCCGAGCACGAGTACGCGCTCGCGCTGAGTCGGCTCGTCACCGCGGAGCGCTTCCCGAACGTGGCGGCGATGTTCTCGTCGGACGTCTTCGCCGACTCCGACGAGCCCACCCACGTCACGGTGGACGACGACTTCACCGCCGGACTCGAGCTCGTGCTCGACGGGCTACGGGTACGAATCGGAGAAGGCGATCCGTGAAGAGGTCGCTGCACACATCGTCACGTGCCGACGTCGTGTTCGCCGTGCTCCGCGCCGGACGATCGCGCCCGGCACTCCGCGGCCGGCCACGGGCCGGCGAGCCCCGGGCAGAGCGGAAACGCCCGGTCCGCGCCAGAGGTTCCTCTCACCCACCCCCGGCGCGACGCCCCACAGGCGTGCGGTAACGTTCCAGTCGTTGTCGCCCCCGTAGCTCAGGGGATAGAGCACCGCCCTCCGGAGGCGGGAGCGCAGGTTCGAATCCTGCCGGGGGCACACAGTGATGTCTCGGCACATCGCCATAGGGCCGAACCCAAGGGTTCGGCCCTTTTTCTTTGCCCCGCGAGCGGCGGGTTGGTAGCCGCGGGTGGGGTCATCGCCGACCCGCCCGGCGGCAGGTGCGGTTCCGGCTCCCCGTCCGGCACCACGTCAGCGACGATTGCGGCCGGCCGCGGCCCGGTCGGGAGCCCGCAGCATCGACTTCGGTGAACGCGCTGCCGTCACCGGCCCACATTCGGCCGCAGCGACCCGGTCACACTGCTGGGCACGGGAGCACCCCGACAGCGGCGACCGCCCCGAAATGCTTCCGCACTGCGATCGGCATCGCCCTTCACCGGTCGCCATCCAACGTCGCCCGACCCGCGGGTCACTGGGTGGGACTGTCCCCAGAGCCACTTACCGTCGCGGCCGGCCGCGACTGAGACGCCTGGAGCCCACGAGGACCGACAGTCCTCCTTCGGGGCGGACACCCGCTCGGTGACCATGAGAGCGGGGCCGCCGGATGCCATGCCTACGTCCCGCTTTCCGGGTTCGTGTAGGCACGGGCCTGTAGATCGAACAGTTCGGCACAGTTGCCCGGATCGGCCATGCGCTCGTCGTGGGTGCCGCGTTCGGTGACACGCCCATCATGCAGGACGAGGTTCGCGGTGACCCCGAGGCGTCGGACCCGTGAGCTGGTCTTGAAGAACGACGCGTACTGGATCTTCGCCGAGCGGATCGTGGCCCATCCCTGCGGTATCGCGGAGAACAGCACTACCGGAGCCAGCAGCGGTTGCAGGACCGCCGCGGTGACGACCGCGGCCGCCATCGACACCAACGAGGCGAGCAGGTCCCGGCGACGGTGGTGGCCATGCGCAGATGCGACAGGCCCATGCTCGTGGCGCGCTGGGTGAGCTCGACGAAGTCGGCGTCGTCGAACGAAACCAGGTCCACCTCGATCACCGCGGCGTACAGGTCGTCCTGCGCGCGCATCTCCACCCGCGGGGCCGGGGTGGACTGCACGAGCCCGGTCGCGGCGTCGCGCAACCCACCCGAGCCCGAGTCATTGTCCAGCATCGACAGAGACCAGGTCAGGTCACACTCCGCGCCCGACACGATCGGCTCCTCACCTGTGGGAACAGAGCGAGGAGCCGATCTTGTTGAGCCCCGACCTCACCGCGAGTACATGGTCGACGACGAGTGTCCACCCCGAACACGCGCCGAAGCTCGACGCCAAGGCCTACTCACTCGGCCGCCAGCGGACGTGGGCAGACTGTCGCTCCCCACCGCGCAGCAGCGACAGACGCGGGGCGACCTTGTCCGTGCGCGCGGTGGGCGGCTTGCGCCGCCCGGCCCGGAACTGTGCGGGCCAGGTCGCCCCCGCGCCGCGGTAGTCCTGCTCGACGGCGGCGTGCAGCGTCCACTGGGGGTCGTAGAGGTGGGGACGACCGAGCGCGCAGAGATCGGCGCGGCCGGCGAGCAGGATCGAGTTGACGTCGTCGTGCGAGGAGATGGCCCCGACGGCGATGACCTTTGCCCCGGCCGGGCCCGCGACGGTCTGCCGGATCCGGTCGGCGAACGGGGTCTGGTAGGAGCGGCCGAAGGCGGGCGTCTCCTCCTTGACCACCTGCCCGGTCGAGACGTCGACGGCCGCGGCGCCGTGCTCGACGAAGGCCCGGGCGATGTCCACGGCGTCGTGCTCGGTGTTCCCGTCGGGCGCCCAGTCGGTGGCGGAGATCCGGACGGTCACCGGGACGGTGTCCGGCACGGCGGCACGCACGGCGTCGAACACCTCCAGCGGGAACCGCAGCCGGTTCGCCGTGGATCCGCCGTACTCGTCGGTGCGCACGTTCGCGAGCGGGGACAGGAAGGAGGACAGCAGGTAGCCGTGCGCGGCGTGGACCTCGACGAGATCGAACCCCGCCTCGACCCCGCGCCGGGCGGCGGCCACGAAGTCCGCCACGACGGCGGTCATTCCCGCCCGATCGATCTCCCGGGGCCGGTGGCACCCCTCGCCGTACGGCAGTGCGGAGGGGGCGAGCACCTCCCAGTTGTCCTCGACGAGAGGCTGGTCGATGCCCTCCCACATCAGCCGGGTGGAGCCCTTGCGCCCCGAGTGGCCCAGCTGCAGCCCGATCTTCGCGGGCGTCCGCTCGTGCACGAAGTCGGTGACCCGGCGGTAGGCGTCGCGCTGCTCGTCGTTCCACAACCCGGTGCAGCCCGGGGTGATCCGGCCCTGCGGCGACACGCAGACCATCTCGGTCATCACCAGGCCCGCGCCACCCAGCGCCTTCGAGCCGAGGTGGACGAGGTGGAAGTCGTTCGGCACGCCGTCGACCGCGGAGTACATGTCCATCGGCGACACCACGACCCGGTTGGGCAGGCGCAGCGGACCGATCTCGACCGGCTGGAACATCGGCGGGGCATCCCGCTCGGTACCGGAACGGGCGGCGAAGTCCTCCTCGACCCGACCGGCGAAGTCCGGGTCGCGTTCGCGCAGCCCTTCAGCGGTGATCCGGCGGGACCGGGTCAGCAGGTTGAAGCAGAACTGCAGTGGCTCCTGGTCGGCGTACATGCCGATGTTCTCGAACCACTCCAGCGAGGCCTGCGCGGCGCGCTGGGTCGACTCGACGACCGGCTTGCGCTCGGCCTCGTACGCCGTGAGCGCCTCGGGCACCGACGGCTGTTCGTGCAGGCAGGCGGCCAGCGCCAGGGCGTCCTCCATGGCCAGCTTGGTGCCGGAGCCGATGGAGAAGTGCGCGGTGTGCGCGGCGTCGCCGAGCAGCACGACGTTCTCGTGGGACCAGGTCTCGTTGCGGACCGTCGTGAAGCCGAGCCACTTCGAGTTGTTGGTCTGCACCTCGTGGCCGCGCAACTCGTCGGCGAAGATCTCGCGGATCCGGTCGACCGCGGCCTCGTCGGAGGCACCGGGCGGGAACACCTGGCCCTCGGTGGCGTCGAACCCGGCCCGCCGCCACACGTCCTCGTGCATCTCCACGATGAAGGTGGAGCCGTGCTCGGAGTAGGGGTAGCCGTGGATCTGCATGGTCCCCCACTCCGTCTGCTTGACGAAGAACTGGAAGGCCTCGAAGACCAGGTCGGTTCCCAGCCAGATGTACTTGTTGCAGCGGTGATCCAGCGACGGCCGGAAGCTGTCGGCGAACTTGGTGCGGACCCGGGAGTTCAGCCCGTCGGCCGCCACGACGAGGTCGTGGGTGGCGCGCAGCTCGTCCACATCGGGTGCCTCGGTCTCGTAGTGGACGGTCACGCCGACCTCGGCGACCCGGCGCTGGAGCAGCCGCAGCAGGTCCTTGCGTCCCATCGCGGCGAAGCCCTGGCCCCCGACGGTGAAGGAGCGGCCGCCGACCTCGATGTCGATGTCGGTCCACCGGGCGAACCGGCGTGACATCTCCTCGTGCACCGTGGCGTCGGCGTTCTCGATGCCGCCCAGCGTCTCGTCGGAGAACACGACACCGAAGCCGAAGGTGTCATCGGGGGCGTTGCGCTCCCACACCGTGATCTCGTGGCTCGGGTCGAGCTGCTTGGTCAGGACGGCGAGGTAGAGCCCTCCCGGACCCCCGCCGACGATCGCGATCCTCACGCGATCTCCTCTCGGTCTGCGGTGCTCCCTGCTGTGACGTGCTCGCGGAGCACGAAGTGCTGGATCTTCCCGCTGGGGTTGCGCGGCAGGGATTCGCGGAACCGCACGCTGCGGGGGTACTTGTAGGGAGCCAGCTGCTGCTTCACGTGATCCTGGATCTCCCGGGCCTTCTCCGGGGTTCCGTCGAGCCCGTCCCGCAGGACGACGAAGGCCGAGACGATGGCACCACGCTCGGGACTCGGCTCGGCGACGACGGCCGACTCCACGACGTCGGGATGGCTGTCGATGGCGGCCTCGACCTCGGGGCCGCCGATGTTGTATCCCGAGGAGACGATCATGTTGTCGGTCCGGGATCGGTAGTGGAAGTAGCCGTCGGCGTCCTGGACGAAGGTGTCGCCGGTGACGTTCCAACCGTTCTGGACGTAGTGGCGCTGGCGGTCGTCATCGAGGTAGCGACAACCGACCGGGCCGATCACGGCCAGCCTGCCTTCGGCCCCCGCCGGCAGCTCCTCGCCGTCCGGCCCGAGGATCGTGGCGCGGTAACCGGGCACCGCCCGGCCGGTCGCCCCGGGACGGGTGTCCGCCTCGGGCGCGGACACGAAGATGTGCAGGAGCTCCGTGGCGCCGATCCCGTCGACGATCCGCAGGCCCAGCTCGTCACGAACCTGCTCCCAGACCGCCTGCGGAATGTGTTCCCCCGCGCTGACGGCGGCCCGCAGGCCCGCGAGCCGCCCGATCTCTCCCGCCTTCAGGATCTGCCGGTAGGCGGTGGGGGCGGTGGCCAGCACGGACACCCCGTGCTGCTCGATCAGGTCGGCGAGCCGGGTCGGGGTCGCCGACTCGGTGAGGAACATGCAGGCGCCCGCACGCAGCGGGAACACCACGAGCATGCCCAGTCCGAAGGTGAAGGCGAACGGCGCGGTGCACGCCACGAGATCGTCGGGGCGGAGCCCGAGGACGCCGCGCCCGAAGGTGGCGTCGATGGCGAGCAGGTCGCGGTGGAAGTGCGCGCACAACTTCGGCACCCCGGTCGATCCCGACGTCGGGGCGAGCAGCACGACGTCGTCGGCCGCGGTGTCGACGGCGCGGAACTCACCCGGCCGTGCGGTGCATCGCACGGTCAGGTCAACGGTGGTGGCGCCACCGACCGGTACCACCGACACGCCGAGGCCCTCGACCTCGTCGAGGAAGCGGTGGTCGACCAGCGCGAGCGAGATCCGGGCCTTGTCGAGGATCGGCGCGACCTCTCGCGCCCGTAGGGCGGCCATCGTCGTGACGACCACGCCGCCCGCGAGGACGACCCCCAGCCAGGCTGCGACGGCCCACGGGGTGTTCGGGGACCGCAGCAGCACCCGGTTGCCCGGGACCAGGCCGAGATCGGTCGTGAGCACCTCGGCGACCTGATGTGCCCGCTTCCGCAGGTCGCCGTAGGACCATGTCTCCCCGGCGGGGGTGCGGATCGCCGGTCGCTCCGCTCCGTGGACCGCGATCGCGTCGTCGAGCAGGGCGGCGGCCGCGTTCAACCGCTCCGGGAAGCGCAGCTCCGGGGTGGTGAACTCGACCGTCGGCCACAGCTCCGGCGGCGGAAGATGGTCGCGGGCGAACGTGTCGAGGTGTGCGGTCGGCTGCACGGTGGGTCCTTCCACGGGACGGGGGCGCGTCAGGACGCCCGGATCATGCCTTCCTGGGCGACGGTCGCGAGGTGCGCGCCGTCGCGGGTGAAGAACCGGCCGTGGCCCAGACCCCGGCCGCCGTGCACGTGCCCGGCCTCCTGCGCGTAGAGCAGCCACCCGTCGAGCACCCCCGGGTCGGGGACCCGGTGCAGCCACATCGCGTGGTCCAGGCTGGCGGTCACGACTCCGGGCCGGGCCCATGGCAGGCCCAGCACGCGCAGCAGCGGCTCCAGGATCGTGTAGTCGCACAGGTAGGTCAGCGCGGCGAGGTCGCGCTGGGCAGGCGACAGACCCTCGACCGGGCGGAGCGCGTCGAACGGCCGGACCCAGACGGCCTGGTGCGATGCCCGGCCCCCGTCGACCTCCAGGTAGACCGGGCCGGGGACGTGGCGCATGTCCACCCCGCGACCGCCGCTCCAGTAGGCCCGCGACTCGTCGGTCATGGTGCCGCCCGCGCGGCCGGCGAGGTACTCGGCGGCGGTCGGGAGGGTCTCCGGCCCGACGACCTCGGGGGCGGTCGCCGCGAACGAGGCGCCCTCCTCCCCCGCGGCGAACGACAGCAGGCCGACGAGGATGGGCTTGCCGTTCTGGAAGGCACGGACCTGACGGCTGGCGTAGCCACGCCCGTCGCGCAGCAGCTCCACCTCGTAGCGGACCTCGGCACCGATGTCGGCGGGCCGCAGGAACGACGAGTGCATCGACTGCAGCGACTTGCCGCCGGGCCCGTCGGGGACCGTGCGCATCGCCGCGGCGGCCGCCGCGGCGACCAGGTCGCCGCCGTAGGCCTTGGGCCACGGACACGGTCCCGTGACGGCGGTGTAGGCCACGTCGAGGTGCTCGGCCGCGGCCTCGGTGAGGGTCAGCGCCGAGGTGAGCACCTCGGAGGTCGGGGTCCTGACCGTGGCGCTCACGAGCGCCGGTACCCGGCGAGGGTGGAGTCCTCCACCTCGGGCAGGTTGATGACGATGTTGTCCGGTGTCCGGCAGGTCAGCCACACCAGCTCCTCGGTGGTGGACATGTTGCCCTCCACGTGCGGCATGAACGGCGGCACGAACACGAAGTCACCCTCGGTCATGTCGACGTACTCGCCGTAGCCCTCCCCGAACCAGATCCGCCCGTGGCCGCGCAGCACGTAGCCGCCGGTCTCGGCCTCGCCGTGGTGATGGGGAAGTGACCGGTAGCCCGGCTCGTTGCTGACCTGCCCGAACCAGATCCGGGTGGCAGGCGTGTGCTGAGGCGAGACCCCGGAGATGCGCACGGCCCCTCCGGACTGCCCGGTGTCGCCGTGTTCCTCGCCGCGGCGGGTGACCACGGGCACGGCGGTGGTGTCGAGCTCGACGCTCATCGGTGTCCTCCTCGAAGGTCCGGGGTGATCGACCGGGCCGGTGCGGCCCGGATCGCGGTAGGCAGTGCGCCGATGCCCTGCACCCGGCTCCCGACGACGGAGCCGTCGGCCGAGGAGCGGGTCGGGTCGGTGGAGGACGAGCCCCCGTCCGGCCTCAGGACCGGGGCTGCGGTTCGGCCCCGCACCAGGCGGACCGTCGGCAGCCTCATGTCCGAGTCTCCAGGGGGTTGGCAATCTATAGCGTGTTTCTTATCCTCGTCACGAATACACGTTAGCCGATGGCCGATCGGCTGAGAAGCCCCGAGAACGGAGACCACCGATGACCCCGCTGCAGAGCCCTGTCGAGCGCGTCAACCCGCCGGAGCTGGCAGGCCCCTCCGGGTTCACCTACGCCGTGCGCCACGGCGGGGTGGTCCACCTGGCAGGCCAGACGGCACTCACCCGGGACGGCACGATCGTCGAGGGCGACATCGTCGACCAGTTCCGCCAGGCCCTCGGCAACCTGATCGCCGCGCTGCGCGCGGCCGGGGGCGAGCCATCCGACCTGCTGTCGGTGCGCATCTATCTGCTCGACATCCCCGGCTACCAGGCGCGCGGCAAGGAGATCGGGCAGGTCTGGCGCGAACTCGCCGGTACCGACTACCCGGCCATGACCGGCGTGGGAGTCACCGCCCTGTGGCAGCGGGAGGCGCTGATCGAGATCGAGGCGGTCGCGGCCGCGCGCAGCTGAACCGCGTCGACGCCTCGGCGCCCCTCAGCGTGCCGAGGCGTCGACCAGACTCATCGCGTGCCGACGGGCAGGCGCGGCCAAGGCGTCGCCGAGCGCCTCGAACAGGCTCTCGGCGGCAACGCCCTCCCAGCCGGCGGGCAGCGCCGCCAGCGGCAGGCCGGGATCGAGATAGGGCAGCCGCCGCCACACGGTCACCGCCTCGACGAAGTCCGCGAACGCCGTCCGGTCCGAACCCGTCTCGGCGCGGGCCAGCGCGGGCCGGAACCGGTCGAGGAACTCCGTGTACTGCAGGCGCAGGACCTCCAGGTCCCACCACTTCGGCACACTCTCCCGAAGCGGCCTGCCGTCCACCTGCGTGCTGCGGAACATCTCGGTGAACCCCCGCAGCCCGGCCCGATCCACGGTCGCGGTCACAGCGGACTCGAGGTGAGCGGGGGCGATCCACACCCCGGGCGCGACGGTACCCAGTCCCAGCCTGGTCAAGGCCGCACGCAGCTGATGCCGCTTCTCACGCTCCGCCTCGGGAACCGAGAAGACGACGATCAGCCAGCCGTCGACGGGATCGGCCCGTCGACGGTCGAAGATCCGCACATCCCCCTCGGCCAGGATGAGACCGCCGGCCTCGGACAGCCGGTACCCGGCGCTCCCGTCGCGGCGCTCGGGCTCCAGCAGGCCCCGGCGCTTGAGCCGCGACACCGCCGACCGCACGGCCTGACCGTCCACGCCGAGGTCGGCCATCAACCGCACCAGGGCGGCGACGGACAGCCATCCGCCTCGCTCCCTGGCGTACAACCCGTACAGGGAGACGATCAGCCGCCGGGGCTGGGCACCGAGGAGCCCGTCGGGCCGCTTCTCTCCGACGACGGTCACGGAGTCATCATACGAAGACGCCTGCACGGTCCACCCGGCCCCACATTCGGCGGACACTACCCGGCGGCCGGTGCCGCGAGGACCACGTGGCAGCCGCAGCGCGACCGGGGCCGGCCCTGCGGCCCGCGCCCACGCGGCGGCTCCCGGGGCTCCTCGATCTCCGGTGGAGCGGGGAGCCGGCCGCGCGACCACCAGCTGTGTCGTCTCCGTCCCGGATCGCGGCGACGGCAGCACGGCAACCACTGGGCGTACCACTCGGTTCACACCCCTTGACCCCGCTTCACACCTGCTGCGACGGGTGCGAAGCGGGGTCAAGGGGTGTGGAGCGGGGCCGGGGGGGTGTGCGGCGGGGCCGGGGCGATCACGTCCGGTACAGGGCGAACGGGGCGTCGTCGTGGACGCCGGTCCGGCCCTCGACGAGCCCGCGGCGACGGATCTCCCGGTCGTAGCGCATCCCCAGACGTTCCATCACTGCGCGAGAACGCAGGTTGTGCCGCTCGGTGAAGGCCACCACCGCATGGCCCGGCAGGATCTCCCGAGCCAGTGCGATACCGGCCCGGCCGAGCTCCGTCGCGTAGCCGCGGCCCCAGAGACGTTCGCGGACCGCCCAGCCGATCTCGACGGCGGCCTCGTCGACGACGCCGGTCACGGACGGTCCGCCACGGCCGACGAGCAGGCCGGTGCGGGCGTCGTGCGCGAGCCACCGGCCCACCCCGTCGGCGCGCCACCGTTCGGCCGCCCAGCGCGCGGAGCGGCGCGCGTCCGCCGGGGTCCAGCGGCCGCCGTACCAGGTGGCGATCCCCGGATCCCGGTGCAGGTCGAGCAGCTCGTCGACCGCCGCCTCGGTGACGGGGGTCAGCACCAGCCGGGCGGTTCGGCGCGAGCCGCGGTGCGGCGTCACGCACGCTCCGCGGCGCGAGCCGCGGTGCGACTCACGCGGGCTCCGAGCGGTCCCCGGCGTTCATCGTGGGCGACGGTACCGCGACTCCGCGCCGCTCAGGACAGGTGCGCCACCTCCGGACGGGACTTGTGCAGCCAGTCCCCGCCGACCGCTCCCTGGACTCCCGCGGGATCGCAGTCGACCTCCCCGGCGACGGTCAGCCGGACCACCACCGACTTCGACGCCGGCTGATTGCTCTTGCGCGCGGTCGCGTCCAGCGGGACCAGCGGGTTCGTCTCGGGGTAGTAGGCGGCGGCGGTGCCCCGGGGGACGTCGTAGGCGACGAGCCGGAACCCCTGGGCGCAGCGGACGTGCTCGTCGCCGTCCCAGCGGGTGACCAGGTCGACGTGATCACCGTCGGCGAAGCCGAGTGCGGCGATGTCCTCGCGGTGGGCGAACACGACGTGCCGGCCGCCCTCGATGCCGCGGTAGCGGTCCGAGTAGCCGTAGATGGTGGTGTTGAACTGGTCGTGGCTGCGCAGGGTCTGCAGCAGCAGGTGCCCCTCGGGGACCTGCACCACCTCGATCGGCGACACCTCGAACTCGCCGCGGCCGGAAGCCGTGTCGAAGGTGCGGGAGTCGCGCGGCGGGTGCGGCAGGATGAAGCCGCCCGGGCGGCGGGCGTTGACCTCGTAGCTCTCGCACCCGGGGACGACCCGGGAGATGTGGTCCCGGATGCGCCGGTAGTCCGCGCGCATGCCGGACCAGTCGATGCCGTAGCGGTCGCCGAGGGTGGCCTCCGCCATCCCGGTGATGATCGAGACCTCGGAGCGCAGGTGCGGGCTCGCCGGCTGGAGCGGGCCGCGGGAGCTGTGCACCGAGCAGGTGGAGTCCTCGACGGTGATCGCCTGCGGCCCGGACTCCTGCACGTCGCGTTCGGTGCGTCCGAGGGTCGGCAGGATGAGCGCGGTCCGCCCCCCGACCAGGTGCGAGCGGTTGAGCTTGGTCGAGATCTGCACGCTGAGCAGGGTGTTGCGCAGTGCCGCGGCGGTGACGTCGGTGTCCGGCGCGGCCTGCACGAAGTTCCCGCCGAGACCGACGAACACCCGCACCTTCCCGTCGCGCATCGCGCGGATGCTGTCGACGGTGTCGAAGCCGTGCTCGCGGGGCGGGTCGAAGCCGAACTCGCGCTGCAGCGAGTCCAGGAAGCTCTGCGGGACGCGCTCCCAGATGCCCATCGTGCGGTCGCCCTGCACGTTGGAGTGGCCGCGGACCGGGAACAGGCCGGCGCCCGGCTTGCCGATGTTGCCCTGGGCCAGCGCCAGGTTCACCAGTTCCTTGATCGTGGCGACACCGTTGCGGTGCTGGGTCAGGCCCATCGCCCAGCAGAACACGGTGCTGCGGGAGTCCCGCAGCAGCGCCGCGGCGTCGGTGATCTGCCCGCGGGTCAATCCGGTCGCCTCGGTGACGACGTCCCAGTCGACGTCGGCGACGTGGTCGCGCCACTCGGCGAACCCGTGCGTGTAGCGCTCCAGGAAGGGATGGTCCAACGCGTCCCACTCGACGAGCAGCGAGCCGATCGCCTGGAACAGGGCGATGTCGCCGTTGACCCGGATCGGCAGGTGCATGTCGGAGAGCCGGGTGCCGTTGCCGACGACGCCGCGGGGCGTCTGCGGGTTCTTGAAGCGGTTCAGGCCCGCCTCCCGCAGCGGGTTGATCGTGAGGATCGTCGCGCCGTTCTGCTTCGCGTGCTCGAGCTGGGTCAGCATCCGCGGATGGTTGGTGCCGGGGTTCTGCCCGGCGATCACGATGAGCTCGGCGCCGAGGAGGTCCGGGAGCGTGACGCTCGCCTTGCCGATGCCGATGGACTCCTGCAGCGCGATCGACGTCGACTCGTGGCACATGTTCGAGCAGTCCGGGAGATTGTTCGTCCCGAACGCCCGCACGAAGAGCTGATAGGCGAACGCGGCCTCGTTCGAGGCACGGCCCGAGGTGTAGAACGTGGCGTCGTCCGGCGACTCCAGGCCGTCGAGCTCGCTCGCGATCAGCCGGAACGCCTCGTCCCACCCGATCGGCTCGTAGTGGGTGGCGTCGGGCCTGCGCACCATCGGATGCGTGATCCGGCCCTGCTGCCCGAGCCACCACTCGGAGTGCGCGTCGAGCTCGGCGACGCTGTGCCGGGCGAAGAACTCCGGGGTCGCGCGGGCCTTCGTGGCCTCCTCCGCGACGGCCTTCGCGCCGTTCTCGCAGAACTCCGCGGTCGCCCGTTCACCCGGGTCCGGGTCCGGCCAGGCACAGCTCATGCAGTCGAACCCGTCGGCCTGGTTCAGCTTCAGCAGGGTCCGTGCGGTCCGGATCGGACCCATGTGCTCCAGCGAGCGCCGCATCGACACCGCGACGGCGGTCGGCCCGCCGGCCGTGTCCTTCGCCGGGCCGCGGTGCAGATCGTCCTCGGTGAACTCGTGGGTCCGTTTACTCATCGGTGCACCTCCGGGCCCCGGTCGGCACCACCACGGGGCGGCTCGTCGTGACGGTCGAGCTCGGCCTACCCGCCGGACGAGATCCGAATCCCACGGGCTCGACGATCGGATCCGGACATAGGTTGGGCTAACCTCACCTTCGTGGCGTGCAGGATCTTCGGTGGACCGGCCCGGACATGAGCGATCCGGTCGACCGGGAGCGGCACCGGCTCATCAGCGACCTGTTGCTCGACACCGGCGCCAGGCCGGTGGCGGGCCCGCTGCTGGTCCCGCTGCCCGCGGTGGGGTTGTCCCTGCTGTGCGAGGTGACGCACGCGTCGCCCGCGGGGTTCCCGCACCTGGCGCGGGTCGCCGTCGGCGACACCATGGGCCACCTGGACCGATCCCCCGATCCCGGTGAGCTGGCCGCGGCGCTGCGCACCGAGCTGGCCGACCGCTGGGCCGGCGGGGTGCCGGTGACCGGCGGCTCCCCCGTCCCGTGCTCCGCTGCGGGTCCCGTCGGGGATCCGCCCACCTCCGTCGGAGCGGCACTCACCCGGCTGCGGGACACGATCGGCGCGGCCGGCGATGCCGCTCTCACCGACGCCGTCCTGGTCCGCGGCCTGCTCCCGGCCGCGCTGACCGGCACCGACCCGGGGGACGAGGCGCAGGGCCTCGCCGGGCTGGGCCGGGAGCTCGCCGCCGCCCGGGACCGGGAGCCCGGCGGCCCGGTCCGCGAGCTGCTCGAGGGCTGGCTCACCGCCGCGCACCTGTGGCGCCGTCCGGCGCTGCACCCGATGCCCTGGCACCGGATCCCGAACCCGCTGCGGCCCGCCGCCGTCGTGCCGGTGACCGATCCGCCGGTGCCGGTCCGCTGCGACCCCTTCACGCTGCGCCCGGCGCTTCCGCACACCGACGACGTCGCGCTGGTGGCCGGCTGGATGCGCACGCCGTCGGTGTCCCGGTTCTTCGGCCAGCCGTGGCCGGACGGGCGGTGGGCCCGCGAGCTGGCCGGGCACACCCCCGGGAGCGGGACCGCGGCGCTGCTCGCCGAGCGCACCGGCGACCCGGACTCCGAGCCGGTCGGCTACGTCGAGCTCTACCGCCCGGCGCGGCATCCGCTGGCGCGCTCGTTCCCGACCACATCGGACGACGTCGGTGTGCATGTGTCCGTCGCCCCGGCCGAGCACGGCCGGGGCGTGGGCAGCGCGCTGCTCGGAGCGGTCGCCGACGCAGTGCTCGCCGCCGCGGGTCCGGGTACTCGGGTACTCGCCGAGCCGGACGCCCGGAACACCGCCGCGCAGCGGGCGTTCCGCAACGCCGGGTTCCGCCCGGCGGAGCAGATCGCGCTCCCGCACAAGGACTCGGTGGTGCTGGTGCGGGAGCCCGGTCAGTCCAGGTAGCCGGTGGCCACCGGGAACAGATCGCGGCCGGTCAGCTCCCGGCCGTCCTCGGTGCGCAGCAGCTCCAGGCACAGCCCCGGGTTGCGGCCGCGACGGGCGTCCGGGCCGGTCACCACGACCACCCCGGTGCCCTCGTGCAGGGTGAGCCGGCCCGGCGTCCCGCCGTAGGCGATGTCGGTGACCCTGGCCCGCAGTACCCGGACCCGGCCGCCGTCGTGCTCGAACCAGGCGTTGGGGTAGGGATCGACCTGCGCCCGCACCAGGTTGAACAGGTCGCGCGCGGGCCACGTCCAGTCCAGCCGGTTCTCCCGGTCGGTGCGCCGGTGGAAGTACGACGCGGCGGCCCGATCCTGCGGGACCGGCCGCGCGGTACCGGTCCGCAGCTGCTCCAGCGCGTCGACCGTGATCGGGCCGAACATCGCCAGCGTACGGTCGAACAGCTCGACGACGGTGTCGTCGTCGGTGATCGGGGTGGACCGGCTGAGCACGACGTCGCCGGCGTCGAAGTCGGCGTCCATCATGTGCGCGGTGACCCCGACCTCGGCCTCGTCGTTGATCAGCGCCCAGTTCAGCGGCGCGAATCCGGCGTAGGCGGGCAGCAGCGCGTCGTGCACGTTCAGCGTGCCGAGCCGCGGGATCGTGAACAGCTCCGGGGCCAGCCTGGTCCGCCAGTTCGACACGACGGCGACATCCGGCTCGGCGGCCCGGACGGCCGCCCGGACCTCGTCGTCGTCGGCCCGGTGCCGGATCAGCAGCGGGATCCCGCGCTCCGCCGCGAGCTCCGCGACGGACTCGTTGAAGATCTTCTCGTACGGGTTGTCCCGGTCCGGGTGGGTCAGGATCAACGGGATCTCGTGACCGGCGTCGAGCACCGCCTCGATCGTCCGGCGCCCCCAGGTCATGTATCCGAACGCGACGACGCGCACTGCACTCTCCTCCGGTTCGACAGCAGGAAGTCCACGATCAGCCGGTTCACCTGCTCGGGCTGCTCCAGATAGCCGTAGTGGCCCGCATCGGCGATCTCGGCGTGCACCGCCCCCGGCACGACGTCGGCGACCTCGCGGCTCAGGGCGGGCGGGATCACCCGGTCCTGCGCGAACCCGACCACCAGCAGCGGCACCCGGATGTCGCGATAGGCGTCGCGCCGGTCGCCGAGCGTCTCCGACACCGCGAGCTGGGCCCGCAGCCCGGGCCCGGCGCGGCCGGCGGCGAACTCCAGGACGTCCAGCCAGTCGTTCGCGGTCCGCGCGTCGGCCAGGGTCGCCGGTGCCAGGTTCAGCACCGCCTCCACCGCGGCCCGGTACCGGGCCGGCAGCTCGACACCGGCGTCGATCAGTGCGATCTCACCCTCGGTGTGGGCGCGCTGGACCGGATCGAGCCGGGCGTGAGCGGCCAGTGCGACCGCCGAGCGGACCAGCTCCGGGCGGGTCAGCGCCAGTTCCTGGGTCACCCGGGCGCCGAGCGAGGTGCCGACCACGTGTGCCGATCCGGTGCCGAGCAGCCCGATCAGGCCCGCGACGTCGCCGACCAGGTCCTCGATCGTGATCCCGTCCGGGCACGGCGCCGTGCCCGCGACCCCGCGGGCGTCGAAGGTGATCGTCCGGAACCCGGCCGCCGCCAGCGCGGGGACCTGGTGCAGGTGCCAAGCACGCCCGGAGGCGCCGGTCCCCATCACCATGACGAGCGGTTCCCCGTCCGGCGGCCCGGTGATCTCGTAGGGCAGCGCGGCGCCGGGCAGCTCAGCGGTCGGCACCGCGGCTCAGGCCTGCGCCAGCGAGCGGCCGGACTGCTGGCCGGGAGCACCCGGTACCGGGGCCGCCGGATCGGATCCGAGCTGGACCTGCCGGTTCCGCTCGTCCACGTGCACCACCGACGGCCGGTGGGCCGCGAGCTCGTCGGCGTCGAGCGCGACGTAGCTCATCAGGATGACCAGGTCGCCGGGGTGTACCAGGTGCGCTGCCGCACCGTTGATGCCGATCACCCCGCTGCCGGCCTCGCCGGTGATCGCGTAGGTCTCCAGGCGCGCCCCGTTGGTGATGTCCACCACCTGGACGAGCTCGCCCTCGCGAAGATCCGCGGCGGCCATCAGGTCCGCATCTATCGTGATCGACCCCACGTAGTGCAGGTCGGCCTGGGTCACCGTGGCCCGGTGGATCTTGCCGTTCAGCATCGTGCGGCGCACACCCGTCTCCATTCTTTAGGCGTGCCTAACCTAAATCGTCGGCGACCGCGGGACAACGTCGAAACCTCGGGTCCGTTGTGGCTTCAGCCTCGCCAACCCTAAAGTAAGCCTTACTTCATCCTGCGGCCAGCGGCCGCCCAGACCGAGGTGTCCTATGACTCCCCTCCCCGACTCCCACCGCCGGTCGCGCACGCCCGGCCGGGGGATCGCCGCCGCTCTGCTCACCGCAGCGGCACTCCTGCTCGTCTCCGCCTGTGGCAGCGCCCAGAACGACGAGCCCGCCGAGCCCGCCGCCGGGTCCGGCGACGGCACCCGGACCGTGCAGTCCGCCAAGGGGCCGGTCGAGATCCCCGAGACCCCGCAGCGGATCGTGGCCGTCGACTACATCTCCCCGGAGATCCTGTTCGACCTCGAGGCTCCGCTGGTCGGCGCGCTCGACCTGTCCTCGGGCGCCTCCGGCGAGAAGTACTCGACGATCACCGCCGTCGGCAACGACTCCGGTGAGCTCAACTTCGAGCAGCTCGCCGGGCTGGATCCGGACGTGATCATCGGCAACGAGACCGAGAACGAGGCCGCCTACGACAAGCTCGCCCAGATCGCCCCGACGGTGCTGTTCGCCGACGGCGGCACCGACTGGAAGGCGACCGTGAACACGGTCGCCGAGATCGCCGGCAAGACCGGCGACGTGCAGGCCCGCGAGCAGGCCTACCAGGCGAGCGTGCAGAAGCTGCGCGGCGAGTTCGGTGACGCGATCACCGCAGCCGGCACCTGGGCCGTCGCCGGCACCTACGACGGCGCGAGCTGGTACGTCTACGGCTCGGACACCGGCCCGAACACCGTGCTCACCGACCTCGGCGCGACGCTCGCCCCGGTCGCCGAGGAGGTCAAGGCCGACCCGAACACCTTCACCCGCACCCTGGAGCAGCTCGACGCGCTGCAGTCGGCGCAGGTCATCCTGTTCGACGACCTGGGCCCGCCGGTCACCACCGAGGGCGCCGCCGCCACCCTGCAGGCCGACCCGCTGTTCTCCGGGCTGCCCGCCGCGCAGGCCGGGAAGGTCTACCCGGGCACCTACAACGTCGTGACCTACGGCCAGGCGGAGAGCGTCCTGGGGCAGCTGGAGCAGATCCTGCCCAAGCTGTAATCCGCGCACGGCACGGAGAGGGGCCCCGCCACCGGCGGGGCCCCTCTCGGCGTGTCCGGATCAGTCCGCCGGTCGGTCCGCCGGTCGGTCCGCCGCCAGCCGTTCCGCGAGGAGCCGTCCGACGGTGTCCAGTGCGGCGCCGGACAGCACGCCGCCGTGCCGGCAGCCGACCGGGTACACCTCGGCCGGGCCGCCCAGGTGCCCGGCCCAGTCCGCCGAGGCGGGTCCGGGCGGCGCCGGCAGGTCCGGCTCCGGCACCGTCGCGTCCACGCACAGCGCCGGTGCCGCGACGACGCCGTAGCGGGCACCGGTCAGCAGCCGGCCGGCGAGCAGGTGGCTGCGCAGCATCGCCGTCACCCCGTCGGCGCCCAGCCCCGCCGGGTCGCCGCCCGCCTCGCGCAGCAGCACCGCGGCCCGCTGCACCGTGGGCACCTCGTCCGGCCCGGTCGGCCGGCCCAGGTCGGTGAGCAACTCGGCGAGCGCCGCCGGACCCTCGGGCCGGGACGACGCACCCGGGTAGTGCACCCGGGCGTCGAGCAGCACCAGCAGCTCGACCCGCTCCCCCGCCGCCTCCAGCAGCTCCGCCATCCGGTGCACGACGTTCCCGCCGAACGACCAGCCCAGCAGCCGGTACGGGCCGTGCGGCAGCCGTTCGCGCAGCCGGGCGAGGTAGTCGGCGGCGAGCGCACCGAGATCGGCGGGTTCGGCCGCCGCGGGATCGGCCAGCAACGGGGACTGCAGGCCCAGCACGCCGGTCCCGGCGGGCAGGTAGCGCTCCAACGCCCGGTACGGCCAGGCCGAGCCGCCCGCCGGGTGCACGCACACCAGTGGCGGGGCCGATCCGTCGGCCACCGGCCGCAGCTCGATCAGCGGTGCCAGCGCCGATCCGCTGCCGGACGCCCCCCGTTGCAGGACACGGGCCATCGCGGCCGGGGTGGGCGCGGCGAACAGCTCCGCCACGCCGGGCCGGACGCCGAGCCGCTCGGCGATCCGCTCGGCCAGCGCGACCAGCAGCATCGAGTGCCCGCCGAGCGCGAAGAAGTCCTCGTCGGCACCGACCGGCCCGCGGCCGAGCACCTCGCCGACCACCTCGGTCAGCGCCTGCTCGACCGGCCCCGCCGGGGCCCGCCCGGTCGCGCCTCCCGGCTCGTCGGGCAGCGGCAGCGCGCCCCGGTCGACCTTGCGGGTCGCGGTCTGCGGGAAGCGGTCGAGCACCATCAACGCCGACGGGACGACCGTCGCGGGCAGCCGGGCCGCCGCGTGCGCGCGGACCTCGCCGGGATCCGGCGGGGCCCCCGGGGCGGCCGCGGTCAGGTAGCCGACCAGGCGCGGCCCGGTGTCACCGGGCACCGCCAGCACGACGGCGCGGCCGACCGCCGGATGCGCGGTGAGCACCGACTCGATCTCGCCGAGCTCGATCCGCACGCCCCGGATCTTGACCTGGTGATCGGCCCGGCCGAGGAACTCCAGCTCGCCGTCCCGGGTCATCCGGAGCAGGTCACCGGTCCGGTAGAGCCGCCCGCCGGGGACCTCCGGGTCGCCGGCGACGAACCGTTCGGCGGTCAGGCCGGGGCGGCCGTGGTATCCGCGGCGGACCCCTTCGCCGCCGACGTAGAGCTCCCCGGCGACACCGGGCGGGACCGGCCGCAGCCGGTCGTCGAGCAGGTACAACCGGACACCGGCGAGCGGTGACCCGACCGGCGGCGGCCCGGTGACCGGCGCGGTGACCGGGCCGGACGTCGACCAGACGGTGCTCTCGGTCGGGCCGTAGAGATTGTGCACCCGGCCGGTGCGGGCGACCAGCTCCGCGGCGAGCGGGGCGCTCAGCGCCTCCCCACCGACCAGCGCGGTCGCCCCGGGCAGGGCCAGCCCGGTGTGCTCCAGCAGGGACTGCCACACGGTCGGCGTGGCCTGCACCAGGGTCGGCGCGATCTCGGCGATCCGGGCGGCGAACCGGAGCGGGTCGCGCACGTCGTCGCGCTCCACCAGGTGCACCGAGGCGCCCCGGGTGAGCGGGGCGAGGATCTCCAGGATCGACGGGTCGAACGACAGCGTGGTGTGCGCCAGCACCCGGTCGGCCGGGCCGATGCCGAGGTCCCGGACGGCCGCGGAGAGATAGCTCGCCAGCGAGCGGTGCGCGATCACCACGCCCTTGGGGCGCCCCGTGGAGCCGGAGGTGTGTACCAGGTAGGCGGCCTGCAGCGGGTGCACCGGCGCCGGATCGTCCGGTGCCGCGTCGGGCAGCCCGCCGGGCCACTCCCGCTCCCAGCGGAGCACCGGACCGCTCCCGGACGGCAGCCGCTCACCGGCGCCGTCGGCGGTCACCGTCAGCACCGGATCGGCGTCGGCCAGCACCAGCTCCAGGCGCGCGGCGGGGAGATCCGGATCGAGTGGCAGATAGCCGGCGCCCACGTGCAGCACCCCGAGCAGCGCCACCACCATCCGCAGGTCGCGGGGCAGGGCCAGCGCGACGAGCTGCTCGCCCGGCCCGGACCCGATGCCCCGCGCGCGCAGCTCGGCGGCGAACCCGGAGACCGCGCGGGCCAGCTCGTGATAGCTGAGTGCACCGTCCGGCCCGGTGACCGCGAGTGTGTCCGGCCGGTTCGCCGCCGTACGGGCGAACAGCACCGGGAACGGCGGGCCGGGATCGGCGGCCGGCCCGGTCCCGGCCCGGTCGGCGAGCGCGACCTCCGCGGGGGTGCGCAGCTCGATCGCGCCGATCGGGGCGTCCGGGGCGGCGGCGACGGCGTCGAGCAGCCGGGCCAACCGGTCCCCGATCCGCTCGGCCGTCTCCGCATCGAACAGGTCGGCGGCGAACTCCACCGATCCGGCCAGGCCGGCGTCGGGGCCCAGCTCGGACACCGTGACGGTCAGGTCGAACTTGACCGCTGTCACCTCGACGTCGTGCGCCTGCACCTCGACGCCCGGCAGGCCGCCGGCGCCGGTGTCGCGGGCGTTCTGGTAGACGAGCATCGTCTGGAACAGCGGATGCCGGGCAGCCGAGCGGGCCGGGTTCAGCTCCTCGACCAGCCGCTCGAAGCCGATGTCGGCGTGCGCGTAGGCGTCCAGGTCACCGGCCCGGACCCGGCCCAGCAGCTCCCGGAACGACGGGTCGCCCGCGGTGTCGGTGCGCAGCACCAGGGTGTTGACGAAGAAGCCGACGAGCTCGTCGAGCGCGGTGTCGGTCCGCCCGGCCACCGGCGACCCGACGACGACGTCGGTGCCCGCCCCGAGCCGGGTGAGCAGAGCGGCGAGCGCCGCGTGCAGCACCATGAACCCGGTCGCGCCGGAGCCTGCGGCGAGCTCGTCGAGCCGGCGGGTGGTGTCCGCGCCGACCGCGAACCGCACCTCGCCGCCGCGCCCGGACGCCACCGCGGGGCGCGGCCGGTCCCGGGGCAGCTCCAGCTCCTCGGGCAGCCCGGCGAGCCGGTCCCGCCAGTAGCGGATCTGCTGCTCGGCCTCCGGGCCGGCGAACAGCTCGCGCTGCCAGAGCGCGTAGTCGGCGTACTGCACCGGCAGCGGCGTCCACGCCGGAGCGCGGCCGGCCAGCCGGGCCGCGTACGCCGTCGCGAGATCGCGCAGCAGCGGCTCGGTGGACCACTCGTCGGCGGCGACGTGGTGCAGCAGCGTCACCAGCACGGCGGTGCCGGGCCCGGTGGGGCTCCCGTCCGCGGACCGGACCAGCCGGACCCGCAGCGGCTGCTCGGCCGCCAGGTCGAACCGGTGCGCGGCCTGCTCGGCGGCGACCGCGACGACCCGGTCCGGCGCGACGTCGAGCACCGCGAACGGTGCCGGCGTGCCGGCCGGGAGGATCCGCTGCACCGGCCGCGGCCCGTCCAGCGGCAGCAGGGTGCGCAGGCTCTCGTGCCGGTCGGTCAGGTCGCCGACCGCGGCCGCCAGTGCGTCCGCGTCGAGATCGCCGCGGATCCGCGCGGTCAGCGGGATCGTGTAGGCAGCGGCCGCGCCCTCCTCCAGCCGGTCCAGGAACCACAGCCGCTCCTGGGCGAACGACAGCGGGACCGCCGCCGGGCGGGGCCGCGGGCGCAGCGCCGGACGGGCCGACGCGGCACCGTCCAGCACCGCGGCGAGCCCGGCGACGGTCGGCGCGGTGAACACCTCGCGCACCGACAGCTCGGTGTCCAGGGTCGCCCGGATCCGGGAGACCAGCCGGGTGGCGAGCAGCGAGTGCCCGCCGAGTGCGAAGAAGTCGTCGTCCGCGCCGACCTCGTCGAGGCCGAGCACGTCGGAGAACACCCGGGCCAGTGCCGTCTCCCGGTCGCCGCGCGGGGCCCGGCCCACGCGGGCGTCCCAGGCGGGTTCGGGCAGTGCCGCCCGGTCGATCTTGCCGTTCACGGTGACCGGCAGCGCGTCCATCAGGACGACGGCGGTCGGCACCAGGTGCTCGGGCAACCGTTCCGCGGCCCAGGCCCGTAGCCCGGCGGCGTCCACCGGGCCCGGCCCGTGCTGCTCGTGCGGCCCGTCGCCGCGGCCCGGCTCGTGCGACCCGTGCTGCCCGTGCCGTCCCCCGTACGACCCGCCGCCGTCCGGCTCGTGCAGTACCGCGTGTGCGACCAGCGCCACCGAGCCGGCCGGGGTGCGGCGCAGGGTCACCACCACCCGGCGCACCCCGGGATGCCCGGCCAGCTCGGCCTCGACCTCCTCCGGGGCGACCCGCATGCCGCGGATCTTGACCTGGTGGTCGGCCCGGCCGACGAAGTCGAGGCTGCCGTCGCCCGCCCAGCGTGCGAGGTCACCGGTGCGGTAGAGCCGCTGCCCGGGCGGCCCGAACGGATCGGCCACGAACCGGCCCGCGGTCACCCCGGGGGCGCGCAGGTAGCCACGGCCGAGCAGGAACCCGGCCGCGTACAACTCGCCGGTCACCCCGGGCGGGACCGGGCGCAACCGGTCGTCGAGGACGTAGAGCCGGGTGTTCGGGTTCGGCCGCCCGATCGACGTGGCGATCCGGTCGGCCCCGTCGGTGTAGACGACGTGCGAGACCCCGATCGTCGCCTCGGCCGGGCCGTAACCGTGATAGAGCGTGGTGCTCAGGTGCGCCCGGAACCGGTCGAACAGGTCCGGGGTGAGCACCTCGCCGCCGCACCACACGTGCCGCAAGCCGGTGAGCAGCCCGGTCCCGCCGGCCCGGTCCAGCTCCAGCAGGGCGTCCAACATGGACGACACCAGGTACACGAAGGTGACCCGCTCGCGGGCGATCAGCTCCAGCAGCCGCTGCGGTTCGCGCTCGTCACCCGCGGCGGCGAGCACCAACCGGCCACCGGTGACCAGCGGCAGCAGGATCTCGTTGATCGAGATGTCGAAGGCCAGCGGTGCCTTGAACAGCGACGCGTCCGACGGGCCACCGAACCCGAGCAGCCCGGCCTGCCAGCGCAGCCGGGCGCTGATCGCCTCGTGCCGGATCATCGCGCCCTTCGGCGTGCCGGTCGAGCCGGACGTGAAGATCACGTAGGCGAGCCCGGCCGGGTCCAGCTGGGGCACCGGCGGCGCGACGTCCGACGGTGGAGGTGTGTCCAGGTCGACCACGACCTGCGCGACGCCGCAGTCGTCCGGCCACGGCTCGGTGACCAGCGTGGCGACCGCGCGCGCATCGGTGAGCACGGCGGCCCGCCGGGCGGCGGGCCAGCCCGGGTCGACCGGGACGAACGCGCCACCGGCGCGCAGCACGGCGAGCAGCCCGACCACCATCTCCGCCGAGCGGGGCATCCCGATCCCGACCACCCGTTCCGCGCCGACCCCGGCCGCGACCAGACGGTGCGCGAGCGCCGCGACGTGTGCGTCGAGCTCGCGGCGGGTGAACCGGCGCCCGCTGTCGACCAGGGCCACCTCGTCCGGGGCGACGGCGGCGCCGTCGTCGAGCAGCTGCAGCAGGGTCTCCGACACGACCGGTGCCGCGGTGTCGTTCCAGTGCTGCAGCACCCGTTCCCGCTCGTCGGCGCCGAGCATCTCGATCGCGCCGATCCGGGTCCCCGGGTCGGCGGCGACCGCGCTCAGCACCCGCTGCAGGCGCTCCGCCAGCGCCCGTGCGGTGGGCTCGTCGAACAGGTCGGTGGCGTACTCCAGCAGGCCCTCGAGTGCACCGTCCGGAGCGGCCTCGCCGACGGTGACCGACAGGTCGTACTTGGACGTGGTGGTGGGCACCGGGTGCGGCTCGGTGCGGGTCCCGGGCAACCCCAGGTCCTCGCCGAGCGCCGCCGCGACCGTGACCATCACCTGGAACAGCGGATGCCGGGCCGCCGAGCGCGGCGGGTTCAGCTCGGACACCAGCTGCTCGAACGGCACGTCGGCGTGCGCGAACGCGTCCAGGTCGGCCCGGCGCACCCGGTCCAGCAGGTCACCGAACGTGGGATCGCCGGAGGTGTCGGTGCGCAGCACCAGGGTGTTGACGAAGCAGCCGACGAGATCGTCGAGCCCGGTGTCCGAGCGGCCGGCCACCGGGGAGCCGACGACGACGTCGGTACCCGCACCGGAGCGGGTCAGCGTCACCGCGACGGCGGCGTGCACCAGCATGAACAGCGTGACCCGGTGCTCGGTGGCGACCGCGCGCAATCGTCGCGCGGTGCGCCGGTCGATCGTGAACCGCACCTCGTCGCCGCGCTGCGACGCGGTGCGGCCGCGCGGCCGGTCCCGCGGCAGGTCCAGCTCGTCGGGCAGGCCGGCGAGCGCGGTGCGCCAGTGCGCGAGATCGTCGCCGGCGCCGTGTTCGCGCAGCCAGAGCGCGTAGTCGGCGTACTGCACCGGCAGCGGAGCCCACCGTGGCGCCCGCCCGTCGCACCGGGCGGCGTAGGCCGTGCCCAGGTCGCGCAGCAGCGGCTCGGTGGACCACTCGTCGGCCGCGACGTGGTGCACCAGCAGCACCAGCACCGAGCTGTCCGGTCCGGTGCGCAGCAGCCAGGCCCGGACCGGGATCTCCCGGGCCAGGTCGAAGGCGTACCCGACGGCGTCCTGCAGGGCCCTGTCGAACTCGGTCCCGTCGATCCCGGCCCTGTCGATCCCGGCGCTGTCGATCCCGGCGCTGTCGATCCCGGCGCTGTCGATCCCGGCGCTGTCGACGGTGCGTTCCACCAGCTCCGGCTGACCTCGGTCGGCGGGCAGCACGACCTGGTACGGGTCGCCGTCGTGCTCGGCGTAGACGGTGCGCAGCACCTCGTGCCGCGCGGTCAGGTCGGCCAGCGCGGCGCGCAACGCACCCGCGTCGACCTCACCGGTGAGCCGGGCCACGAACGGGACGTTGTCGGTCGCCGACGCGCCCTGGATCCGGTGCAGGAACCACAGCCGCTCCTGCGCCGGGGAGAGCGGCAGCCGCTCCGGCCGCGCCCGGCGGCGCAGCGCGGGACGCTGCGGGGCGCCGGTGCGCTCGGCGGCCAGCCGGGCCAGCCCGGCGACCGTCGGCGCGTCGAACACGTCCCGCACGGCCAGCTCCACGCCGAGCGCCTCCCGGGCCCGTGACGCCAGCCGCACCGCGAGCAGCGAGTGCCCGCCGAGCGCGAAGAAGTCGTCGTCGGTGCCCACCCGGTCGAGGCCGAGGACGCCGGCGACCAGACCGGCCAGCGTCTGTTCGGCAGCGGTGCGCGGGCCGCGACCGGCACCGGCCGCCGGCAGCGGCAGCGCGGACCGGTCGACCTTGCCGGTACCGGTGACCGGCAGCTCGTCGAGCACCAGCACCGCGGCCGGGACCAGGTGCGCCGGCAGCGACCGGCGCAGGTGCTCGCGCAGCTCCGCACCGAGCGGGGCGGTGCCGCGGCGCGCAACCGCGTAGCCGATCAGCCGGGGCCCGGCCGGATCGGACGCCGGGTCGGTCACCAGTGCCTCGGCCTGGGCGACGTCGGGATGAGCGGCCAGCACGGCCGCGACCTCGGCCGGCTCCACCCGGACCCCGCGGACCTGGACCTGGTCGTCGGTGCGGCCGAGGAACTCCAGCACCGGCTCGGCGGCGCCGTCGCGGTGCACCAGGCGCACCCGGTCCCCGGTCCGGTAGCGGCGGGCACCGCCGGGCGCGGCGACGAAGCGTTCCGCCGTGCGCGCCGGATCCGCGTGGTAGCCGCGGGCCAGTCCGGCGCCGCCGATCACCAGCTCGCCGGGGGCGCCGTCCGCGGCCGGGCGCAGCAGCGGGTCCAGCACCTGCACCGACGCCCCGGCGACCGGGCCGCCGATGTGCGGCGTACCCGGCGCGATCCGGGCGACCGTGGCGTCGACGGTCGTCTCGGTCGGGCCGTAGAAGTTCAGTGCGGTGATCCCCGGCTCGGCGGCGAGCCGGTCCCACAGCGCGCCGCCGACCGCCTCGCCACCGGTGCCGACCAGCTGGGGGACCGGCCCGGCGGCCGGATCCAGCAGTCCGGCGTCGAGCAGCTCGCGCAGCAGGGTCGGGGCGGCGTCGACGTACCCGGCGGCGGCGGACCTGCTCTCGGCGACCAGCGCCGCCGGGTCGCGGGCGATCTCGGCGCCGACCAGCCGGCAGTGGTGCCCGGCGAGCATCCACAGCACCGGTTCGAGTGCGGCGTCGAACACCAGCGGGGCGGACGCGAGCACGGTGACCGGGCGCTGCGGCATCCGGTCGGCGCGGTGCGCCGCCCACAGCGCCAGCACCGCGGCGTGCGGCACCGTGACGCCCTTCGGTGTGCCTGTGGAGCCGGAGGTGAAGATCGTGTAGGCGGCGTTGCCGGGCTGCACGTCCGGTACGGGTCCGGGCGGCGGGGCACCGCCGGACGCGTCCGCAGCGACCGGGCCCGGGGCGGCCGGCGCCGCGGCAGCCGGGTCCGTCGCAGCCGGGTCCGGCCGCGCGCCGGGCGCCGGATCCAGCACGGCGGGCCGGGGACCGTCCGGCCCGAGCAGCCCGACCGCGTCGGTGAGACCGGTCGCGTCCGGTGCGGCCAGCACCGCGACCGGCCGGACCGCGGTGAGCAGCTCGGCCAGACGCGCCGCCGGGAAGCCCGGATCGGCCGGGACCAGCGCCGCGCCGGCCCGCCACACCGCGCACCAGGCGACGACGGCGTCCACCGTGCGCGGCAGCGCCACCAGTACCGCCCGCTCGGGCCCGGCGCCGGCCGCGACCAGCCGGGCGGCGAGTGAGTCGGCGGCGGCGAGCAGCCCGGCGAAGTCCAGCCGGTCGCCGTGCCCGCCGGCCGGGCCGCTCAGCGCGGTCGCGTCCGGGGTCCGGGCGGCCTGGCGGGCCAGCAGCTCGCCGAGGCTGCCGGCCGGGGCGGGCACCGGATCGGCGTGCAGCCCGCCGCGCTCCCCCGCCCGGCGCAGGTCCAGCGCCGCGACCGGAGTGTCCGGCCGCTCCGCGATCGCCGCGAGTGCCTGCTCGGTGCGCGCGGCGAGCCGGGCCGCCCACTCCGGGGTGACCGCGTCGGCACGGTGGTCCAGCCACACCGTCAGCGCGTCACCGGTGCCCTCCGCGGTCAGCGTGACCGGATAGTTGGTGTCGTCCACACCGGACACCCCGGTGACCGTCAGCCCGGCGCGGGCCTCCGCGGCCCGGACGGCGTCGAGATCGACCGGGTAGGTCTCGACGACGGTGAGCGTGTCGAACAGGTCCGTCCCGGGCATCGCCGCGGACCGGGCGATCTCGGCGAGGCCGAGGTGCTGGTGCTCCAGCAGCGCCGCCTGCTCGTCCTGCAGCCTGCGCAGCAGCCCGGCGAGGGTGTCCGCGGGCCGGATCCGGACCCGCACCGGGACGGTGTTGACGAACAGGCCGATCATCGATCCGGCGCCGGGCAGGTCCGCCGGGCGGCCGGACACCACCGCGCCGAACACCACGTCGGTGCGGCCCAGCTCGGTGGCCAGCACCAGCCCCCACGCGCACTGCAGCAGGGTGTTCACGGTGACCGCGAGCTCACGGGCCCGCAGCCGCAGCGCCGCCACCCGTTCCGGGCCGAGCTCCAGCGGCACCCGCGGGCCCGGCCTGCCGACCCGGGCGGCGCCGGGCGGGCCGAGCAGGGTCGGGCCGGGCAGTCCGTCCAGCGCATCTGCCCAGGCCCGGCCGGACGCGACACCGTCCTTCGCGGCCAGGTACGCGAGATGGTCCCGGTACGGGCGGACGGCGGGCAGCCCACCGGCGTCACCGCCCGCGGCGTAGGTCTCCAGCAGCTCGCGGACCAGCAGCGGGGTGGACCAGCCGTCGAGCAGCAGATGGTGGTTGGTGACCAGCAGCCGCCAGCGGCCGGGGGCGAGCCGGGCGAGCAGGCAGCGCAGCAGCGGCGGGCGGGCGAGGTCGAAACGCTCCGCGCGGTCGGCGGTGAGCAGTGTGGACCACTCGGCCTCCGGGTCGGCGGCCGAGGTGAGGTCCCGCTCGGTCCACGGCAGCTCCACCGCGCGCGGCACCACCTGCACCGGCCGGTCCACCCCGTCGGTGACGAACCCGGCCCGCAGGTTCGGGTGCCGCTCCAGCAGCGCGGCCAGCGACCGGCGCAGCAGCGCCGGATCCGCGTCGCCGTCGAGATCCACGGCCAGCTGCACCACGTAGACGTCGACGCCGTCGCGGGCGGTGTCCAGCCCGTCGAGTGCGAGCAGGCCCTCCTGCAGCGGGGACAGCGGGAGGATGTCCGCCAGCCCGGTGGTACGTGCGGCCGGGGTGGCGCTCACGGAGCCCTCCAGAGGTTCTCGAGACGGTCGATCTGGTCCTGGTCGAGACCGGGGACGAGCAGGTCGGACGGGGTGAGACCGCCGGCGTCGCCGGCGTCGGCGTGCCGGGCCAGCCCGCGCAGCGCGTCGGTCCAGGCGTCGGCCAGCGCCTGCGCCTCGGCGGCGGTGAGCACGCTCGCGCAGTACCCCCAGCTCGCCCGCAACGCGCCGTCCGGTTCGACGGCGGTGTCCACGGTGACGGTGTGCCGGGCCGGCAGCGCCGCGTCCGCGGCCCCGCCGAGCGCGCCCGCCTCGGGCGCACCGGACCAGGCGGAACCGGCGGCGCCGGGCGGGTCGAGCCTGCCCAGGTGGTTCACCAGCAGTTGCGGTGCGGGCAGCCCGGCGAGCGCCGGTCCGGACTCCGGATCGAGATGGCGGAGCAGCCCGTACCCGTCGACGGGGGCGGTGCGCAGCTGCTCCTTCACCCGCTTCAGCAGTGCGCCGGCGGCCTGCCCGCCGCCCGCCACCGCGGCCGGGTCGAGATCGCCGACGTCGAGCCGGACCGGGCGCAGCGTGGTGAACCAGCCGACCGTGCGGGACAGGTCCAGCCCGGCGGCGTCCCGGCCGTGTCCCTCCAGGTCGACCAGCACCGAGGTGTGGTCCTCGTCGAGCTCGTCGCGCCGCCAGCGGCGTACCGCGATCGCCGTCGCGGCGAGCAGCACCTCGTCCGGGCCGCAGCGGTAGAGCAGCGGCAGCCGTTCCAGCAACGCGGTGGTCGTCGCGGCGTCGACGGAGACGGTCAGCTCGCGCACCGTGGCGAGCGTGTCGGTGCCCGGATCCACCCGCCGGGTCCCCAGCGGCGGGTCCTCGCCGCCGAGCACGCCGAGCCACCCGGGCAGCCCGGCCCGGGCCGCCGGTACCGCGTCGGACTGCATCCGGGCCCACTCCCGCCAGGTCACCGGCTCGGGCGCGGGCTCGATGCCGTCGACGGCGGCGGCCAGGTCGGCGGCGAGCACCCGCCAGGACACCGCGTCGACGCCGGTGTGGTGGGCGACCATCAGCAGCCGTCCGGTGCCGCCGGTGCCGGGCAGGTACACCGCCCGCAGCAGCGGCTCGGTGAACGGATCCAGCGCGTCCAGCTCCGCGGTCGCGGCGGCCCGCAGCTCCTCGGCACCGACCGGTCCGGGTGCGACGGTCCGCAGGACGTCGTCGACGTCGGTCTCCGGATCGACGTGCAGCAGGCGCTCCGGGCCGGTCCCGGTGATCCGGGCACGCAGCACGTGGTGCACGGCGAGCAGCCGGGCGAACGCGCCGCGCAGCACGGCCGGGTCCAGCCCGGCCGGGGTGACGAGCACCCGGATCTGCGCGTAGCGGGCCAGCCCGGCGGATCCTCCGGCCAGCAGTTCGGCCAGCATCGGGGTGTTCGGCACCGGCCCGACCGGGTCGACGACCGGGCGCGACACCGGGGCGGCATCGGCGTGCGTCGCGGCGGCCCGGGCCAGCTCGGCCGGGGTGCGCCGGGTGAACACGTCGCGCGGGGAGAGCACCAGGCCGGCCGCACGGGCCCTGCCGACCAGGCCGAGCGAGACGATGCTGTCCCCGCCGAGGGCGAAGAAGTCGTCGTCGGCACCGACCTCGGCGACCCCGAGCAGCTCGGCGAACAGCGCGGCGAGAACCGCCTCCGGGCCCTGCTCCGCGGCCCGGCCGGCGGCGCCGGTGATCTCCGGTTCCGGCAGCGCGGCCCGGTCCAGCTTCCCGTGCCGGGTCAGCGGCAGCGCGTCGAGCAGCACCAGCGCGGCCGGGACCAGGTGCTCGGGCAGCGTCGCGCGGATCGCCTCCCGCACGGCGGCCGGATCAGGGACCCGGCCGGGTGCCGCGACGAGGTACCCGACCAGCCTGCGCACGCCGGGGGTGTCCTCCCGGGCGACGACGGCGGCCTGCCCGACGTCCGGATGGGCGAGCAGCGCGGCCGCCACCTCGCCCGGCTCGATCCGGAAGCCCCGGATCTTCACCTGCTCGTCGACGCGGCCGGCGAACTCCAGCGCCCCGTCGGCGCGGCGGCGCACCAGGTCACCGGTCCGGTAGCGGCGGGCGCCGTCGGGTGCGGCGACGAACCGGGACGCGGTGAGCGCGGGCAGCCCCCGGTAGCCGCGGGCCACCCCGGGCCCGCCCAGGTACAACTCGCCGGTGACGCCGTCACCGAGCAGCTCCAGCCCGGGCCCGCGGACCTCGGCGACGGTCCCGGCCAGCGGGGTGCCGATCACCGGGTCGCCCGGCAGCACCGGGGCGGTGACGGCGTCGACGGTGGCCTCGGTGGGGCCGTAGACGTTCACCGCGTCGGTACCGGCGGCGGCGAGATCGTCCCAGAGCCCGGACGGCACGGCCTCACCACCGGTGACGACCAGCGACGGCCGGTGCTCCCCGGTGAGCAGCCCGGCGTCCAGCGCCGCCCGCAGGAACGACGGCGGCAGATCGACGTGGTCGATCCGGTCCCGTCGGACGGTGGCGACCACCGCGTCCGGGTCGCCGAGCACGTCACGCAGGTGCAGCTCGTGCCCGTCGAGCAGCCACAGCAGCGGATCGATCGCAGCGTCGAAGGAGAACGCGGCGCCGTGCAGCACCCGCAGTCGGCCACGGCCGGCGTGCAGCCCGGCCCGGTGCGCGGCGAGCAGGCCCAGTGTCGACGCGTGATCGACCACGACCCCCTTCGGCCGGCCGGTCGAACCCGAGGTGAAGATCAGGTACGCGGCGTTGCCCGGGTGCAGCGGGGCGGTGCGGTCGGCGTCGGTGAGCGGTGCCGGATCGGCCGCGGCGAGCCGGGCCCGCACGTCCGGGGTGTCCAGGACGAGCGCGGGCACCGTCGCCGGTACCCGATGCGCCAGGTCGGCGGTGGTCACGACGAGCACCGACTCGGACTCCTCGAGCAGCATCCGCAGTCGCTCGTCGGGCAGCGCCGGATCGACCGGCAGGTAGACCGCGCCGGCCGCCCAGCAGGCGAGCGGGGCGATCACGGCGTCGGCGCTGCGGGCCAGCAGCACCGCGACGGTGCGCTCCGGGCCGGCAGCACACTCCGAACCGGCTCCGCCGGTGGTGCCCCCCGAACCGGCTCCGCCGGCAGTGCCCCCCGAACCGGCTCCGCCGGCGAGCACCCGGGCCAGCCGGTGCACCTGCGCCGCCAGCTCGGCGGTGTTGTGGCTCCCGTCCTCGGCGACCAGCGCGGTCCGGTCGGGGGCGGCCGCGGCGAGCCCTGCCAAGAGCTCCCCGAGCAGCGACTCCGGCACCGGTTCCGGAGCGGGCCCACGGCCCGCCGCGACGATCCGGTCCCGGTCGGCGCCGAGCAGGTCGACGGTCGCGACCGGGGCCTGCGGGTCGGCGGTGAGCGCGGTCAGCGCGCCGCGCAGCCGGGCGGTCCACCGCGCGGCGGGGACCGGGCCGACCACGTCCGGCCGGTGCTCCAGCGACAGCAGCAACCGGCCGTCCTGCACGGCAGCGGTGACGGTCAGCGGATGCTCGGTGGCGTCCCGGCCCTGCACCGCGGAGACCACCAGCCCGGCGTCGGCCTGGGCTCTGGCGAGCGCCTCGGTGTCCACCGGGTAGCTCTCGAACACGGTGAGCGTGTCGAACAGCTCCCGGCTCCCGGCGGCCCGCCCGATCGCGGCGAGCCCGAGGTGCTGGTGCTCCAGCAGTCCGGCCTGCTCGTCCTGCACCCGCCGGGTCAGCTCGGCGACGGTCTCGCCGGGACGCAGCCGGACCCGCACCGGGACCGTCTCCACGAACAGCCCGACCATCTCCTGCGCCCCGGGCAGATCCGCCGGACGCCCGGACACCACGGCGCCGAACACCACGTCGTCGCGGCCGAGACCGCGGGCCAGCGCCAGCCCCCACGCCACCTGCACCAAGGTGTTCACGGTGACCCCGGTCCGGCGGCCGAGCGCGACCAGCTCCGCCGTCTCCGCCGTCGTCACCGGCACCTCGATCCGCACCGGCAGCACCGGCTCGGGTGCACCGCCGGGCGGGCCGAGCAGGGTCGGCTCGTCGAGATCGGCGAGCGCGGCCGACCAGGCCCGCTCGGCGGCCGCGGTGTCCCGCGCGGCGAGCAGCCGCAGGTGCTCCCGATAGGGCACCGGGACCGGTCCGGCGGCGCCGCCCGCGGCGAGCTGTAGCAGCTCGCGGACCAGCAGCGGGGTGGACCAGCCGTCGAGCAGCAGATGGTGGCTGGTGAACAGCAGCCGGTGCCGGCCCGGCGCGAACCGGACGAGGGCGAATCGCAGCAGCGGCGCGATGGCCGGATCGAACCGCTGCAGGCGATCGGCGGCGGCCAGTGCGTCGGCAGCGGCCTCCGGGTCGGCGGCACCGGTGAGGTCCACCTCCGACCACGGCGCTGCGAGCCCCGGCGCGGCGACGACCTGCACGAACCCGCCGCCGGCCCGCGGATGCAGCGCGACCCGCAGGTTCTCGTGCCTGGTCAGCAGCGCGTCCGCGGCCGACCGCAGGCGCCCCGGATCCAGCTCGCCGGTGAGGTCGTAGCTCCACTGCACGGTGTAGACGTCCGGGCCGTCGCCGATCGCCGCGGTGTGGAACGCCATGCCCTGCTGCAGCGGGGTCAGCGGCCAGGCGTCGACGAAACCGGGCCGGTCGCGTTCGAGCGCGTCCACCTCGGCCTGGGTCAGGCCGGTGGCGAGCAGATCGGACGGGGTGCGCCCGCCGGCGTCCGGTGCGTAGCCGGCGTCGATCCCGTCGACGACGGCGTCGGCGAGCCGGTCCAGCTCGGCACCCGGGCGCAGCGCAGCCGGGGCGGTGAGGTCCAGGACGAGCTCGCCGTCGTCGAGCACCGCGTTGACGATCAGCGCGTGCGACACCGGGCGTCCCGGGTCGGCCGCGCCGCCCAGCGTGGCGGCCTCCGGGGCGCCGGTCCACGCGGCGGAAGCGCCGGAAGCGCCGCCGGTGTCGAACCGGCCCAGGTAGTTGACGAGCGCCTCGCCGCGGTGCGCGGGCAGCCGGCCGGCCGTGACCAGCAGACCGTGCCCGATGCCGCCGCGCGGCGCGGCGCGCAGCGCCTCCTTGGCCGCCTTGAGCCGCGCGGCCGGATCCGGCTGCGGCTCCAGCCGGACCGGGTGCATCGAGGTGAACCAGCCGACGGTGCGGGTCAGGTCGGCGCCGGGGACCAGGTCCTCCTCGCGTCCGTGGCCCTCGACGTCGACGGTGCGCGCCGTCCGGCCGTCGGACAGATCCAGGGCCGCCCCGACCCCGGCCAGCAGCAGCTCCGCCGGTCCGGCCCGGAACCGGGCCGCGACCTCCAGCAGCGCGGCGGTCCGGTCGGCCGCGATCGTGCGGCGCACGGTCCGGGCGGTGGCGACGGTGTCCCGCCGCGGATCGGGCAGCCGCCGGGGCTGCGCTCCCGCGGTCACCGACCGCCAGTGGTCGATCTCGTCGTCCAGCTCGTCCGCGGCGGCGCGGGCGGCGATCGCCCAGGCCCGGAACGGGGTGCCGACCGGATCGGGGGACGGCCGGTACCCGGCCGCGGCGGCCGCCACCGCCGCGGCCAGGTCGGCGACGAGGATCCGCCAGGACACCCCGTCGACCGCCAGGTGGTGCACCACCAGCAGGACCCGGCCCTCGACGTCCGGGCCGGCCGGGTAGTGCACGACGCGCAGCATGATGCCGCGCTCCGGATCGAGCCGGGCCGGGACACCGAGCCCGTGCTCGCGGGCCGCCGGATCGCCCGGCGCCGCGGGCACCGTCTCGACCAGCGCCGCGGCGTCGATCGTGCCGCCCGTGCCGCCGGTGCCCGGTTCGGGCACCTCCAGCACCGGATCGTCGCCCGGGACGAGCCGGGCCCGCAGCAGATCGTGGGTGTCCAGCAGCGCCTGCACACCCGCGACCAGATCGGCGGTGCGCAGGCCCGCCGGGGCACGCAGCAACCGGGCCTGGCTGGTGGCGCGGATCGGGCCGCCGTCGGCGAGCAGATCGTGGGCGACCGGCAGCAACGGCACCCGGCCGGTGCCCGCGATCCGCAGCGCGGGCGGCACGTCCCCGGCATCGCCGGGAGCGGCGAGCGCGGCGCGGGCCAGTGCCGCCACCGTGCGGTGCTCGAACACGTCGCGCGGGCGCAGCGTGAGCCCGGCCGCCCTGGCCCGGGTGACCAACGCGATCGAGCTGATGCTGTCCCCGCCGAGGGAGAAGAAGTCGTCGTCGGCGCCGACCGTGCCGATCCCGAGGATCCCGCCGACGAGATCGGCCAGTACCGCCTCGACCGGCGTGCCCGGCGCCCGCCCGGAGCCGGCACCCGGGGCCGGATCGGGCAGCGCCCGCCGGTCGATCTTGCCGTTGCCGGTCAGCGGGATCGCGTCGAGCACCACCAGCACCGCGGGCACCATGTGCTCGGGCAGCAGCGCCGCGGCGTGCGCCCGGACCGCGGCCGGGTCCACCGGAGCCGGGCCGGTCGGCACCAGATAGCCGACCAGCCGGGGGCCGGTGCCGTCGTCACGGGCGACGACGGCGGCCCGCCCGACGTCCGGGTGTGCGGCCAGCACGACCTCCACCTCGCCCGGCTCGATCCGGAACCCGCGCACCTTCACCTGGTCGTCGGCCCGGCCGAGGTGCTCGACGACGCCGCCGGGCCGGATCCGCCCCAGGTCACCGCTGCGGTAGCGGCGCGCACCACCGGGGGCGGCCACGAACCGGGAGGCGGTCAGGCCGGGCCGGCCCAGGTAGCCGCGGGCGACCCCGGCGCCGCCGACGTACAGCTCACCGGTCGCGCCGGGCAGCACCGGCGCCAGGCCGCCGTCGAGCAGTTCCAGCTGCAGGTCCGGGATCGGGCCACCGATCGGGCTGCCACCGGCGGCCGCCGACGCCGGGTCCAGCGGCCGGTAGGTGACGTGCACGGTGGTCTCGGTGATCCCGTACATGTTCACCAGCCGGGGCCGGTCGGGGTGCCTGCCGTACCAGCCGGCGAGCGTGCGCGGTTCGAGCGCTTCCCCGCCGAAGACGACGGCGCGCAGATCGGGCAGCCCGGCCGGGTTCGCGGCGTCGGCCGCGTCGAGCCCGGCGAACGCCGACGGGGTCTGGTTGAGCACGGTGACCCGCTCCCGGCGCAGCAGCGCGTGCAGGTCCTCCGGGGAGCGGGCGGTGTCGTGGTCGACCACCACCACGGTGCCGCCGGTCAGCAGCGGGCCGAACAGCTCCCACACCGAGAAGTCGAAGGCGTAGGAGTGGAACAGCGTCCACACGTCGTCCGGGCCGAAGCCGAACCAGCCGTCGGTGGCGTCCAGCAGCCGGGTGACGTTGCCGTGCCCGACCACCACCCCCTTCGGACGGCCGGTGGAACCGGAGGTGTGGATCACGTAGGCGGCGTGGTCGGGGTGCAGCCCCGGCGGCACGGCGGGGACCTCCGGTGCTCCGGGGTCCGCCGGGTCGCCGGGCCCGGGCAGCGCGACGACCGGGGTGCCGGCGAACCGGGCGGGATCGGCGCCCGGCGCGGCCAGCACCAGCAGCGGGGAGGTGTCGGCCAGGATCGCCGCGGTGCGCTCGGCCGGATGGTTCGGGTCCAGCGGCACGTAGGCGGCGCCGCTGCGCAGCACCCCGAGCACCGCCGCGACCAGCTCCGCCGAGCGGGGCAGGTACAGCCCGATCCGGGTCTCCGGCCCGGCGCCGCGGGCCAGCAGCGGCCCGGCGATCCGGGCCGCCCAGTCGTCCAGCTCGGCGTGGCTGAACCGGCGGTCGCCGTCGACGACCGCGGTGCGCTGCGCGATCGCGGGACCATGGGCGGCGGTCAGCTCCGCGCGGGCCTGCGGGATCGTCGCCGGGGCCCGGCCCGGGGCGGTCGCGCCGGCCGGCGGGGCCAGCGCCGCCGCGCTGCGCTCCCGGTCCGCCGGGGTGTCGAGCCCGATCCCGGCGACCGGTGCCTGCGGGTCCGCCACCAGCGCCGACAGTGCCGCGACCGTGCGGGCGGCCAGCTCCGCGGCGGCATCGGCGTCGACGACGTCGAGCCGGTGCCGCAGCACCAGGGTCAGGTCCGGGTCCTGCTCGGCCAGCACCGTCACCGGGTAGTGGGTGGCGTCGCGGATCTGCCCGCCGGTGACCTGCAGCCCGGCCGCGGTCTCCGCGCCGGCCAGCGCCTCGGCGTCCACCGGGTAGCTCTCGACGACCACCAGCGAGTCGAACAGCTCGCCCAGGCCGGTCTCCCGCTGGATCCGGGCCAGGCCGAGGTACTGGTGGTCCATCACCGCGGCCTGTTCGGCCTGGATCCGGGACAGCCAGGCCGCCGCCCGCTCCCCCGGGCGCAGCGCCACCCGGACCGGCAGGGTGTTGATGAACAGGCCCAGCATCGACTCGATGCCGGGCACCTCGGGCACCCGGCCGGACACCGTGGTGCCGAACACGACGTCGTCCCGGCCCAGGGTCCGGGCCAGCACCAGCGCCCACGCCGCCTGAACGACGGTGTTCACCGTGACCCCGCAGGAGCGGGCCAGCCCGGCGACGCCGTCGGCCAGGCCGGGCGGGAGCGCGACCGGCAGCGTGGCCGGGTCCCCGGCGGCCGGCGGCGCGCCCGGGGCGAGCAGCGTCGGGGTGTCCACACCGGACAGCGCGGCGCGCCAGCTGGCGGCCGCGGCGTCGGTGTCCTGTGCGGTGACCCAGCGCAGGTAGTCGCGGTAGGGCCGGACCGGCGGCGGGGTGCGGCCCGCGTAGTGCTCGAACAGCTCGCGGCCGAGCAGCGGCACCGACCAGCCGTCGAGCAGCAGGTGATGCACGGTCAGCAGGAAGCGGTGCTCGTCGGCGGCGGTGCGGGCCAGCGCGGCCCGCAGCAGCGGCGGCCGGGAGAGATCGAAGCGGATCCCGCGGTCCTGCGCGCACAGCCGCGCCCACTCGGCGTCCGGATCGGGCCGGGTGCGCAGGTCGTGCTCGGTCCACGGCACCTCGGCCCGCTCCGGCACGAGCTGCACGTACTCGCCGCTGCGCCGCGGACGCAGGCACACCCGCAGGTTCGGGTGCCGCGCCAGCACCGCGGCCAGGGCCGCCCGCAGCCGCGCCGGATCGAGCTCGCCGCGCACGGTCAGCTCGATCTGCACGGTGTAGACGTCCGCGCCGCGGTCGTCGTAGGACGCCAGGAACAGCAGCCCCTCCTGCAACGGCGACAGCGGCAGCACGTCGGACAGGCCGCCCCGCCCCTGCCGCTGCCCGGTCGCACGCGTCGGCGCCGCCATCACCAGTCCTCCGATCCTGAGTCGAACTCCGACCCGAACTCCGCTTCGAACTCGTCCAGCTCGTCCTGCGACAGCCCACCGGCGGTGAGGTCGGACGGGGTGTGCCCGCCCGCCGCCGGATCGGCGGCGTGCGCCGCGAGCGCACCCAGCGCATCGGCGAACGCCCGGGCCAGGTCGGTGATCTCGCCGTCGTCGACGGCGCCGGGCTGCCACGCCCACACCACGGCCAGCTCGGGGCCGTCCGGGGTGTCCTCGGCGACCGCGGTCACCCGCAGCGCGTGATCGGCCGCCATCGCCGGATCGACGCCGCCGCCCAGCGCCCCGGCCTCCGGGGCGCCGCTCCACGCCCCGCCGTCCTCACCGGCGGTGAACCGGCCCAGGTAGTTCCAGAGCAGGTCCGGGGCCCGGCCGCGCAGCTCCGGCCCGGTGGCCGGGTTGAGGTGGCGGAGCAGGCCGAAGCCGATCCCGCCGTCGGGTGCCGTGCGCAGCACCTCCTTGACGTGCTTCACGGCCGCACCGGCGGACGGCCCGCCGGCCAGCGCGTCGGCGATGTCGATCCCGCCCAGGTCGAGCCGGACCGGGAACAGCGTGGTGAACCAGCCGACGGTGCGCGACAGGTCAGCCCCCGGGACCAGTTGCTCCTCCCGGCCGTGCCCCTCCAGGTCGACGACCAGGCCGTCCGCGCTGCCGGGCTCGTCCTTGCGGGCACCGGCGACGGCGAGCGCCAGCCCGGCGAGCAGCACGTCCCCGGCACCGGCGTGATAGAGCGCCGGGAGCGCGGTGAGCAGCGGCCCGGTGACGGCGGCCGAGATCCGGGTGCGCTGCAGGCGCTCCGCACCGGCCAGGTCGACGGCCGGATCCAGGTCGCGGCGGGCCAGCCGCAGCCCGGGCCGGACGACGGCGTCGCGCCAGTGCTCCAGCTCGGCCAGCCGGCGCCCGGCACCGGCCTCGGCGACCAGCGCGCGGGCCCAGTGCCGGAACGGGGTCGGGACCGGTTGCGGCGCGGGCTCCCCGCCGCCGGCCAGCGCGGTCACCGCGTCGGCCAGGTCGGGGACCAGCACCCGCCAGGACACCCCGTCCACCGCCAGGTGGTGCACGGCCAGGAACACCCGGCCCTCCCGGTCCGGGCCGCGGTCGAACCACACCGCCCGCAGCATCCGCCCGGCGCGCGGGTCGAGCTCGTCGAGCACCGGATCGACCAGCCCGGTCCAGCCGTCCCGCCAGTCCTGTTCGGACCAGCCGGAGACGTCCACCCGGGACACCGCGCCCGGCCCGGTGCCGCGCTCCGGCGGGTCGACGACCAGCTCGTCGCCGGCCAGCCGGGACCGCAGCATGTCGTGCCGCGCGACCAGCGCCGACACCGCGGCCGCGAGCAGCCGTTCGTCCAGACCGGCCGGTGCCCGCAGCAACCGCGCCTGCGCGTACCGGCCGACCGGCCCGGGCCGGTCCAGCAGGTCCCGCATGATCGGCGTGAGCGGCACCGCCCCGGTACCCGGCTCGGTCACCGCCGGCGCACCGTCCGGTTCGGCGACCGCGGCCAGCGCGGCGGCGGTCCGCTCGGTGAACACCTGCCGCGGAGTGATCCGCAGACCCGCCGTGCGGGCCCTGGCGACCAGCCCGATCGCGACGATGCTGTCGCCGCCGAGGGTGAAGAAGTCGTCGTGCGGGCCGATCTCGTCGAGCCCCAGCACGGCGGCGACGATCCCGGTCAGCACCGCCTCGGTGTCGTCGGCACCCCGGACCGGTGCCGGCTCGGCCGCGGTCGCTCTGCTCTGCTCACCGGGGGTGGGCAGAGCGGACCGGTCGAGCTTGCCGTTGGCGTTGCGCGGGAGCTCGTCGAGCACCAGCACCGCGGACGGCACCAGGTGCGCCGGCAGTCGCGCGGCGACGTGCTCGCGCAGCGCCACCGGGTCCGGCGCGGCGGCACCCGCCGCGGGGACGACGTAGCCGAGCAGCCGGGCACCGGCCGGGCCGCTCGACGCGACCACCGCCGCGGTGCCGACCGACGGGTGGGTCGACAGCGCCGCCTCCACCTCGCCGGGCTCGATCCGGAACCCGCGCACCTTGACCTGGTCGTCGGATCTGCCCAGGTACTCCAGCTCGCCGTCGGAGCGCCAGCGCACCACGTCACCGGTCCGGTACAGCCGTCCGCCCGGCGCACCGGCCGGGTCGGCGACGAACCGCGACGACGTCAGGCCGGGCCGGTTCAGGTAGCCGCGCGCGACCCCGACCCCGCCCAGGTACAGCTCACCCGCGGTGCCCACCGGGACCGGGACGAGGGCACCGTCGAGCACCAGCGCACGCAGGCCGGGCAGCGGGCGGCCGATCGGCAGCCCGGTCGCCCGGACCGGCTCGCCGCCGTCCCGCCAGACGGTCGCGTACACGGTCGCCTCGGTCGGGCCGTAGGCGTTGCGGACCTCGACATCGGAGCCGAACCGGTCCCGCACCGCGTCGAGCAGCGAACCGGGGAAGGCCTCCCCCGCCAGCACCACCGAACCCGGCTCGGCGACCACACCGGGCCCGCCGAGCAGCCCGGCGAGCACCGCGGGCACGGTGGACAGGATCGCTCCGTCGGCACCGGCCGGTGGCGCGCCGGGCACCGCGAGATCCAGCGCGTTCCCGGTGAGCAACACGGTGCCACCGGCCGCCAGCGGCCCGAACAGCTCGAACACCGACACGTCGAAGTTCAGTGAGGTGCTGGCCAGCATCCGGCGCGGACCGAACTCGGCGGCCGCCCAGGCCGCCAGGTTCGCGGCCGACCGGTGCGACACGACGACGCCCTTGGGTCGTCCGGTCGAGCCGGACGTGTAGATCACGTAGGCGGCCGCGTCCGGATCGGTGGGGCCGTCCGGCACGAACCCGGGCGGTGCCGGGTCCGGCTCGGCATCTCCATCCAGGACGACGACCTCACGGCCCGCCGTCGGCAAGCCGGCCAGGCTCGCCGTCGTCCCGACCACGAGCACCGGATCGGCGTCGGCGAGCAGGAACCGCAACCGGTCGGCCGGATACTCCGGATCCAGCGGCAGGTACGCCGCGCCGGTGCGCAGCACCGCCAGCAACGCGACCAGCAGGTCGGTGCCGCGGCCCAGCGCCACTCCGACGAACCGCTCCGGGCCCGCACCGCGGGCCGCGAGCCGGCCGGCCAGCCGAGCCGACGCCGCGTCGAGCGTGGCGTAGTCCAGCTGCGTGTCCCGGTCGGCGACGGCCACCGCGGACGGCGTGCGCGCGACGGTGGCCCGGACCAGCGCCACCAGGTCGTGCGGACCGGTGTGCGCGGGCTCCGGTGCACCGGCCGGGCCGCCGCCGGCGCGCAGCAGCGCCCGCTCGGCGGGATCGAGCAGGTCCAGCCCACCCACCGGTGCCGACGGACGGTCCGCCAGCTCGTGCAGCGCCCGGACGGTCCGGGCCAGCACGGCGGCGGCCGCATCGGCGGCCACCAGCTCGGTCCGGTGCCGCAGGGTCAGCGCCAGTCCGTCCCCGCCGCGCCCGGCCGGGAGCACCAGCAGGTTCAGCGGGTAGTGGGTGGCGTCGCGGCCGCGGGCCGAGGACACCCGGAACCCGGCCGCCCGCTCGGCGGCGGCCAGCGCGTCGTCGTCGACCGGGTAGCTCTCGAAGACCAGCAGGGTGTCGAACAGGTCCCCGGTGCCGGCGGCCCGCGCGATGTCGGTGAGCCCGAGATGCTGGTGCGCCAGCAGCTCGGCCTGCTCGGCCTGGACCCGGTCCAGCAGCGCCGAGACCTGCTCGCGCGGGTCCAGCCGCACCCGCACCGGCACCGTGTTGATCAGCAGTCCGAGGGTGCCGTCGATGCCGGGCAGGTCCGGGGTACGGCCGGACACGGTGCTGCCGAACACGACGTCGGTCCGGCCCAGGGTGCGCGCCAGCGCGAGCGCCCAGGCCGCCTGGACCAGCGTGTTCAGCGTGACCCCTGCGGAGCGTGCGGCAGCGGTCAGCGCGCCGGTGTCCGTACCGGACAGGGTCGTGGTGAGCTCGGCGGGCAGCCCGGACGGGATGCCGCGCACCTCGTCCGGTGCCACCAGCGTCGGCTCCGGCGGACCGGCCAGCGCGGTGGCCCACGCGGCACGTGCGGCCTCGTCGTCACGGGTGGCCAGCCACTGCAGGAAGTCCCGGAACGGCCGGGCCGGCGGGAGCGGATCGCCCGCGTAGCCGGCCAGCACCGCACGCATGAACAACGGCGCCGACCAGCCGTCCTGCAGGACGTGGTGGGTGGTCACGGCCAGCCGCCAGCGGTCCGCGGCGAGCCGGACCAGCAACAGCCGCACCAGCGGCGGCCGGGCCGGGTCGAACCGGTCCAGCCGGTCGGTCGCGACCTGCCGGCCCGCCTCGGCCTCCGCGGGTCCGTGGTCCCGGTCGGACAGGTCGACCACCCGCAGCGGCACGTCCACCCGGTGCGGCACCACCGCGACGTGCCGGCCGTCGCCGAGCAGCCGGAACCCGGCGCGCAGCTGCGGCTGGGCGGCGAGCACCGCGCCGAGCGCGGCCCGCATCCGCTCCGGATCGATCGGGCCGTCGATCTCCAGCTCGGTCTGGGTGGTGTAGACGTCGACGCCTGCGGTGTCGTCGAACCCGGAGTGGAACAGCAGCCCGCGCTGCAGCGGGGTGACCGGGAGCAGATCCGCCGGTTCACCGGCCTCGGCGACCAGCTCCGCGAGGTCCTCGACGGACGGCGTGACCAGCGGGAAGTCCGACGGCGAGACACCGCCGGCACCGGATGTCCCGGCGTGCGCGGCCAGGCCCCGCAGTACGGCCTCCCAGTCGGCGGCCAGCTCGCCGACGGCATCGTCGGAGACCGTCCCGGTGCCGTCGGCTCCGCCGGACGGCCAGGACAGCCGGGCGGCGAGGGTTCCGTCCGCGGCCCGGTAGGCGTCGACGGTGAGCGCGTGGGTGACCGGCCGGTCGGCGTCCGCGGCGACGGCCGGGAACCCGCTGTCGGGGCTCCAGTCGCCCGGCCCGGACCCGTCGGATCCGTCGGCTCCGTCGGTCCCGGCGCCGGTGATCCGGCCCAGCCAGTTCAGCAGCACCGCCGGCCGGTGCGCCGGGAGCCGCCCGGCGAGCAGTCCGAACCCGGTCCCGGTGCCGGGGACCGCGCGCAGGGTCTCCTTGACCGCGAGCAACGCGGCGCCCGCGGCCGGGCCGCCCGCGACGACAGCGTCCGGGTGCGCACCGGGCTCGAGCCGGACCGGGTGCACCGCGGTGAACCAGCCGACCGTCCCGGACAGCGACGCACCGGGGACGAGCTCCTCGTCGCGGCCGTGCCCCTCGCGGTCCAGCAGCACCGGGGCGTCCACGGCGCCGCCGCGGCGGGCCCGGAACCGGGCCAGGGCCACCGCCAGCGAGGTGACCAGCACGTCCTCCGTGCGGGCCCGGTACAACCCGGGCAGCGCGTCCAGCAGCGGCCCGGTGATCTCGGCGGGCAGCCGCAGCGTGCGGTCCCGCACCTCGGCGCCGGTGGCACCGGCCGGGACCGCCAGTCCCGGGATCCGGGCGTCGGCCGGATCGCCGAGCGCCGCGCTCCAGTGCGGCAGTTCCGCGGTGACGTCGGCGGCGGCCAGGCCGTGCGCCCACGCCCGGAACGGGGTGCCGCCGCGGGTGGGCGGTTCACCGGTCGTCACCGTCCGGCGCAGGTCGGCCAGCAGGATCGGCCAGGACACCGCGTCGACGGCGATGTGGTGCACGGCCAGAAACAACCGTCCCGCGGCGGCCGGGCCGGCGTCGAACCAGACGGCCTGCACGGTCGGCCCGGCGACCGGGTCGAGCCGCTGCACCGCGGCCTCGGCGGCGGTCGCCGTGCCGGCCGGGTCGCCGTCCCACTCGATCCGGGTGAGCAGCCCGCCGGGCACAGGACCCGGCTCCGGGACGTCCAGGCCGCCGTCGGGCAGCAGCCGGGCGCGCAGCACGTCGTGTGTGGACAGCAGCGCGACCAGCCCGGACTCCAGCTCCTGGCCGGTGAGCCCGGCCGGGGTACGGACCACCCTGGTCTGGGCGTAGCGGCGGGCCCGCAGGCCACCGGCCGCGGCGAACGCGGCGAGCACCGGGGTCGGCGCGCTCCGCCCGGTCGCGCCGGGTGCCGGTGCCGTGGTGGCCGGCTCCGCCGTCCCGGCCCGCTCCGCCGCGACGGCGGCCAGCGCGGCCACCGTCCGCCCGGTGAACACGTCGCGCGGGGCCAGGTCGAAGCCCTCCTCACGGGCCCGGCCGACCAGCCGGATCGAGACGATCGAATCCCCGCCGAGCGCGAAGAAGTCGTCGTCCACACCGACCCGTGGCAGGCCGAGCACCTCGGCGACGACCGCCGCCAGCGCGGCCTCGGCCGGGGTGCGGGGCGCGGCACCGGCGGCGCCGGCCGCGATCGCGACGCCGTCCGGGGCGGGCAGCGCGCGATGGTCGATCTTGCCGTTGGCGTTCACCGGCAGCGCGTCCAGCACCACGACGGCCACCGGCACCATGTGCTCGGGCAGCCGGGCCGCGACGTGCGCGCGCAGCGCGTCCGGCGCCGGGGCGGGCCGGCCGGGTTCGCCGACCACGTAGCCGACCAGCCGGGCGGCGGCATCGGCTGCCCCGTCGCGGCGGGCCAGCACGACCGCGGCGCCGACCTGCTCGTGCCCGGTCAGCACGGCCTCGATCTCGCCCGGCTCGATCCGGAAACCGCGGATCTTCACCTGGTCGTCGGTCCGGCCGAGGAACTGCAGGGTGCCGTCGGCGGCCCGCCGCACCAGGTCGCCGGTGCGGTACAGCCGTCGCCCGGGCTCCGGGGACCACGGGTCCGCGACGAACCGGGACGCGGTGAGCGCGGCCCGGCCGTGATAACCGCGGGCGAGCCCCTCGCCGCCCAGGTACAGCTCGCCGGCGACACCGGGCGGCACCGGGGCCAGGCCGTCGTCCAGCACGTGTGCGGTGACGTTCGGGTCGGGCAGGCCGATCGGGGCGGTCCCGTCGGTCACGATCCCGCCCGGCTCCGGGCCGGCCGACCAGCTGGTCGCGTTGACGGTCGCCTCGGTGGGGCCGTAGGCGTTGACCACCCGGTGGGTGGCGGTGAGCCGGCGCAGCAACGCCGCGGGCAGCGCGTCCGCACCGACCACCAGGGTGGCGCCCGGCGGGAACGCCGGGCCGTCCGCGGCGCCCCGGACCGCCTCGGCCATCAGCACCGGCGGCGCGACGACGTGCGTGGCCCGGTACTCGGCGGCGTAGCCGACCAGCTCGGCGGCGTCCGGGACGCCCGCCGGGGCCAGCACCAGCCGGCCGCCGCGGGCCAGCGTCGCCGTCACCATGTAGACGAACACGTCGAAGCTCGGCGACGACGTCGCCAGCACCACCGAGTCCGGTCCGAAGCCCCAGTCCGCGGCGGTCTCCACCAGCGACGCCAGGCCGGCGTGCGGCACCACGACCGCCTTCGGGAGCCCGCTCGATCCGGAGGTGTAGATCAGGTAGGCGGGATGGTCGGGATCCGGCCGCGACAGCGGGGCGCGCGGCCCGGGATCGGCCGGATCGTCGTCGAGCAGCAGCAGCTCGGTGTCACCGGCCGGCTCGCGCAGCGCGTCGGCGCCCGCGGCGTCGGTGACCAGCAGCGCAGGCCGGGCGTCGCCGATCATGTGTGCCAGCCGGGCGGCGGGCAGCGTCGGGTCCAGCGGCAGGTGCGCCGCACCGGCCGCGGCGACCGCGAGCAGCGCGACGACCGCGTCCGCCCCACGCGGGAAGCCGGTGCCGACCACCGTCTCCGGTCCGGCTCCGCGGGCCGCCAGTCGCGCGGCGAGCGCGTCCACCCGTTCGCGCAGCTGTGCCCGGGTGAGCACGGTGCCGCCGGGACCCGCGACCCGGACCGCCTCGGTGTCCGGATCGGCCGCCGGTCCCCGCCCGGCGAGGGTGGCCAGGTCGGCCCTGGTCACCTCCCGGACGCTGCCGCGGGGCTGGGCCGGATCGCCGAGATCGAGCCGGGACAGCCGTACCGCCGGATCGGCGGCGACCGCAGCCAGCACCCGTTCCAGCCGGCCGACCAGCACCGCGACGGTGTCCCGGTCGTAGAGGTCCGCCGCGTAGCGCAGCAGGCCATCGAGGTGCCCGCCCTGCTCGGGCTCGCCGACCAGCAGCGACAGGTCGAACTTGGCGTGCAGATCGGGCAGCTCCTGGGGCTGCGTCACCAGCCCGGGCAGCCCGAGATCGGTCCCGACGGCGGTGCGGTAGGTGACGGTCGCCTGGAACAGCGGATGGCGGCCGGGGCGGCGGGCCGGGGCGAGTGCCTCCACGACCCGTTCGAACGGCACGTCGGCCCGGCCGAACGCGGCCAGATCGGTCTCCCGGACCCGCTCCAGCAGGGTGCCGAACGACGGGTCCCCGGTGGCGTCGGTGCGCAGCACCAGCGAGTTGACGAAGAACCCGACGAGCTCGGACAGCGCGGCGTCCGGCCGGCCGGCGACCGGGGTGCCCAGCACCACGTCGCGGCCCGCGCCGCTGCGCGCCAGCACCGCGACGAACGCGGCGTGCACCAGCATGAACATCGACGCGCCGTGCTCGGCGGCGACCCGGCGCAGCGCGAGCGCGGTCGGCTCGTCGACGGTGAACAGCACCGAACCACCCCGGCCGGACGCGATCTCCGGTCGGGCCCGGTCGGTGGGCAGGGCGAGCTCCTCCGGCGCACCGGCCAGCTGCCCGCGCCACCAGCCGAGCTGGCGGTCACCGAGCGAACCGGGATCGCCCGGCTCGCCGAGCAGCTCCCGCTGCCAGAGCGTGTAGTCGGCGTACTGCAGCGGCAGCGGCGGCAGCTGCGGGGGCCGCCCGGCGCAGCGCGCGGCGTAGGCGGTGCCGAGGTCGGTCAGCAGCGGGACCGCCGAGGACTCGTCGGCCGCGACGTGATGCAGCACCAGCACCAGCACCGCGTCAGTGTCGGCGTCGGTGTCGGTGTCGGTGTCGGTGTCGGTGTCGGTGTCGGTGTCGGCGCCGCGGCGCAGCAGCACCGCGCGCAGTGGCCGGTCGACGGCCAGGTCGAACGGGGTACCGACGGCGTCGCGCAGCAGCGCGTCGAGATCGGCCCCATCGGGCACCGGGTGCACGGCGAGCGGCACCGGGGCCGGATCGAGGACGACCTGGCGGGACACGCCCGCGGTGTCCGGGAGGACGGTGCGCAGCGACTCGTGCCGGGCGGCGACGTCGGCGAGCGCACCCTCCAGCGCGGTCACGTCCAGCGGTCCGCGCAGCCGGGCGGCCAGCGGGACGTTCCACACCGCCGACGGGCCCTCCAGCCGGAACAGGAACCACAGCCGCTGCTGGGCGGGCGAGAGCGGCATCGGGTCCGGGCGGTGGGCCGGGCGCAGCACCGGGCGGGTCCGCCCCTCCCCTGCGCCGTCGCCGTCCCCATCGTCGCCGTCGGCCAGCCGCGCGGCCAGGCCGGCCGGGGTGGGCGCCTCGAAGACCGTGCGCAGTGCGGGCTCCACGCCGAGCACCGCGCGCACCCGGGACACCAGGCGGGTGGCGAGCAGCGAGTGCCCGCCGAGCGCGAAGAAGTCGTCGTCCACCCCGACCGTGCCGGGATCGCGGCCGAGTACCTCGGCGACCAGCGCGACCAGGGTCTCCTCGACCGGGGTGCGCGGCGCGGTCCGGGCCGGGGCCGGTGCGGCGACCGGGTCCGGCAGCGCCGAGCGGTCCACCTTCCCGTTCGGGGTGAGCGGCAGCGACTCCAGCGCCACCAGGACCGAGGGCAGCATGTGCCCCGGCAGGGTCCGCGCGGCCGACTCGCGCACCCGCGTGGTGTCCGGTGTCCCGGTGTCCGGCTCGGGCAGCAGGTACCCGACCAGCGCGTCGCCGCGCACCGTCACCACGGCACGGGCCACCCCGGGGGCGGCGGCCAGCGCGGCCTCCACCTCGCCGAGCTCGATCCGGAAACCGCGGACCTTCACCTGGTCGTCGGCCCGGCCGAGGAACTCCAGGGCCCCGTCGGCCCGCACCCGGACCAGGTCCCCGGTGCGGTACATCCGGCCGCCCGCGGCGGCGCCGAAGGCCGCCCCGTCGGCCGGACAGGCGACGAACCGCTGCGCGGTCAGCGCCGGGCGACCGTGGTAGCCGCGGACCACACCGGCCCCGGCCAGGTACAGCTCACCGGGGACGCCCGGCGGGACCGGACGCAGCCGCGCGTCGAGCACGAAGGCACCGGTGTTGCGCAGCGGGGCGCCGATGGTGACCGGCTCCCCCGGGCGCACGACGGCGCTGGTCGACCACACGGTGGTCTCGGTGGGCCCGTACATGTTGCGGACCGTGCGGGTGCGGGCGGCGATCAGCTCGCCGAGCGCTCCCGGCAGCGCCTCGCCGCCGACCAGCGCGGTCACCCCGGCGAGGTTCCGTCCGTGGTCGGTGAGCAGTGCCGCCCACAGCGACGGCGTCGCCTGCAGCACGGTGGCGCCCGACCGGGTCAGCAGGTCGTCGAGCAGCCGCGGATCGCGCACGGTGCCGGAGTCGGCGAGCACCACGGTCGCGCCGACCGACAGCGGCACGAGGATCTCCAGCACCGCGATGTCGAACGACAGCGTGGTGACCGCGACGACGACGTCGGCGGCGGTGAGCGGGACCAGCTCGGCGGTGGCGTCGGCGAAGTTCGCCAGCGCACCGTGCGGGACCAGCACGCCCTTGGGGCGGCCGGTCGAGCCTGAGGTGTGGATGATGTACGCGGTCCGGTCCGCATCCGGTGCCACCGGCGGCACGGGTACCGCCGGTGTGGCGGGCAGGGCGGTCGGGTCCAGCAGCGGCACACCGGCCCCGGCCAGCCGCTGCGCTGCGCCGGCGTCGGCGAGCGCCACGACCGGACGGACGTCGTCGAGCATGAAGCGCAGCCGCTCGACCGGGTAGTCCGGGTCCAGCGGCAGGTAGCCGGCACCGGTGCGGAGCACCGCGAGCACCGCGACGACCAGGTCGGCGGTGCGCGGCAACGCGATCCCCACCACCTGATCGGGCCCGGCGCCACGCGCGGCCAGCTCCGCGGCCAGCCGGTCGACGGCGGCGGACAGCTCGCCGTAGCCCAGCACCCGGTCGCCCGCGCGGACCGCGACCCGGTCCGGATGCCGGTCGGCCTGTGCGGCGATCCGCTCCGGCACGAGCTGCGGCTGCGGACGGGCCGCGGTCGCCGTCAGCCCGGCCAGCACGGCGTGCTCACCCGGGTCGAGGACGTCGTGGCCGGACACCGGGGCGTCCGGGTCGGCGACCGCGGCGGCCAGCACCCGCACCACCCGCCGGGCCAGCGCCTGCGCACCGGACCGGTCGTACAGGTCGGCGGCGGCGTTGACGACGCCGTCGAGGCCGTCGGCGTCGTCGTTCTCCCGGAACCCGACGGTGAGGTCGAACCGGGCGGTGCCGGTGCCGATCGGGATCTCGGTGGTCGGGTGCCCGCCGAGCGGCGGTGTCGCGGACCGGCGCCGCTGGTGCAGCACCATCACCTGGAACAGCGGGTGCCGGGCCGTCGAACGGGCCGGGGCGAGCTCGTCGACCAGCCGCTCGAACGGCAGCAGGGCGTGATCGAACGCTTCCGGGTCGGCTACCCGCACCCGCTCCAGCAGGGCGCGGAACGACGGGTCCCCGGACACGTCGGTACGCAGCACCACGGTGTTGAGGAACAGCCCGACCAGGTCGTCGAGATCGTCCCCGAGGTCCGGGCGCGCGGAGACCGGAGCACCGAGCGGGATGTCGGTACCCGCCCCGAGCCGGTGCAGCACGGTCGCGACGGCGGCGTGCAGCACCATGAACACGGTCGTCCCGGAGGCGGCGGCGAGCTCGCGGATCCCGCGGTGCAGGCCGGGATCGATCCGGAACTCGACGTCGACGCCTGCGTAGGAGGCGACCGCGGGCCGCGGGCGGTCCCGGGGCAGCTCCAGCTCGGCCGGTGCCCCGGCCAGGCGCTCCCGCCAGTACCGCAGGTCGGCGGCGGCCGGGCCGTCGGCGTCGGCGAGCACGTCGGCCAGCCGCAGTGTGTGATCGGCGTACTGCACCGGCAGCGGCGCGAAGTCCGGGGCGACGCCGCGCAGCCGGGCGGTGTAGGCGGTGTCCAGGTCGGCGAGCAGCGGCGCGACCGAGCCCTCGTCACCCGCGGCGTGGTGCAGCACCAGCACCAGCACCGACTCCGCGCCGGCCGGGTCGCCGGTGAGCAGCACCCAGGCACGCAGCGGGATCTCGGTGGCGGTGTCGAAGCGGTGCTCGGCGATCTCGGCGAGCACGCCGGGCAGCTCGTCGGCGGTGGGCGCGCGGAACTCCAGCCCGACCGGCACCGGGGCGGGCAGGACGTGCTGCCACGGCTGTCCGCCGTCGTCGACCAGCAGGGTGCGCAGCGACTCGTGCCGGTCGGTGAGGTCGCCCAGCGCGGCGTGCAGCGCGGCCGGGTCCGGCTCGCCGTCGAGCCGCAGCGCGAGCGGCATCGACGACGTCGCGGCGGAGCGGCCGTCGCCGAGCATCCGGTCCAGGAACCAGATCCGGCGCTGCCCCGGCGAGGCCGGGATCCGCTCCGGCCGGCTCACCGCGGCGTTCCGGGCACCGCGGGCCCCGGCGGTCCCGGAGTCACCGACCAGCGCGGCCAGCCCGGCGACGGTCGGGGTGTCGAAGAGGGCGCCCAGGCCGATCGTGGCGCCGGTCGCGGCGCGCAACCGGGCCACCAGCCGGGTGGCGAGCAGCGAGTGCCCGCCCAGGTCGAAGAATCCGTCGTCGATCCCGACCGACTCCGCGGGCAGGTCGAGCACCTCGGCGAACAGGTCGCGCAGGATCTGCTCGGTGGCGTCACGCGGGCCGCGCACCGCGGTACCGCCGACCGGCGCGGGCGCCGGCAGCGCCGCCCGGTCGATCTTGCCGTTCGGGGTGCGCGGGAACGCCTCCAGCGGTACGACGAACGCCGGGACCATGTGCTCGGGCAGCGTCGCTGCCAGCTCGGCGCGGACCTGCGGCGGGTCGACCGGACCCGGGCCGGTGACGTAGGCGACGAGGACGGCGTCGCGGGCCGTCACCAGTGCCCGGTCGATCTCCGGGCGCTCGGTCAGCCGGGCCTCGACCTCGCCCGGTTCCACCCGGAACCCGCGGATCTTGACCTGGTGGTCGGTGCGGCCGGCGTAGACGAGCAGCCCGCCCGGGCCGCGCCGCACCAGGTCACCGGTGCGGTAGAGCCGCGCACCGGGCGGTCCCCACGGATGCGCGACGAAGCGGGTCGCGGTGAGCCCGGCCCGGCCGAGGTAGCCGCGGGCCAGGCCGGTGCCGCTGACGTAGAGCTCGCCGATCCCGCCGTCGGGCACCGGCCGCAGATCGGGATCGAGCACGTGGGTGCCGGTGCCGTACACGGGACGGCCGATCGGCAACGCGTGCGCGGCCGGTTCGATCCCCTCGGCGACGTCGAAGATCGTGGCGTCGACCGTGGTCTCGGTCGGGCCGTAGGAGTTGACCACCCGGTGGGTGGCCGCCCAGGCCCGGGCCAGGTCCGGCGGGCAGGCCTCACCGGCGACGACGATCGTCGCGCCCGGCGGCACCCCGTCCGGGACCGGCAGGTCGGCGAGCGCGGCCGGCGGCAGGGTCAGGTGCGTGATGCGCTCGGTGTGCAGGAACTCCGACAGCGCGGTGCCGAGCCGCCGCGAGTCCGGGACGACGACGACCTCGGCGCCCGCGCCGAGCGCCATCACCAGCTCCCACACCGAGGTGTCGAACCCGGCGGAGGCGAACTGCGCCACCCGGTGCCCGGGCCCGGTGCCCAGCGCGGCGTTCAGCGTCTCGGACAGCGCGACCAGCCCGGTGTGCCCGACGACGACGCTCTTCGGCGTGCCGGTCGAGCCGGACGTGGTGATCAGGTACGCGGCACCGGCCGGGTCGACCGGGCGGGCCGCGGTGACCGGGTGCGCCGCGATCCGGCGGGCGGTCTGCGGGTCCGACGGGCGCAGCACCGGCAGCGCGTCCGGGATACCCGACGGGACCGACTCCCCGGCCAGCAGCAGCACCGGGCCGATGTCGGCGACGGTCGCGGCGACCCGCGCCGCGGGCAGCCCCGGGTCCAGCGGCAGGTAGGCGGCACCGGCGTGGTGCACCGCCAGCATCGCGACGACCAGCTCCGCCGAGCGCGGCAGCGCCAGCGCGACCACCTGCTCCGGCCGCACCCCGTGGGCGACCAGCTCGTGCCCGAGCCGGGCCGCGGCGTCCATCAGCTCCCGGTACCCGAGCCGGCCGTCCGGTCCGTGCACGGCGGGGGCGTCCGGCGTGCGGTCCGCCCATCCGCCGACGATCTGCGGCAGCGTCGCCACCGGGGCGGTGGCCGGGCCCTGGGCGGCACGCAGCAGCGCCGCGGTCTCCTCGGGCGGGCACACCCCGATCCGGTCGACGGGGGTGTGCGGGTCGTCGGCCAGCGCGGACAGCACCGTCCGCAGCCGCGCGGCGACGACCGCCGCGTCCGCCGGGGTGACCGGCCCGCGCCGGTAACGCAGCCGCAGGTGCAGCCCGTCGCCGGGCAGCGCGACCACGCCCAGCGGATACGGCGAGGCGTCCCGTCCGCCGACGACCCGGGCGCCGGTGGCACGCAGCCCGTCGAACGGGTAGCTCTCGAACACCGCGAACGTGTCGAACAGCGTGGGCAGGCCGGCGATCCGGTGCAGCTCGGCGAGGCCGAGATGCTGGTGCTCGATCAGCTCGGCCTGCTCGCGCTGCAGCCGGCGCAGGCTCTGCGCGACGGTCTCGCCGCGCCGCAGCCGCACCCGGACCGCGACGGTGTTGACGAACATCCCCACTGCCTCGGCCGCGCCCGGCTCGTCGGCGGGCCGCCCGGCCGAGGTGGCGCCGAGCACCGCCTCGGATCGCCCGGTGAGCCGGGCGACCAGCAGACCCCACGCCCACTGCAGGACGGCGTTGACGGTGACCCCGGTGGCCCGCGCGGTGGCGAGCACCCGGCGCTGCAGCTCCGGATCGAGTTCGACGTCGAGCTGGTCCGGATCGGCCGCCGTGCCCGGTGCGGTGGGCGGCACCAGCAGCGATGGCTCGTCGAGCCCGTCCAGCGCGGCGGCCCAGGCCGCGACCGCCGCCGGATGGTCGCGGCCCGCCCGCCGGGCCAGCCGGGCGAGCAGATCCGCGTGCCCGGCCGTGCCGTCGCCCACCGTGTCGGTCCCGGCTGTGTCGGACCCGGCTGTGTCGGCCTCGGCTGGGCCGGCCTCGGCTGGGCCGGCCTCGGCTGTGTCGGCCTCGGCTGGGCCGTCGGCTCCCGCGGCGGCCCGTTGCAGGATCTCGCCCAGCACGGCCGGCACCGACCAGCCGTCCAGCGCGAGATGGTGGTGGGTGATCACCAGGCGCGGCGCGTCCGAGCCGGTGACCAGCGCCAGCCGCAGCAGCGGCGCGGTCGCCGGATCGAACGAGCGGGCCCGTTCGAGGTCGGCGACGGTGTCCGGATCGGCGCCGCGGTGCACGCTCAGCTCGGGGACGGCCTCGCGCAGCACCAGCTGCCACGGCCGCCCGGAGCGGGTCCGGCGGAACGCGGTGCGCAGCGCGGGCCGGTGCGCGGCCACCGCGGCGGTGGCGGCGGTGAGCCGCTCCGGGTCGGCGAGCGACGGATCGAGATCGACGAACCACTGCACGATGTGCAGGTCACCGGCCCGCCCGGCGCGTTCGGCCTCGAACAGCAGGCCCTCCTGCAGCGGGCTGCAGGCCAGCACCGCGTCCAGTCCCGGCACGGCGGCGGCCAGCTCGACGCGCTCCGCAGCGGTCGGCTCGGGCAGCGCCGGAGCCGGGATCGGCTCGGACAGCAGCGGTGCCGAGGTCGGGCCGGCAGGCGACAGCGCTGCCGAGGTTCCGGGCGACTCCGCCGCCGAGAGGTCGGGTGACTGCGCGGCCGGCGCGGCCCCGCCCGGGACGGCGGCGACCCGGGCCAGCCCGGCGACCGTCGGATTCAGGAAGACCTCGCGCGGGGTCAGCGGGATCCCGGCCGCGGTGGCCCGCGCGGCGAGCATGATCGCGGCGATGCTGTCGCCGCCCAGATCGAAGAAGCCCTCGTCGGCGCCGATGCCGTCGGCGTCCGGGAGCAGCTCGGTGACCAGCCCGGCCAGCCTCCGCTCGACCGGCCCGGACGGTTCCCGGCGCTCCGCGGAGCGGGTGAGCTGCGGGGCCGGGAGCGCGGCCCGGTCCAGCTTGCCGTTCGGGGTGAGCGGCAGCGCGTCGAGCACCACGACATGTGCCGGGACCATGTACTCCGGCAGCCGGGCCCCGAGCGCGGCCCGGACTCCGGCCGGGTCCGGGGCGGTGCCGCGCGGCACCAGATAGGCGACCAGCGCGGGCCGGCCGGGCGCCGTCTCGCGCACCACCACGGCCGCCGCGGCGACCTCCTGCTCCAGCAGGGCCGCCTCGATCTCACCGGGCTCGATCCGGTACCCGTGCAGCTTCACCTGGTCGTCGGAGCGTCCGAGGAAGTCCAGCATCCCGTCGGCGCGACGGCGGGCCAGGTCACCGGTGCGGTAGATCCGCTCCCCGCCGGGGGCGGCGACGAACCGCTCGGCGGTCCGGACCGGGTCGGCGTGGTAGCCGCGGGCCAGCCCGTCACCGCCGATGTAGAGGTCACCGACGACGCCGGTCGCCACCGGCCGCAGCCGGTGGTCCAGCACGGACAGCGTGGTGTTGGCCAGCGGGACGCCGATCGGCGGCGGGCCGGCGACGGCCGGATCGACCGGCCAGCGGCTGGACCAGATCGTGGTCTCGGTGGGGCCGTACAGGTTGACGGTGCGGGCGCTCGCCGCGTGCAGCGCGACCGCCAGGTCCGCCGGCAGCGCCTCCCCGCCGACCATTGCCGTCACCCCGGCGAAGGTGTCTCCCGCGCCGTCGAGCAGCGCCCGCCACAGCGACGGGGTGGCCTGCACGTGGTCGATCCGGTGCCGCGCCACCAGCCCGCGCAGCGCCACCGGGTCACCGGCCTCGGCCGGATCGGCCAGCACCAGTCGGCCGCCGTGCGCGAGCGGTGCGAACAGCTCCAGCGCGGCGATGTCGAACGCGGGCGTCGTCACGCCCAGCCAGCACTGATCCGGACCGGTCCCCAGGTCGCGGGCCATGTCGTCGAGGAAGTTCCGCAGCCCGCCGTGCCGGACCGCGACCCCCTTCGGCCGCCCGGTCGAGCCGGACGTGAAGATCACGTAGGCGAGCTGTTCGGGGTCGGTGACGACGGCGGGCGGCGGATCGGCGGGCAGCCCGGCGAGCTCGGCGCGGACCGCGGCGTCGTCGAGCAGCAGCGTGACCGGGCCGGAACCGGCACCCGGATCGACGTCGGTCGTGGTGAGCAGCAGCACGGGTGCGGCGTCGGCGAGCACCGTGCGAACCCGCTCGGCCGGATAGCCGGGGTCCATCGGGACGTACGCCGCCCCGCAGCGCAGCACCGCGAGCACCGCCACGACCAGATCGGTGCCGCGCGGCAGCAACACCCCGACCAGCGTGCCGGGGCCGGCGCCGCGTGCGGACAGCGCCCTGGCCAGCCGGTTCACCGCGGCGTCCAGCCCGGCGTAGGTGAGGGTGGCACCGGCGCAGGTCAGCGCGGGACGCTCCGGATGGGAGGCGACGGCCGCGGCGAACCGGTCCGGGAGCAGCCCGGGCAGCGCCGGGACCGCGGTCGCGGCCCGAGCACCGTCGTGCGCGGTGCGCTCGGTGTCGGTGAGCACCGGCAGCTCCGACAGCCGGCGGTCGGGATCGGCGGTGACCGCCTCCAGCAGGCCGTGCAGCCGCCGGGCGAACGCCTCGATCGTCGCGGTGCCGTAGAGGTCGGTCGCGTACTCCAGCTCGCCCTCGATCCGGCCGCCGGTCTGCACGGTGCGCACGGTGAGGTCGAACTTCGCGGTCGGCGTCTCGACGATCGCGGTGCGGGCGGCGAGCCCGCCGAACGACGGCCGGTGCGCCGGTTCGTGCTGGTGGCTGACCAGCACCTGGAACAGCGGGTGCCGGGCCAGCGAGCGCGGTGGTGCGACGGCGTCGAGCACCTGGTCGAACGGGGCGTCCTGGAACGCGAGCGCGTCCAGCCCGGCCGTACGCACGCGGGCGAGGAGCTCCCGGAACGACGGGTCGCCGCCGGCGTCGGTGCGCACCACGACGGTGTTGAGGAACAGGCCGACCACGTCGGTGGCGTCGGCGCCGCGCTCGATGACGGGCACGCCGAGCGGGAGATCGTCACCGGCCCCCATCCGGTGCAGCAGCGCGGCGACCGCGGCGTGCAGCACCAGGAACGAGGTGGTGCCGGTGCCGGCGGCGAGCTGCTGCACCGCGGCGGTGAGCGTGTCGTCCACGGTGAACGGGACCACCGCGCCGCGATGGCTCTCCACCGCGGGCCGGGGCAGGTCGGCCGGCAGGGTGGTCTCGGCGGGTGCCCCGTCGAGGACGGTGCGCCAGTGCCCGAGCGCGGCGTGCGCGCGCGACGCCGGATCGGCCGGGTCGCCGAAGCGGGCCGCCGCGGACGCGACGGCGTCGATGTAGCCGGGGGCCGGTGGCAGCGCCGGCGGTCCGCCCGCGAGGCGGGCGGTGTAGGCGGCGGCGAGGTCGTCGACCAGCACGGCGAGCGCCCGGTCGTCGACCGCGACGTGGTGCAGCACCAGCGCGAACAGGTGCTGATCGGTTCCGGTGCGCAGCAGCGCGGCCCGCCACGGCAGCTCGGTGGCCAGGTCGAACGGGGTGGCCGCCAGCTCCCGGACGGCGTCCCGGGCGGCACCGGTCCCGGCGGTCTCGCGCAGCGGCAGCTCCGGTGCGGCGACCGCGGCGGCGGGCAGCACCTGCTGCCACGGCTCGCCGCCGTCGTCGGGGAGCAGGGTGCGCAGTGCCTCGTGCCGGGCGACGACGTCGCCGAGCGCGACGCGCAGCGCTGCGGTGTCCAGCGGGCCGGTGAGCTGCACGGTCAGTGGCACCGCGTAGCTCGCGTCGGCCTCGATCCGCTGCAACGACCAGATCCGGCGCTGGGCCGGCGAGAGCGGGGGCCGGTCCGGGCGGGGCATCGGGCCCGGGGTGGCGGTGGCGGGCCGGGCGGGTCGTTCGGCGGGCAGCAGGGCCGCGATCTCCCGGACGGTCGGCCGGTCGAACACCGCCTGCACGGTCAGCCCGGGGATGTCGGCGCCGGCATCCGCGCCCAGCTCCTCCCGCAGCCGTGCGACCAGCCAGAGCACCTGCAGCGAGTGCCCGCCGGCGGCGAACAGGTCGGTGTCGGCGTCGACCGCCGACGGATCGGTCTCCAGCAGCTCGGCGACCAGGGCGATCACCTGCCGCTCCCGGTCGGCGCGCGGGACGGCGGCCCCGGACGGCCCGTCGGCGGCCGGCACAGACGGCACAGACGGCACCGCTGCACCCGGTACCGGCTCCCCGAGTGCCCGGTGCGGATCGGCGGCGGCCTCGGCGAGCAGCGCGAGCAGCACGTCCCGGTGCGACTCGACCTCCTCGGGGGTGTACCGGGCGGCGTCGGCGTCGACCCGGATCACCAGCCGGGGCGCGTCCCCGGAGCGCAGCCGGGCGGTGACCATCAGGTCGCGCACCGGGCCGGTGGCGATCTCGTGCACCTCGCCGGTGGCGTCGCCGAGCCGGACCCGGCCGGGATCGGGCTTGACGTTCACCACCAGCGCCGGGGCGGGCTCGCGTCCGGCCCGGGCGCGCACCGCCCGGCGCAGGTCCTCGCCGCGGTAGCGGCGGTGTGCCGCGGCCGCGCGCAGCTCGTCGTGCACCCGGGCGACGAGCCCGGCCGGGGTCGCCGACGGGCCGGTCCGGACCCGCAGCGGCAGCACGGTGACCGCGGTCGTGGGGACCCGGCTCGCCGGGGTCCCGAGCCGCTGCATCGCCGGGAGATCGAGTACGACGTCCGCGGCCCCGGTGTGCCGCCACACCAGCGCGGCCACCGCGGCCGCGACGATCTCCACCGAGCCGGCCCCGGCGGCCTGCGCGGTCTCCCGCAGCGCCGCGGTGGACGTCGCGTCGAGCTCGCCATCGGCCCGGTGCAGCTCGCGGGCCGGGGCCGGGTTCGCGGCCGGTGCCGCCGCGAGGGTGGCGGGCACGGCGCCGTCGAGCCGTCCGGTCCAGAACTCCTCGGCCGCGGCCCGGCCCGGATCGGTGAGATCGGCCGCGTCGGCCTCGACGACGGCGGCGAGCTCGCCGTAGCGGGCGGCGGGCGGACCGGCGGGCGCGGCGGCGGCAGAACCGGCGGGGCCGGCAACCGGGCCGGCGGGCGCGGCCGCGACAGAGTCGGCAGACGAGCCGGTGGCAGTACCGCCGGCAGGGCCGGCCGTCGCCCGGTACAGCTCGACGACCCGGCGGCGGAGCAGGTTGTAGCCGTAGGCGTCGAGCAGCAGGTGATGGGCGCGCACGTACCAGAGGTGGTGCTGCGATCCGAGCACCAGCAACGCCTGGCGCAGCAGCGGTTCGCTGTGCGGGTCGAGCGGACGCCGTACGTCGGCGCCGGTCCAGGCCGCGGCGGCCACCGCCGGGTCGTCGTGGCCGGTGAGATCGACCAGCTCGCAACCGGCCGGCCAGCTCCCGGGGTGCTGGACGACCCGCCCGCCGTCGAGGGTCTCGAACCGGGCGCCCAGCCACGGCGCCTCGCCGGCCGCCGACGCCGCCGCGGCCCGCAGCGCGTCCGCGTCGAGTGAACCGCGCAACTCGACCTGCTCGGCCGTGACGAACGCCGGGTTCGCCGGGTCCCGCTGCTGGTCCACCCAGATGCCGGTCTGGGCGGCGGTCAGCGGCAGCGCGAGCGAGGTCGGGACGCGTGCGGACATGGAGGTGCGACTCCTGTGGGGAAGGGCCGAGGTGGAGACGGCAGAACCGCCCGATCGAGTTAGCTGAGCCTAAGCAGATCTACGGAGAGGAGTCCAGAGGTGAGGGTGATGGATTAAGAGGTTTGCCTAACTTAGGCTTCGTATCAGGCTTACTGACCACGAGGAGGCAGTCCGCGGATGGCCGAGGATTCGTCCACATCGGACGCGAGCCGGGTTCCCCGCCCGGTGCCACCGCTCCCGCCGAGCCCCCCGGTCACCCCGGTCCCGGCGGCTGTGCGACCGGAGCAGGTCCGTCCGTCCGGGGTGCTCCGGACCAGCCGGCGACGGTTCCTCGCGCACACCGCGCTGGCCGCCGCGGTGGCCGGCCTCGCCACCCGCGCCCGCCCCACCGGTGCACCACCGGACCAGGTCCTGCTGCCCGGGGTGAACGCGCCCGGCGGCCGCACCGTGCACGGCGGGCACGGTGGCGGTGGCGATCCGGTCACCGGCACCTACCGCCCGCCACCGGACGACGGCCGCGCGCTGCTGGCGCTGCGCCCGTTCACCGATCCGCTGCCGCGGATGCCGGTGCTCACCGCGGCCCCCGGGCCCGACGGCGTGGCCCGGCTGACCGTGCGCCAGCGCACCGCGCAGGTACAGCTCCACTCCGCGCTGCCCGGCACCCCGATGTGGACCTACGAGGGTGGCTTCCCCGGGCCGACGATCGAGGCGCGCCGGGGCGTCCCGCTGGAGATCGCCTGGACCAACGAGCTGACCGGTCCGTACCCGGTGAAGGCGGTCGAGGTGCTGGACAACCGCGGCGACCTGCGCGAATGGGACCTGCCCGGTGCGCGCGGGGCGCAGCCGCTGCCGGCGGCCGCCGTGCTGCCCCCGTGGACGGTGGTGCACCTGCACGGCGCCGTGGTCGGCGGCGGCGCCGACGGCTGGCCGGAGAACGCCGTCGGCCCGACCGGCGTGCAGCTGACCCGCTACTCGAACGACCAGCCCGCCGCCGCGCTCTGGTACCACGACCACGCCATGCACGTGACCCGGCTGACCACGATGGCCGGTCTCGGCGGCGGGTTCTACCTGCTGCGCGACGACGAGGACGACGCCGCCGGCCTGCCGTCCGGCGAGTACGAGATCCCGCTGATGATCTGCGACCGCAATCTCGACACCGACGCCACGGGCCGGCTGACCGGCGAGCTGCTCTACAAGATCGTGCTCTACGACGGCCAGAGCGAGCGGCTACCGCGCTCCTTCACCGGCCCGTTCACCCTGGTCAACGGCACGATCTGGCCCTATCTCGAGGTCGATCCCGCGCCGTACCGGCTGCGCGTGCTCAACGCCTCGTCGATCCGGCCCTACCACCTGATGCTGATCGACGAGGACGAGCAGGTGCTGCCCGAGGGCGTCGCACACCACGTCGGATCGGACGCCGGGCTGCTGCCCGGCGCGGTGGCCGGCGCCGAGGAGTTCGCGCTGGTCCCCGCGGAGCGGGCCGACGTGGTGATCGACTTCAGCGACTACGCCGGACGCACCCTGCGCTGGGTGGACGGCTCGGTGGCACCCGCGCCGTCCGACGACGTCATGCAGTTCCGGGTGCGGGACCGACCGGCCGGTCCGGCACCGGCCCGGACCGCCGTGCGGGACGGCACCGATCTCGCGCCCGGCTTCACCCGGATCACCGCCGACGTCGCCTCCCCGATCACCGACCGGATCGTGCTGATCACCCCGGCGTTCCCGGTGTCGGCCCGGATGTGGGAGATGACCGAGACCGACCGGGTCCCGGAGGCGCTCGCCGACGGCCCGGTCGACGGGATCGTCCAGATCGTCGACCACGACGGGGCCCTGCGCACCTTCCGCCGGATCGCCGCCGACTGGGCCGATCCGGTCACCGTGCACGCCCGCACCGAGGGCTGGGAGCGCTGGACCTGGCTGAACCTGGAGGGCCCCGGCGCGCCGCACCCCATGCACGTGCACGCGTTCACCTTCCAGGTGCAGCGGCGCGACCACTACGACGTCTCCGGCTGGACCTACCTGGTCCGCCCGGACGGGTCGTTCGGCGGCGGCACGAGGAGCCCGTTGCGGTTCGACCGGGCGGGCACCGTGACCGGCCCGGAGGCCGGCGCGAAGGACGTCGTCTCGCTCGGCGGCGGTCAGCTCATCAGCGCGATCGGCCGGTTCGGCCCGCACGCCGGGCGGTTCGTGCACCACTGCCACGTCTACGAGCACGAGGACCACCGGATGATGCGGCCGATCTCGCTGCTGCCGGACGGGGTCGTGGCGCTCGCCCCGCCCGAGCACGCGTGAGCGGGCGGGCCTACAACCCCGCGTCGGTGTAGATCCGGTCGACGGCGTCGTCGTAGTCGTCGTCGTCCGGGTTCTCGGCGTCGGCGACCGCGAGCTTCGCGGCGAGCTCCTCGGCGAGTGCGTCGTAGCGGGCCTGCCAGCGTTCGGCGTCCGGACGCCAGTACCCGACGACGGTGTAGGCCCCCGCCGGGAGGCCCCGCTCGTGGCGCAGGTGCTTGCGGGCCCGGCGGCAGGCGTCGGTCTCCCCGGCCACCCAGACGTAGTCGGCGCCGTCGGTGGCGAGCTCGCAGGACTGCACCTCGGCCAGCAGCCGCTCGCCCAGGTCCATCGGGTCGGGCACGTGCAGCCAGCGGATCTCGACGCCGTCGCGACCGGGCAGCTCCTGCTCCTCGGCGGCGTCGGCGACCAGGATCAGCGCGAGCGCCGACCGGCCGCCGGGCAGCTCCTCCAGGATCCGCCCGATCGCGGGCAGTGCGGTCGCGTCCCCGACCAGCACGACCCGCCGGGCGTCCTCGGGCGGCTGGTAGCGGCCGTGCGCCGGGCCGAGCGCGATCCGGGCGCCGGGCTGCGCCTGCGCCGCCCAGGTCGCGCCGACACCGCCCTCGTGCAGCAGCAGATCGATCCACACCTCGCCGGTGTCCGGGTCCTGACGGCGGATCGTGTAGTTGCGCACCGGTGCCGGGACGGTGCCGGGCGGGTCCTGCTCCTTGCCGTCGATCTCGACCGGGACGACCGGGGAGTCCTCGCCGGGATGCGGGAAGAGCACCCGGCAGTAGTCGTCGGCCAGGCCCTTCACCTGGTAGCCGGCGAGCTCGTCACCGTCCAGGACCACCCGCACCATGTGCGGGGTGATCCGCCGGACGTCGCGAACGGTCGTGATCCAGTAGGGCACTGCCTGCTCCTTCGGTGGGTGAGCCGGTGTCGGTGACGACCCGGCCTGCGTCCAGGGTGACGACGCGGTCCATCCGCGCCACGGTGTCCGGCCGGTGGGCGATGACCACCAGCGTGGTGGCGTCCCGGATCCGTTCCAGCGCGCCCTCCAGCAGACCCGCCGTGGTCGGGTCGAGATCGGCGGTGGCCTCGTCCAGCACCAGCACCGCCGGGGCGACGAGTGCCGCCCGGATCAGGCCGAGCACCTGCCGCTCCCCGGCGGAGAGCCGGTCGCCGCGGGTGCCCAGGTCGGCGTCCAGGCCGCCGAGCTCGCCGATCCACCGGCGCAGGCCGAGCGCGTCGACCGCCCGCTCCACCTCGGGCCTGCCCGGGGTACCGAGTACCAGTGTGACGTTGTCGTGCACCGAGCCCGCGGCCACGTGCACCTGCTGGCCGACCAGCGCGACCCGGTGCCGCAGCACGTCCGGGGCCAGCACGTCCAGCGGGCTGCCGTCCACCGTGACCCGGCCCCGGTCCGGCGGGTACAGCCCGGCGACGATCTTGGCCAGGGTGCTCTTCCCGGCACCGGTCCGCCCCACCAGGGCGACCCGCTCGCCGGGTTCGACGGTGACCGAGACGCCGTCGAGCACTGGGGTGCCGGCCGTGTAGCCGAATCCGACGTCGTCGAGGACCAGCCGCCCGGGCCCGGACGGACGCTGCGCGGGCCCGCGGTCCGGCGCGGGTGCGGCGGGCCGGGTGGCAGCGGGCCGGGTGGCAGCGGGCTGGGTGGCGGCCAGCAGATCGGTCAGCCGGGCCACCGCGACCCGGGACTCCTGGAACTCCCCGACCAGCCCGGTCGCCTCGTTGAAGGAGTCGAACAGGGTGCGGGTGGTGAGCACGAACACCGCCACGGTGGGGATGTCGATCCGGCCGGCCGCGATCAGCATGCCGCCGGCCGCGATCAGCGCCGCCGTGGTGATCGCCTCCACCAGCACCGCCAGCGGCAGCCGGTTCAGCGCCCGGATGGTGCGCCGGATCGCGTCCAGCAGCGCGCCGGTGTGGTCGGCGAACCGGCGCGCCCAGGCCTGCTCGGCGCCGGCCGCCTGGATCGCCTCGCGGGCCGCGACGGTCTCGGCGAACGCCGAGGCGACCGCGGCCCGCGCCGTCGCCTCGGCGGTGAACGCCGATCCGGCAGCCCGCTCGAAGGAGCGCATCACCAGCAGCGACAGCGGCACGAACAGTGCCAGCAGCAGCAGCGCCAGCAGCCACGAGTAGGCGAACAGCACCACGACCGCGAACACCAGGTAGCCGAGCACCGAGACGGCGGCCGGCAGCTGGGATCGGACGAACGTGGAGAGCAGCTCGATCTCGGTGGTCGACCGGGTCAGCAGCTCGCCGCCACGGTGCGCCTCGACGAACCGCAGCGGGGCCGCGGCGAGCCGGTCGACCACCCGCTCCCGGATGCCGCGCACGACCCGTTCGCCGACGACGGCCAGCAGCAGCTCACCGGCCCAGGACAGCAGGGTGCGGGCCACCGCCAGGCCGAGCAGCAGAAGCCCGGCGACCAGCACACGATCGCGATCGGACTCCAGCACCGCGCCGGTGATGGCGCCGAACACCGGCGCGACCAGCACCCAGGCCAGCGACGCGGACAGGGTGAGTACCACCGCGACGGCCGCCGGGACCGCGTGCGGCCGCAGGAACGGCGCGAGCCGGCGCAACGTGCCGCGCAGCGGCGGGTCCTCGGTGAGCAGCACGACCTCAGCCACGACGGTCTCCGGAGACGGTGCCCGAGATGTCGGGGCTGCCGGGGCTGTCGGTGACCGGTGGCGCGGGCAGCGCGACCGCCCGGTCGGCGAGTGCGTGCACCGCCTCCCGGTGCCCGGCGAAGACGATCGCGAGATCCGGTCGGGCGGCGCGCAGCCGGGTCAGCACCAGGTTCTCCGTTCCGGTGTCCAGGGCCGAGGTGACGTCGTCGAGCAGTAGCACGTCCGGATCCCGCAGCAGCGCCCTGGCCAGCGCGATCCGCTGCACCTGGCCGCCGGACAGGGTGGTGCCGCCCTCCCCCACCACGGTGTCGAGGCCGTCCGGGAACCCGGCCAGGTCGCCGTCGAACGCGGCGATCCGGCAGGCCTCGTGCACCTCGTCGTCCCGGTCCGGGGTGGGTTCGGCGCCCAGCAGCAGGGTCGAGCGCAGTGTGCCGGAGGTGAGCACCGGGCGTTGCGGGACGAACCCGATCCGGGCGCGCACGTCCCGGCGGCGCAGCCGGTCCAGTCCGACGCCGTCCAGGGTGATCGCGCCGGTGTCCGGGGCGTCGAGCCGGGCGAGCACCCGCAGCAGTGACGTCTTCCCGGAGCCGGTGACGCCGGTGACCGCGACGGTCTCCCCGGCGCGCACCTCGATCCCGATGTCGTCGAGCACCGTGCGGCCGCCGTGCGCCACCCGGATCCCGGTCCCGGTCAGCTGCGCCGGGCCGGGCGGCGGGGCCGGGAGCGGATCGGCCGGCTCGGGCAGCCGCGGGGTGAGCGCGAGCACCTCGGCGATCCGGGCCGCCGACGCGGCCGCCTGCCTGCGCATGGTCTGCTGCCCGACCAGGGTGTCCACCCGCTGCGCGAGCATCGCCATCCAGGACGCGAAGGCGATCAGGCCCCCCACCGTCAGGTCGCCGTCGACGGCGGCCAGGCCGCCGAGGAACAGTCCGGCGGCGGCCGCGGCGAGCGGCACGAACGACGCCAGCGCACCCCACAGGGTGCCGATCCGGGCGACCCGCACGGTCTGCCGGGTGACCTCGGCGCTGCTGTCGTGGTGCCGGCTGACGAGCACGTGCTCGCCGCCGACACCGCGCACCGCCGCACTGCCCGAGAGCAGTCCCTCCACCGCGGCGCCGCGGTCGCCGTGCGCGGCACCCAGTACCAGCGAGGCCGCCTCGTAGCGGCGCGGGAACACCGCCGCCAGGCCGAGCAGCAGCGGGATCACCGCCAGGCCGATCGCCGCCAGCAGCGGGTCGAGCAGCAGCAGCGCGCCCAGGATGATGGCCAGACCGGCGATCAGCTGGACGGTCTCGACCACCCCGGACAGCCAGTTCCACAGTGCCTCGGCGTCCCGGCCGCCGCGCACCGCCAGCTCACCCGGACCGTGCCCGGCCAGCGCGGCCCGGTCCAGCTCGAGCACGTGCGCGGCCAGCCGCTCCCGGGTCTGCTTGATCACCCGGGCGCCGGAGAGGTAGTTCCACCACTGGAAGGCGATCTGCCCGACGGTGATCAGCAGCCCCAGTCCGGCGACCGCAACCGCCCAGAACGCCGTCTGCGCGACGTCCCCCGGTGTGATGCCGCGGTCGACGGCCTGCTGGACACCCCATGGCAGCAGGACGAACAGGCCCTGCACCACGACCCCGGTGACGGCGGCCAGTGCCAGCCCGCGCCACTGCGCGCGCAGGCACCAGCGCAGGAAGGCGCGGCTGCGCGCATGCGACTCCGGCGACGGGGCGGCCCCCACTGTGGCGGCAGTATCGGCGGCAGCCGGGTCGGCGGCGGCCGTATCGGAGGCGGCCGTGCCGGAAGCTGCACTGCCGGCGGCTGTGTCGGTCACGGCCGGCGCCGCCGGGCGGCCAGCAGCAGCCGTGGGGTGCCGGCGAGGACGCGCGGTGCCTGCTGCGCCTCGGTGAGGATGACCTCGGCACCCTCGGCGCCGAGCTCCTCGGCCAGCTCGCCGGCCGCCGCGGTGATCCCGGCGTAGACGGCACGCTGACGGGCGAGCCAGTCCGGGGTCTCCTCCCGCACCTCGAGCTCGAAGCCGGCCTCCGTCAGCAGCGCCCGGTGGTCGACGTGCTCGGGCTCCCAGGTGGTCAGCACGAACCGGCCGCCGGGCACCAGGATCCGGTGCACCTCGGCGAGCGCGGCCGGCTTGTCCTGCACCATCCACAGCGCGTCGATGCTCATCACCGCGTCGGCGCTCGCGGCGGGCAGGCCGGTCCCGGTGAAGGAGCCGACGACGAACCGCGCCCCGGCCCGGCCGAGCTCGCGGCTGCGGCGGGCCGCGTCGGCGACCGCGACCGGCACCACGTCGACGCCGACCAGCCGGGCCCGGTGCTCGCGGGCCACCAGGAGCCCCGGCCCACCGCGGCCGCAGCCCAGATCGACCAGGGTGCCGCCGGGTGCGAGCCCGACCAGCTCGCCGACCCGGGCCAGGTCGGCGCGGGTGACGAAGCCGAACGGGTCGATCTCCTCCGGGTAGTCCTCCCCGTAGGCCTCCCGGTAGATCCGGCGCAGCGTCCCCGAACGGGCCTGGGCGGCGTAGAACCGCGCGTAGCGGTCCTCGGCCACCTGCGGCTCCGCGATGCCGGCCGGTGTCCCGGCCGTCCCCGTCGTGGCGGTCATGTCGTGTCCTTTCCTGCCGGTCATCCGCGCCCGCTGCGCCACTGCCGGGCGAGCAGCCACGCGAGGTAGATCCCGCCGATCGCCGCGGTCGCCACACCCACCGGGATCGGCACCGGCGAGAAGATCCGCTGGGCGGCCACGTCACCGACCGTCAGCAGGGCCGCCCCGGTCAGCGCGGCCGGCACCAGTCCGGGGCCCGGCGTGCGGGTGAGCCGGCGGGCGATCTGCGGTGCCGCCAGCGCGACGAACGCGATCGGCCCGGCGACGGCCGTCGCCACCGCGGTCAGCCCGATACCGACCAGCATCAGCAGCGCCCGGGACCGCTCCACGGCGAGGCCGCGGGCCCGTGCCACCTCGTCGCCCAGTTCCAGCTGGGGCAGCGCGCGGCCGAGCAGCACCGCGATCGGGAGCAGCAGCAGCACGGTCAGGCCGATCAGCGTCACGTGGTCCCAGCCGCGGCCGTTGACGCTGCCGGTCAGCCACAGCTGCGCCGCCTGGGCGTCACGCAGCTGCGCCCGGGTGACCAGGAAGGCGTTGACCCCGCCGAGCATCGCGCTGACCCCGATCCCGACCAGGATCAGCCGGAATCCGGAGACCCCGCGCCGGTAGGACAGCAGGTAGACCAGCAGCGCCGCGACGAACCCGCCGAGCACCGCACCGATCGCGATCGCGCCGGCCCCGCCCCCGCCGACCAGCAGCACCAGCAGCGCCCCGGTCGCCGAGCCCGCGGTGAATCCGATGATGTCCGGGCTGCCGAGCGGGTTGCGGGACAGTCCCTGGAAGATCGCGCCGGCGACGCCGAGCGCGGCACCGACGAACATCGCCACCAGGAGCCGGGGCAACCGCAGCCCGGTCACGATGAACCGCGCCCGGCCGGTGGCCTCGCCGCGCAGCGCGGCCAGCACGTCGGCGAGCGGGACGTCGAAGTCGCCCATGACGAGCCCGATCACGGCGGTCACCGCGAGCACCGCAGCCAGCACCGCGCAGACCAGAAGCGCCCGCGGGAGCACCCGGAGCGCGATCCGCTCACCGGGGGTCCGCAGCGCCCGGCCACTCACCACGGGGGTCACAGCTGGGCCACCCGGCGTCGGCGGGCCAGTGCCAGGAACACCGGGGCGCCGAGCACCGCGGTGACGATCCCGACCTCGATCTCGCCGGTCCCCGACACCACCCGGCCCAGCACGTCGGCGCCGATCAGCAGCACCGGCGCAAGCAGCAGCGAGTAGCCGACCACCCACCGCTGGTCCGGCCCGACCAGCAGTCGGGCCAGGTGCGGCACCGCCAGTCCGACGAACACGATCGGCCCGGCCGCCGCGGTCGCCGCACCGGCCAGCAGGGTGACCGCCACCGCCGCACCGGTTCGGGTGAGCGCCAGGTTGACGCCGAGCGCCGAGGCGACGTCCTCCCCCAGCGCCAGCGAGTTCAGCGGGCGGGCCAGCGCGATCGCCAGCAGCACCCCGGCGATCGCGAACGGCAGCACCGCGATCAGCACGTCCGGTCCGCGGCCGGCCAGCGACCCGACCGCCCAGAACCGGTAGACGTCGAAGGTGACGCCGTCCAGGATCAGCACCCCGGAGACGATCGCGCCGAGCGTGACGCTCACCGCCGCACCGGCCAGCACCATCTTCTCCGGCGCCACCGACCGGCCGGTCGATCCGAGCAGGTAGACCAGCACGGCCGCCACACCGGCGCCGACGAAGGCGAACCAGACGTAGCCGTCGGGGGTGCGCACGCCGAGCAACGAGATCGCCAGCACGATCGCCAGCGCGGCGCCGATGTCCACCCCGAACAGCCCGGGATCGGCCAGCGGGTTGCGGGTGAGCCCCTGCATGATCGTGCCGGCCAGCCCGAGGCAGACCCCGGCGACGATCCCGACCAGCGTCCGCGGGATCCGCAGGCCCTCGACGATCCGGACGGCGTCCGGATCGATCCCCGGCACGCCGAGGAGCACGTCACGGACCGTCCCGAACGGGATCGGCCGCACCCCCACGCGGATGCTCAGCGCCGCCAGCACGACCAGCGCGACCGCGGCGACGATCAGCCCGGAGACCCGCAGCAGCGCCCGGCGGCGCCGGGCCGCGGCGCTGTCCTCCCCCGGGGCCACCGGCGTGATCCGGTCGGTGACGGCTGTGGGGACCCGGCCGTTGCGCTCGCTCACGTCTGCCGGGCCGCCGTGCGACGCCGCCGGTCGGCGGGGACGACGAGCGGGGTCCCGGTCTCCGGGTCCGGGATGATCCGGCAGCGCATGCCGAAGACCTGCTCGACCAGATCTGCGGTGACCACCTCGCCGGGAGGGCCCTGTGCGACCAGCGCGCCGTCGCGCATCGCGACCAGGTGGGTGGCGTAGCGGCAGGCGTGGTTGAGGTCGTGCAGCACGGCGACCAGCGTCTGGCCGCGGCTGCTCCGCAGGTCGTCGCACAGGTCCAGGACGTCGAGCTGGTGCGCGACGTCGAGGTAGGTGGTCGGTTCGTCGAGCAGCAGGATCGGGGTCTCCTGGGCCAGCGCGAGTGCGATCCACACCCGCTGCCGCTGACCGCCGGACAGCTCCTCGACCAGCCGGTCGGCGAGCGCCTCGGTGCCGGTGGCGCGCAGCGCGGCGAGCACGGCCTCCTCGTCGCCGCGGGTCCACTGACGCAGCATCCGCTGGTGCGGGTACCGCCCACGGGCCACCAGGTCGCCGACCGAGATCCCGCCGGGGGTCTGCGCGGTCTGCGGCAGCAGGCCGAGCCGGCGCGCGACCTCCTTGCTGCGGTGGGTCTCGATCCGGGTGCCGTCGAGCAGCACCGAACCGCCGCGCGGGCGCAGGCCCCTGGCCAGCGCCTTGAGCAGCGTCGACTTCCCACAGGCGTTCGGCCCGACGATGACGGTGAACCCGCCGTCGGGGATGTCGAGGGTGAGGCCGCGGACGACCGTCCGGTCGTCGTAGCCGACTTCGAGATCGCGGGTGCCGAGCCGGCAGGCCGGCGGAGCACCCGGGTCAGGGGCGTGGGAGGTCACCGGTCAGCTCGCGGCCGTGGCCTGTTCCGTCCGGCGGACCAGGCCGCGCGGACGCATGTCCGTCCAGTGCGCCTCGATGTGGTCCAGCGCCGCCTGCCGACTGCCGGGTCCGTGCACGACGGTCCACCCCGAGGGGACCTCGGCGAACGCGGGCCAGAGGGAGTACTGCCCCTCGTCGTTGACCAGCGCGTGGAACTCGCCGTCCTCGTCGTCGAACGGGTTGGTGGACATCGTTCCTCTTCTCCAGCAGGCGGGGCTCCGCGAATTCAACCGAGCCTAACCTCACCGTTGCGGCCTGGCGGGTGGCGAGGCGAACAACACCAGCGCCCCGGCGACCGGGAGCAGGTACCACCAGGTGGATCCGGTCCCGAGGTGCAGCAACAGCGCCACGACGGGCGTCCCGGACGCCGTCCACCAGAACCACCGGGCGGCCCGCGCCGGCTCCGGTGCCGCCGCGACGGAGGCCCCCGCGGCCGCCGGCAGGTCGCCGAACAGCACGTCGAGCTCGTCGAGGTGTACCGCCCGGGCCGCGGCGCCGGACCGCTCGTCGTACTCGGAGACCGTCAGCCTGCCCTCGGCGAGATGGGTGCCGAGCCGGTGCAGCGCCGCGGCGCGGTCGGCGGCCCCGGCCCGGATCCGGCCGGAGATCCGGCCACCGTTCCCGGGGAGCTGTTCAGCACTCACCCGTTCCCTCCTCGTTCCCCGGCCAACCTATATAGTTAGGCATACCTAAACAAGACCGTTCGCCTGCAGACTCCCCGTCGACACGACCCCGCCCGCACCCGCCCGGCACCTGACGGCCGGTGATCACCGACCCCCGCGGCGCCATGCCGTCACCGTGCGTACTCGGTTACGACGAGTGATATTCACCGAAATATCAGGCTCCTTCATACGTCGCCGAGTTCGCGACCCCCCATTGCGTGGGTGAAGAGATCATGGTCACCTATACGCTCCGTGATCGGCCTTCGCTCCCCGGGAAGTCATTCGTGATCGCTCGCACCACCGTGCTCCGACGCACCTGCGGCTTGGCCCTGTCGCTCGCCGCCCTGATCGTCACGGCGGCCTGCGGGCCCCCGCCCTCCCCGAACTGGCTCGCGGCGGCCGCCGATCTCTCCGACCAGACCTACGTCGTCGGCTCGAAGGACTTCGACGAACAGGTGGTCCTCTGCCAGATCACCGTCAGCGCGCTGCAGGAGGCCGGCGCATCGGTCACCGACCGGTGCGATCTCGGCAGTACCGACCAGACCCGCCGGGCCCTGCTGGACGGCGACATCTCGATGTACTGGGAGTACACCGGCACCGCATGGGCATCGTTCATGCGCGAACCGGAGCAGATCCCGGATGCCGATGTCCTCGGCCGGGTACGGCAGCGCGATCTGGACGACAACGACATCGTCTGGCTCCGGCCGGCGGCCTTCGACAACACCTACGTCATCGCCATCGCCGGTGCGCCCGCCGCCGCGCTGCAGCTGAACTCGATCAGCGACATGTTCGCCTACCTGCGGTCCGACCAGCCCGGGACGATCTGTGTCGAACCCGAGTACCGGTCGAGCGAGGGTGGTCTGCGCGGCCTGCAGCGCCACTACGAGGCGGAGATTCCGCCGAACCGGGTCCAGGTCATCGAGGAGAGCCTGATCTACCAGTCCACCGCCGACCAGGTCTGCCTGTTCGGCCAGGTCTACAGCACCGATGGGCGGATGCTCCAGTTCGGTCTGAAAGTGCTCCAGGACGACCGCAACTACCACGTCGCGCACACCCCGGTACCGAACCTGCGGCAGGACGTCTACGAGCGCGCCCCGGAGGTGGCCCAGGTGCTCGATCCGCTCGCCGCGGCACTCGACCACCTGACCATCCTGGAGCTGAACAGCCAGGTCTCCGCCGGGCACGAGTCACCGCGCAAGGTGGCCCGGAGGTGGCTCGCCGGCCGCGGTTTCATCAGCGGGGCCTGAGTCCGGCGGAGCCACGCGCCGGGAGTCCGTCGCCGTCCGGGCCCCGCGCCCTGAACGACGAACGCCGCCCGCGCGGGGACGCCGCGGCCGGAGCCACGGGGTCCACGCACGAGCGGCGAGGGCCGTCGGTCACCGCTCGAGGGAGTCCGACGGGTCGTCGACGTCGATCTGCTCCTTGCGGACGGTGCCCGAGACCTGCTCCTCCTCGGTCACGGTGCGGGTCCCGAGCCGGACCTTCTCGACGGCCTCGGTGGTCTTGTCCACCACCGGACGCTCGCGGTGCAGGGTGATCTCCTGCTCCTCCTCGCCGATCACGCCGGGGCGTGCCGATCCGGCGGTGCCGTCGTCGGTGATCGGCTCCCGCTCGAGCCGGACCTCCTCGTGGCTGACCGGCACGGTCACCGTCTGGTCCTCGGTGACGACGTACTTGCGCAGCGCCACCCGCCCGGTCTCCTCGGCCTCGGTGCCGACCCGCAGCCGCTCCTCGTGCCGGACCATCGCGTCGTCACCGGACGTCCCGCCGGAGCGCTCGCGACCGGCCTCGGCGGTGTCGGTCGCGGCGTGCCGTCCGTCGCCGGCCCCACCGGTGACGCCGGTGGCGCCCGCCGCGGTGCCGTAGTGGCGGTACAGCTCGTCCTCCTCGGACCCGGTGAGCCGCTCGTCGGACCGGCCGACGTGCGGGCAGTCCTTCACCTGCTGCTTCTCCACCGGCAGCTCGACGGCGGAGTCCTTCAGGTCCGCGTTCTGCAGCGGGACGAAGCTCTCCTTGGTGCCGAACAGACCGGTGTTGACCGTCGCCCAGGTCGGCGTGCCGTTCTGCTCGTCCAGGTAGACCTGGCCGATCTTGCCGACCTTCTCGCCGTGCGAGTCGACCGCCTGGCGCCCGATCAGGTCCCGCGTCATGTCCTTCGTGATCATCCTGTTCGCCTCCGTGAGTCGATCGATGTCGTGCACATCCGGACACCCCAGGGATCGACGGCACGGGGCCGGTCCATGCGTCGACCGGCCGGCTGCCCGTCGGACGAGTGGCTCCCCTCATCCCGTCGGACCAGTGGAAAGCCTTGCGCGACAACCCAGGGTCGTCTCGGCAACCGCTGCGGGCGACTCCGTACGAGATGTTTGGGAGTTCATTCCCGGGGCCCGTCGCCCGGCGGGCTCGGCCCGTTCGCCCGGCACGTCCGGTTCGCCCGATCCGTTGGACCTGATCGCCCCGACCGGCGACGCGGGCCGGGTGGGGCGCGCCGGGCGGGCCCGCGCCGCTAGCGTCCGGCAGGATCTCCGTCCGCCGCCCGGTTCCCGTCCGGGACGGGCGGAGCCGGATCGACAGGAGGAACGCGTGGCGGCCGACACCGCCGGGGACGAACACCGGGGCCCCGTCCGCGCCGAGAACCCGCGCCCGGATCCGGAGGCGCGACGACGACGGTTGTCCGAGGCGGCTGTGGTCCGTGCCGTGGTGTGGGCGGCCCGGATCGTCGGCCTGCTGACCGTGGCGACCGCCGTGCTGCCCGCACCGCGCCGGCTGCTGGGCAGCGAGCTGCGCAGCTCGCTCGGACTCCCGCCGGGGGTGGGGCTCGCCGCACTGATCGTGACGACGGTGGCCGGGGTCGGGCTGCTGCTGCTCGCCGCCGGGCTGCGGCGGCGCAAGAAACGCGCCTGGTGGGTCGCGACCGGGACGACCGCCGTCCTGCTCGTGGTCAACGCGCTGCACGTCATCGACCAGCGGCACGGTCTCACCCCCGCCGTGCTGGTCGGCGCGCTGCTGGTGGCGCTGCTGGCGACCCGCCGGTACTTCGTGGCCCGCCAGGATCCCGGCGGGCTCGGCCGGGCGGTACGCACGCTGGTCCAGTTCGGGCTGGCCGGCTTCCTGATCGTCTGGGTGCTGCTCGCACTCAACCCCCGGCGGTTGACCGGCGACCCGTCGCTCGCCACGCAGGCCGTACACGCCGGGCTGTCGCTGATCGGCGTCACCGGGCCGGTGTCGTTCGCCCCGCAGGCGCTCTGGCTCGACGACCTCACCTCCGCGGCCGGGCTGACCTTCGGGCTGGTCGCCCTGCTCACCGCCGGGTACCACCTGCTGCGCTCCCCCGAGCCGCGACCGTCGCTGCTGCCCGACGACGAGGAGCGGCTGCGCACGCTGCTGCGTCAGCGCGACGGCGACTCGCTCGGCTACTTCGCGCTGCGCCGCGACAAGGCCGCCGTGTTCGCCCACGGTGGCAAGTCGGCCGTGTCGTACCGGGTGCTGGCCGGGGTCGCGCTGGCGTCCGGCGATCCGGTCGGTGACGTCGGCGCCTGGCCCGGCGCGATCGAGGCGTTCCTGCAGGAATGCACCCGCTACGGCTGGTCGCCCGCGGTGCTCGGCTGCTCCGAACGCGGCGCGACCGCGTGGGCGAAGGCCGGGCTGGACGCGCTGGAGCTCGGCGACGAGGCGGTGCTCGACGCGACCACGTTCACCCTCGACGGACGGCCGATGCGCGGCGTGCGGCAGACCGTGAAGCGGATGCAGCGGCTCGAGCACACCGCGGTCGTGCAGCGGTTGAGCGAGTACGACGACGACGAGCGCACCCGGATCACCGAGCGCGCCCTGCGCTGGCGCGGCGACGAGCACGAACGCGGGTTCTCGATGGCGTCGTCGCGGATCGCGGACCCCTCCGACCCGGACGCGGTGATCGTCACCGTGTTCCGCGGCGACGAGCCCAGCGGGATGCTGCAGCTCGTCCCCTGGGGCCCGGACGGGCTGTCGCTGGACCTGATGGTCCGCGACACCGACGCCGACAACGGGATCAACGAGCTGATGATCGCCGAGCTCATGGCGGCGGCGCCGAAGCTGGGCGTCCGGCGGGTGTCGCTGAACTTCGCGGTGTTCCGCTCAGCGCTCGAACGCGGCGAGCGGATCGGGGCCGGGCCGGTCGCCCGGATGTGGGCCCGGCTGCTGCGGCTGGCCTCGCGCTGGTGGCAGATCGACTCGCTGTACCGCTTCAACGCCAAGTTCCGGCCCGACTGGTACCCGCGCTACGTGCTGTTCCCGGCCGTCCGCGACCTGCCGCGGATCCTGCTCGTCGCGCTGGAGGCGGAGGGCTTCGGCGGGCGGCCCCCGGCGGTGTTGCGGTTGCTGCGCCGCTGAGCGGGCTCCGGGCGGCGCGCGGGAGCGGGCGAGGGACAATGCCGATGTGGACTTCCGTTCCGTGTACCGCCAGCACTTCCTGCGGGCCGCCGCGGCGACACTGCACACCACGATGGCGCAGCCCGCCGCGAACGCCGCCGCCGTGCTGGAGGTGGCCCGCTCCTGCCACGACGACGGCGTCGGGCTGGTGGTGTTCCCCGAGCTGACGATGTCCGGCTACTCGATCGAGGACGTCCTGCTCCAGGACACCCTGCTCGAGGCGGTCGAGCGGGAGCTGGTCGCGCTCGCCGCGGCGACCGCCGAGCTGCTGCCGGTGCTCGTCGTCGGGGCACCGCTGCGCCACCGGCACCGGATCTACAACACCGCGGTCGTCATCCACCGCGGCCGGATCCTGGGCGTCGCCCCGAAGTCCTATCTGCCGACCTACCGGGAGTTCTACGAGCGCCGCCAGACCGCGCCCGGCGACGACGTGCGCGGTGCCACGATCCGGATCGGCGACACCGATCACCCGTTCGGCACCGATCTGCTGTTCGCGGCGCAGGACCTGCCCGGCTTCGTGCTGCACGCCGAGATCTGCGAGGACTTCTGGGTGCCGATCCCGCCGTCGGCCGAGGCCGCGCTGGCCGGGGCGACGGTGCTGGCGAACCTGTCCGGTTCACCGATCACCGTCGGCCGCGCCGACGAGCGCCGCCTGCTGTGTCGCTCCGCGTCCGCCCGCTGCACCGCCGGGTACGTCTACGCCGCGGCTGGCGAGGGCGAGTCGACCACCGACGTCGCGTGGGACGGCCAGACCATGATCTACGAGAACGGCGCGCCGCTCGCCGAGTCCGGCCGGTTCCCGCAGGGCGCGCAGCACTCGGTGGCCGACATCGACCTGGACCTGATCGCCGCCGAGCGGCGCAGGCAGGGCACCTTCGACGACAACCGGCGCACGCACGCCGACCGCACCGGCGCCTTCCGCACGGTGGAGTTCCGGCTCGATCCGCCCGGTCACGACATCGGCCTGCGGCGCACCGTGGAGCGTTTCCCGTTCGTGCCCGCCGATCCGGAGCGGCTGGAGCAGGACTGCTTCGAGGCCTACTCGATCCAGGTCGCCGGGCTGGAGCAGCGGCTGCGCGCGATCGGGCAGCCGAAGGTGGTCATCGGGGTGTCCGGCGGGCTGGACTCCACGCACGCGCTGATCGTCGCGGCCCGGGCGATGGACCGGATGGGCCGCCCGCGCACGGACATCCTGGCGTTCACGATGCCCGGGTTCGCCACCTCCGACCACACCCGGAACAACGCCGTGGCGCTGTCGGAGGCGCTCGGGGTCACCTTCGCCACGATCGACATCACGCCGACCGCCCGGACCATGCTCGGCGAGATCGGGCATCCGTTCGGCCGCGGCGAGCCGGTGTACGACGTGACGTTCGAGAACGTCCAGGCCGGACTGCGCACCGACTACCTGTTCCGGCTGGCCAACCAGCGCGGCGGGATCGTGCTCGGCACCGGCGACCTGTCCGAGCTGGCGCTGGGCTGGTCCACCTACGGCGTCGGCGACCAGATGTCGCACTACAACGTCAACGGCGGCGTGCCGAAGACGCTGATGCAGCACCTGATCCGCTGGGTGATCTCCTCGGCGCAGTTCGACGAGCGCGTGTCCGAGGTGCTCCGGTCCGTGCTCGACACCGAGATCACCCCGGAACTGGTCCCGTCCGACGGTGACCGGGCGGTGCAGTCCAGCCAGGCGACGGTCGGTCCGTACGCGCTGCAGGACTTCACGCTCTGGTACACGCTGCGGCACGGGTTCCGGCCGTCCCGGATCGCGTTCCTGGCCGGGCACGCCTGGTCCGACGCGGCCGCCGGGCAGTGGCCGCCGGGATTCCCCGACGACGAGCGCCCGGCCTACTCGCCCGCCGAGATCCGCCGCTGGCTGCAGGTCTTCGCGCAGCGCTTCTTCGCCTTCTCCCAGTTCAAGCGGTCCGCCCTGCCCAACGGCCCGAAGGTCTCCTCGGGCGGCGCGCTCTCTCCGCGCGGGGACTGGCGTGCACCGTCGGACATGTCGGCCGCGCTCTGGCTCGACGAGATCGCCCGCGAGGTCCCGGACAACTGACCGGGTGATCCGTTTCTCGCGCCGGGCGCAGCAACGGTGCGTGTCGTCGTACCTGGCGAACCGGTTGCCGATCCGACGGCCGGTTCGGCGGGCGGCTCCCGGTCCGGCATGCCTTCCGGCGGGGGCGTGCCGATCACCCGGCGGCCGCGGGGAGCGGGCCCGGCGGATCACCGGCCCCGCTCCCGAACAGCGGAAACACTCCGTCCACACCGGAGCGTCCGGGGCATCTCCGCAGGCCGCGGAGGTTTCCCTGCCCCTGGGCCAGGCGGGTGATCCGCACTACTACTGTCGCCCGCAATCGACCTGGAGGTGAGTCTTGGCGCTCGCGAACATCCTGTCCGAGATGCCCGATCTGCTCGAGCGGACCCTGAACGAACACACCCCCGACTCCCAGGGTTTCTGCCGGGAGTGCCGGGATGCCGCCGGGGTCAGCGCGACCTGGCCGTGTGTGACCCGCGAGCTCGCCGAACAGGCCCGCTCGATGAACGGCACCCCGGCGGCCGACACGCCGCCCGCAGGGACCGTCGCCGGGCGCCGCCGGGCGCGCGATCTCGGCAGCGCACCCGCCGCCCAGCCGGCGCTGACCAACGGCCGGCACCGCTCCCCCTGACCGAGCAGCCGGGGCCGGATCAGGACAGCCGGGCCGGGGAATCCGGGTGATGCGTCTCCCGGATCAGCAGCACGGCCACCAGTGAGATCAGCGCGACCACGACCATGTAGGCGGCGACCGCCATCGACGTCCCGTACGCCTGCTGCAGCGCGGTCGCGATCAGCGGGGCGAACCCGCCGCCCAGCACCGCACCGATGGCATAGCAGAACGACACACCGCTGTAGCGGAACCGGGCCTCGAACATCTCGGCGAACAGCGCCGCCTGCGGGCCGTAGGACAGCCCCAACCCGATGGTGAGCACCACCACCGCGACGACCATCGCCCCGAACGCGGCCGTGTCCACCAGCAGGAAGAACGGAATCGGCCAGATCACCAGCAGCACCGATCCGACCAGGTACACCGGGCGCCGCCCCACCGTGTCCGACCAGATCGCGGCCACCACGATGCTCGCCAGCCAGCTGAACGAACCGATGATCACCACCAGGATCATCGTGTTGCGCCCCACCTCCAGCACCTGGGTGCCGTAGGCGAGCAGGTAAGCCAGGAAGACGTAGCCGATCGCGTTGTTCGCGATGAAGCTGCCCGAGGCCAGCACCAGCTCCCGCGGCCGGTTCCGGAAGACCTCCAGGATCGGGGCCCGGCTGCGCGACCGGTTCTCCCGCAGCAGCGCGAAGACCGGGCTCTCCTCGACCCGCAGCCGGATCATCAGCCCGACCACGACCAGCAGGATCGACAGCAGGAACGGGATCCGCCAGCCCCAGGCGGCGAACTGCTCGGGGGTGGTCACGTTCGACACCACGAGGAACACCAGCTGGGCGAGTATCAGCCCGGCCGGGACGCCGATCTGCGGGAACGAGCCGTACCGGCCGCGCTTGCCGGGCGGGGCGTGCTCGACCGACATCAGCGCGGCGCCGCCCCACTCACCACCCGCCGAGAGCCCCTGCAGCAGTCGCAGCACGACGAGCAGCACCGGTGCGGCCACGCCGATCTGCTCGTAGGTCGGCAGCAGGCCGACGCCGACCGTCGCGAACCCCATCAGCAGCAGCGACACCACCAGCATCTTCTTGCGACCGACCCGGTCGCCGAAGTGCCCCCACACGATCCCGCCGAGCGGGCGGGCGACCAGCCCGACCCCGAGCGTCGCGAACGCGGCCAGGGTGCCCGATGCCGGCGAGAGCGTGGAGAAGAACTGGCTGTTGAACACCAGGGCGGCAGCCGTGGCGTAGATGAAGAAGTCCGGCCGCACCGTCGTCGTGCGGTCGCTCCGAGCCTTGCACCGAACGTCCGGTCGGCATAGCCTCGGAGACATATCCAGACGTCCGGGTGGACGGAAGGGTTGCGACCACTCGCCGCAGCGGATCGCGCGGTCGTCTCCCCCCGATGCCGGACGCCGGGGCGGAACGGGGGTTTTCGCTAGCGTCCGGAACGGAACACACGGTCCGGTTCCCCCGACGGGCAGGGATTCCCCGATCCCACGCTCCCCCGCAGCCCGCCCGGTCCGTGTGCCGGAGGAGAACTGTCGTGCCCCGACACCGCCATCGGCGGGCGGACGAGACCCGGTCCGGGATTCGTCACGTCGCCACCGCGGCTGCCGTCGCCAGCGGAGCCCTCGCCGTCGTCACCCCCGTCGCCGGCCTGGAGTTCGGTCCGGTGCAGGCGGACCTGCGCCTGGCATCCGAGACCACCGACAGCGCCGACGGCGCCGACGAGCTCGATCTCGACACCGCCTTCGCCGACGCCGCGGCCGCCGCCGAGGCGCCACGCACCGAGCCGGTCCTCGGCGCGGACCTCGTCCGCTCCGCGGGCCTGCTCGACGCCACCGCCGACGCCGGCCGTGCCGCCGGCGAGGAGGCCGAGCGCGTCGCCAGGGACGCCGCCGCGCAGGCCCGCTCGTCCGCGGGCCGCGACCGGCCACAGCCCGGCGAGGGTGCCGGCCGGGGCGGACCGAGCTCCGCGTCCTGCGACGTCGACACCAGCGGACTCGGACCTGTGAAGAGCTGGGTCGCCGACGCCGCCGAGTTCCTGAGCTGCGCCTACGGCCAGCCGGACCTGATCGGCGTCGCCCAGCGCTCCAGCGCCTCCGACCACCCGACCGGTCACGCCCTGGACCTGATGGTCCGGGGCGAGACCGGCGACCGGATCGCCGAGTGCGCGCTGGCGAACTCCGACGAGCTGGGCGTGAAGTACGTGATCTGGGAACAGCAGATGAACCACGGTTCGGGCTGGACCGAGATGTCCGACCGCGGCGGCGACACCGCGAACCACGTCGACCACGTGCACATCTCGTTCGAGAAGAGCCCCGGCTCCGGCGATCCCGACCTGGGGAAGTGCGCCTAGACCCCGATCGCTCCGTGCAGGTTGCGGATCGCCACCACCGCCGGCCGGGGCTGGCTGGCACCGCCGTCCGGCCAGTGCGACGCCGGCTGCTCCGGTGAGGCGTCGTCGAGGTCGCCGGGGTGTTGCACCGAGACCAGCGCGAAGTTCTCGGTGACGACCGGGCCGCAGCACTCGGAACCGACCGGCACGCTGGCGAACAGCCGGGTCGAGCCGCGCTGCGGCCCCTCCAGCACGACGCCGTAGAGCCCGTCGTTGATCTTCAGCGCCTGGGTGGAGTCGGTCGCGATCCAGAGGTTGCCGTACTGGTCGAACGCGACGTTGTCCGGCGAGGTGATCGGGCTGACCTGGGACTTGTCGAACCCGCCGAAGTAGGTCGACGGGTCCGCCGGGTCGCCGCAGACCAGCAGGATGTCCCAGCCGAAGGTGGTCGCCGCCGGGTCGTCGCCCTGCTCGGTCAGCTCGATCACGTGCCCGTGCTGGTTGGCGTGCCGCGGGTTCGCCTCGTCGGCGCCCGCCTCGCCTGCCTTGCCGCGGTCGGAGTTGTTGGTGCAGGCGATGTACACCTTGCCGGTCCGCGGGTTCGGCTCCACGTCCTCGGGCCGGTCCATCTTGGTCGCGCCGGCCCGGTCCGCGGCGAGCCGGGTGAACACGAAGACGTCCGCCACGCTCATCCCGTCCACGAAGGACGTCGTGGTGGATGCCAGCGGTGTCCACGTCCCGCCGCCGTCGAACCGGCCGTCGCTCGGGAGTGCACCGTCGCCGGTGATCTCGGCGGCCGGGCTGTTCCCGGTGAAGGTCGCGACGTAGAGCGTGCCGGAGGCGAGCAGCCCCGCGTTGTGCTCGCGGGCGGCCCGGCTGTTGCCGCGGCGCATCGCCCGGTCGGACACGAACTTGTAGACGTAGTCGAAGCGCTCGTCGTCGCCCATGTAGACGACCGGGCGTCCGTCGCGGGTGAGTGCGACGGTCGCGCCCTCGTGCTTGAACCGGCCGAGCGCGGTGTGCTTGACCGGCTTCGCCGAGGGGTCGTGCGGGTCGATCTCGACGATGTAGCCGAACCGGTTCGCCTCGTTCGGCTCCTGCGCGAGGTCCCAGCGCGGGTCGACCCGCTCCCACCGGCGCTCGGACGGGCCCTCTTCGAAGCCGTACCGCTCGGCCCTCGGGTCGGTCACCGGGCCGGAGGCGAAGTAGCCGTCGAAGTTCTCCTCGCCGGTCAGGAAGGTGCCCCACGGGGTGGTGCCGCCGGCACAGTTGCCGATCATGCCCAGGACCGCGCGGCCGGTCGGGTCGGCGGCGGTCCGCAGTACCTCGGCACCGGCCGCCGGGCCGTCGAGCACCATCGGGGTGTCCGCGGTGATCCGCCGGTTGAGCCGCCCGGCCCGGTCGTGGTGCAGCTCCCCGGTCCTGCGGTCCCGGACGACCTCGACGACCGCGCCACCGTGCGCGGCGATCCCGATCCGGATCTGCTCCTCGGTGGGGTTCTCCTCGTCGAACCCGCGGAACATCAGCGGTTCCAGCGTGTACTCGTGGTTGGAGTACATGATGTGCCGCTTCCCGGCGCCGTCGAGCGGCAGGATCCCGCAGAAGTCGTTGTTGTAGCCGAACTGGCGGGCCTGCGCGGCCGCGCTCTGGTTCTCGAAGTCGAACTCCGGGGCGTCCGGGAAGATCGGGTCACCCCAGCGGACGACGACGTTGCTCGCGTAGCCGGGCGGGACCCGGACGGCGTCGTCGACGTTCGGGGCGACGGTCTCGTAGCGCAGTCCGCGTGGCGGCTGCTGCCCGCCGCCCGGCCCTCCCTCGGGCGTGGCCGGGGTCGCGGCGGCGGTGCCCGCGGTGCCGGCACCGGTGGTGGCGAGCCCGGCGCCGGTGGCCAGTCCGAGCACCGCACCGGCCCGGAGCGCACCCCGGCGGTCCAGCACGGTGCGCAGGACATCACCGAAGTACCCGTTGGAGGACGTGTTGGGCTCCGGCCGGGAACACGCGTCCCCGCAGCGGTAGCGGCAGGTCAGGCCCTGGCGGCCGAGCGGGAGCAGGCGCAGGCCCGACTCGCGGCCTGCTTCTGTTGCTGCATCTGCTTCTGCGGGATCCGGGCAGCACTGGGCCACGGTCGTCCTCCTGGAACGTGGTGGGGACGGACGGTGTCGGGTCACAACCGTCCGATGCCCGCATCAGACCAGGCGAACCCACCCATCGGGTGATCCAGGAGTGGCCAACGGGTGAACGCCACCACGCAGCGACGTGGCCTCGGACACCAGCATGATCCGCGTCTCGGGAGTGCAGCGTGCCCGTACGGACACCGGCACTCCCAAGACAGGGATCATGGAACAGAATCCGGGCCGGGGCGGGATCATGCCGCGCACCCCGGCCCGGGAGTCGTACCCGGTGCCCAGACCGGTGTCAGACGATGCCCTGGCGGGCCGCGGTGTAGACGATCTCGGTGCGCCGCCGGACCTCCAGCTTGTCGCGCAGGTTGCGCACGTGGAACTTCACCGTGGCCTCCGAGATCCGCAGCCGGGTGCCGATCTCCCGGTTGCTCATGCCGACCGCGAGCAACCGCAGTACCTGGTTCTCCCGGTCGGTGAGCAGCGAGGTCTTGCACAGGTCGGGGCCGGTGTCCTGGGTGTTCTCGCGCAGTACCTGCAGCGGCCCGGCGCCGCCGGTCCCGGGATCGAACACGCCCTCGCCGCGCAGCACCGCCCGCACCGACCGCACGATCTCCGCGGTGTCGGCGCCCTTGCGCAGGTAGCCGTGCACGCCGAGCCGGACGGTGCGCATCATCGCGTCCCGGTCCCGGCAGCCGGTCAGGACCAGGATCTTCGTCCCGCGGCAGCGCTCCAGCAGGGCCCGGACCAGGTCCAGTCCCGGGCGCTCGTCCCGGCCGAACTCGATGTCCACGATGATCACGTCCGGGCGCGCGCGCTCGGCCGCCATCAGGGCGTCCCTCGGGGAGGAGGCCTCACCGGCGGGGGCGAGATCGGGCTCCGCGGTCAGCAGCGCACGCAGTCCGTGCCGGACGACCGGCTCGGAGTCGATGACCAGGACCCGGGCCGCCCGCCGGACCACATCGGCGGAGTCGCCGCCACGGACCTGAACGTCGGTGGCTCCCCGAACGGCTTCGAGCGTCATCGCTGTCCTCCGGTGCGTACTACCGGGCCGCCTTCGTGACGACCCGGACGCCACCGTAGGACGGGTTACGTTGCCCGCACGTTGCGCTCGTCCGGACACGGTGGGTGCAACCGTCTGAGCAGGCAGGTCGGCGGGGTCGTCTCTGCGGGTATGCTCCCGGTCCAGGAACGGCGAACCCACGGTGGCGATCCCGCGACGGAGCGGAACCGCATGGCGAGGCGCCCGCTCGGCGCCCGCGGCTGAAACGGGGAGGCGACATGCTCGACGCAGACGGAGGATCGGCCGCCGACGAGCTCGTCGCCGACGCGAACCGGCTGCGCCGCATCTACGACGACGAACTCGGTGCCGGCGGGTCAGCCGGCGCGCCGCGGCCGGTGGTATCGGATTCGTGGCAGCGCAGCCTCGCCGCCCTGGTCGATCCGGAGAGCAGGCTGCCCCCGCTGGTCTTCCACGCCGACGAGCTGCGCGAGGTCCGGGAGAACCATCCGCTGCACGCGGTGATGCCGCTGCTGCGCAACACCCTGGTGAGCATCGCGGACGAGGCGATGCACGTCATGCTGGTGACCGACGCCGACGGCCACGTGCTCTGGCGGGACGGCGCGCACGGCCTGATGCACTCCGCCGACGACGTCGGGCTCTGCGAGGGCACCCGCTGGACCGAGGACGCGATCGGGACGAACGCGATGGGTACCGCGCTCGCCCTCGACCGGCCGATGCGCATCCACTCCGCCGAGCACCTGGTGCGCACCTACCACGACTGGACGTGCGTGGCCGCGCCCGTGCACGACCCGGACACCGGCGACACCATCGGGGCCATCGACATCTCCGGGCCGCTGCACACCGTGCACCCGGCGCTGGTCCAGCTCGTCACCGCCACCGCCCATCTCGCCGAGAACCAGCTGCGGGTACGGCTCGCGATCGCCGACGAGCGACTGCGGGTGAAGAACATGCCGCACCTGTCCGCGCTGCGCGGCGCGGAGGGCGCGCTGCTCTCGCCGAGCGGGCGGGTGATCGCGAGCGAGCCCTACGGCCGGTTCCCGGAGCGGATCCGGGTCGAGCAGGGCGTCGAGCGGGTCCAGCTGGGGGACGGCCGGGAGATGGCCGTCGAGCAGCTGTCCGAGGGGTACCTGCTGGTGCCGCCGTCGCGGCGCCGGAGCCGGGTGACGCGGCCCGCCGGGTCGTCGCTCGCCCTGCGGTTCACCGGTGGTGCCGGGCCGCGGATCACCCTCGACGGAACGGATTCCGCGGCGACCCTGCGCCCGGCCGAGATCCTCACCGCGCTGGCCCTGCATCCCGACGGGCTGTCCGGTGAGCAGCTCACGCTGATGCTCTACGGGGAGGACGGCAACCCGACGACGGTGCGCGGCGAGATCCACCGGCTGCGCAGCTCGCTGGGCGCCGATCTGCTGCTGACCCGGCCGTACCGGCTGGCGACCGAGCCGGACGCCGACTTCCTTCGGATGCGGGCCGCACTGCGCGAGGGCCGCATCGCCGATGCGCTCGACGCGTGCCGCGGTGAGCTGCTGCCCCGCTCGGACGCGCCGGCGGTGCGGGAACTGCGTGACGAGCTGGCCGCCGGGCTGCGGCACGCGATCCTCGCGACCGACGACGCCGGGCTGCTGCACCGCTTCACCGGGCATCCGCTCGGCGGCGACGACCTGCAGGTGCACGAGCGCCTGCTGGACCTGCTCGACCGCGACGACCCGCGACGACCCGCGGTCGCGGCCCGCGCGGAGCGCCTGCTCACCTGAGCCACCCGCCCCGGGCTCAGGACCGGGTGGCCAGCGGGCTGTCCGGCTCGGGTTCCAGCTCGCCCGCCCGCCACAGCGCGGCGTAGCGCCCGCCGGCACCCACCAGCTCGTCGTGCGTGCCCTGCTCGACGATCCGGCCCTCGGCCAGCACGACGATCCGGTCCGACCGGCGGGCGGTCTGCAGCCGGTGCGCCACCACGAACGCCGTCCGCCGGGACGACACCCGCTCCCCGGCCGCCAGCACGGTCGCCTCGGTCGCCGGGTCCAGTGCCGCGGTCGCCTCGTCGAAGATCAGCACGTCCGGGTCGACCAGCTCGGCGCGGGCCAGCGCCACCAGCTGCCGCTGCCCGGCCGACAGCCCCTGGCCGCGCTCACCGACCGGGGTGCGGAACCCGGACGGCAACGACCGCACCAGGTCGAGCGCACCGACCGCGCGGGCCGCCGCCTCGATCCGCGCGGGCGACGCATCCGGCCGCCCGTACGCGATGTTGGACGCGACGTCGCCGGTGAACAGGTGCGCCTCCTGCGGGACGACGCCGAGCCGGGAGCGGTATCCGGCGAGTGGGTAACGACGGACGTCGACGCCGTCGACCCGCACCTGCCCCTCGCCGGTGTCGTAGAACCGGGCCAGCAGCTTGATCAGCGTGGACTTGCCGGCCCCGGTCGCCCCGACCAGCGCGACCGTCTCCCCCGGCGCGACCCGCAGCGAGATGTCGTCCAGGGCCGGCCGGTCGACCCCGGCGTAGCGGAAGGTGACGTGCTCCAGCTCGACCTCGCCACGCAGCCGCGCCGGCACCTCGACCGGCTCCAGGTCGCCGCCGCGGCCCGCCCGGTCGGGCACCGAGGTGGTGGTGCGCAGCAGCTCGGCGATCCGGTTCAACCCGACCCGGGCCTGCTGGTAGCCGTCGAACACCTGGGACAGCTGCTGGACGGGGCCGAAGAACAGGGTCAGGTACAGCAGGAACGCGAGGAGCACACCGGGCGTCATCTGCTCGGCGGCGATCCGCGCGCCGCCGACGCCGAGCACGACCGCGGTCGCGACGTCGGAGAGCAGCGCGACGAACGGGAAGTAGGTGGCGATGTAGCGCTGGGCCCGCAGCCGCGACCGGCGGTAGGCATCCGAACGCTCGCCGAACAGGTCGTAGCTGAGCTCCTCCCGCACGTAGGCCTGCGCGATGCGGACGCCGGTGACGTTCTCCTGGAGATCGGCGTTGACGACGCTGACCCGTTCCCGGGCCTCGGCGTAGGCTCGCGAGGAGTAGCGGCGGAAGACCACGGTGCCGGCCAGCAGCAGCGGGAGCAGCCAGCCCAGCGCGTAGAGCGCCAGCTCCGCGTCGGTCAGCACCAGCGCCACCGCGACGCCGGCGATCGTCAGCAGGCTGACCACGGCCTGTGCCAGACCGGTCTGCAGGAACGTCGACAAAGCGTCGACGTCGGTGGTCATCCGGGTCATGATCCGGCCGGAGAGCTCGCGCTCGTAGTAGTCGAGCCCGAGCCGCTGCAGGTGCGCGTAGCTGCGGATCCGCAGCAGATAGAGCAGGCTCTCGCCGGCGCGGGCGGTGATCAGGGTCTGGAAGCCGACCACGACCGCGTCGATCAGCACCACCAGCAGCCCGACCAGCGCCGCGATGACCAGCACGCGGGTCGCGCCGTCGACGATGCCGGAGTCGACCGCGACCCGGGCCAGGGTCGGCAGGGCGAGGGTGGCCAGCGCGTCGGCGATCATCAGCGCGATGCCCAGCACGAGCAGCGGCCGAACCGGTCGCAGCAGCGACGACAGCCGGAAGTCCGGGTCCGGTGCGGTCGGGTCGCCGCCACCGCGCAACTGCGGCGACTCGTCGGGCGGGCGCAGCTTCGCGACGGCGTCCAGCAGCTCCGGGGTGGCGCTCACCGAGCCGGCCCATCCGGCGGCGCCGCCACCCGCCTCGCGACCGAGCGCCCGGTCCGGATCATCCACGACCTCCCCGGTCGCCGGCCACAGCTCCGGCGTGGCCGCGGCGACCGCCACCCCCGCATCCGGGGTCCCCGGACCGGCGGCCGCCGAGGCACCCGATCCCGCATCCGGGGTGGCCCGGCCGGTCGCCGGCGCACCGTCGTCCGGCCCCTGCGGTGCGCCCGCCGCCGGATCCGGTTCCCGCCGGGCGGCGCCGCCCAGCTCGTCGACCGATCCGGTGGCCAGCAGCTCGCGGAAGAGCGGGCATCGGCCGCGCAGCTCGTCCTCGGTGCCGATGTCGACCACCCGGCCGCGATCGAGAACGGCGATCCGGTCGGCCAGTGCCAGCGTCGAGCGGCGGTGCGCCACCAGCAGCGTCGTGCGCTGCGCGGTCAGCTCGTGCAGCGTCTCGTGGATCGCCGCCTCGGTCGCCGTGTCCACCGCGGACGTCGCGTCGTCGAGCACGAGCACCCGCGGCTTCGAGAGCATCGCGCGGGCCAGCGCGATCCGCTGCCGCTGACCGCCGGACAGGGTCAGCCCGCGCTCGCCGACCTCGGTGTCGTAGCCGTCGGGCAGGTCCTCGACGAACCCGGCGACCTGCGCGGCCTCGGCGGCCGCCCGGATCTCCTCCTCGCTCGCGTCGGGCCTGCCGTAGGCGATGTTGTTGCGGATGGTGTCGGAGAAGAGGAACGCCTCCTCGAAGACCACCCCCAGCTCGGACCGCAGGTCGTAGCGCCGCAGCTCCCGCAGGTCGACACCGCCGATCCGCAGCGCACCGGCCTGCGGGTCGTAGAAGCGCGGCAGCAGCAGCGCGACCGTCGACTTGCCCGAACCGGCCGGCCCGACCAACGCGAGCGTCTCCCCCGGCTCGACCCGCAGCGACAGCTCGTCGAGCACCGGATCGGGCGCGGCGTGCCCGTCCGGCCCGGAGCCCGCCGGCTCGTAACCGAACCGGACGGCGTCGAGCTCCACCGTGAGCGGCCCGGCCGGCAGCTCGCGGGGCTCCGCCGGGTCGACCACCTCGGACTCGGAGTCGACGATCTCGTATACCCGCTCCGCGGCGGCCCGGGTGAGCTGTGCGGTGACCACCAGCGCACCGATCAGCCGGGCCGGCCCGACCAGCATCCCGACGTAGGCGGTGAAGGCCAGGAAGGTGCCGATATCGATCGAGCCCTGCGCGGCCATGTACCCGCCGACCCCGATCACCGCGACCTGGCCGAGGCCGGGCAGCGCGAGCAACGCCGGATTGAGCCGGGCGGTCAGCCCGGCGGCGCGCAGCCGCTCACCGTAGAGCCGGTGCGCCCGCTGCTCCAGGTCGGCGGTCTCGCGCTCCTCCTGGCCGAAACCCTTCACCACGCGGACGCCGGTGACGGTCTCCTCGACCTGCTGGGCAATCTCGGCGGCCCGCTGCTGGGCCGACCAGGTCGCCGGGAACAGCGCACGGCGGATCCGGTTGGTCGCCAGGAACGCCACCGGCAGCATGACGAGCGCGATCACCGTGAGCAGCGGCGAGAGCCAGAGCATCGCCGCGACCGCGACGACGACCAGCACCACGGTGCCCGCCGAGAGCGGCACCATCGACAGGAAGCCCTGCACGAGCTGCAGGTCGGAGATCGACCGGGAGGCGACCTGCCCGGTGCGCAGCCGGTCCTGCCGCACCCCGTCCATCCGCTGGACCGCGGCGAACACCGCGCGGCGCAGATCGTGCTGGACGTTCAGCGCCATCTTGCCGCCGAGGTAGCGGCGCACGAAGGCGCCGGCGAACTTCACGACGCCCAGCACCAGCAGCGCGAGCACCGCGGGCATCAGGACGCCGGTGTCGCCGGCGACGACGCCGTTGACGCCCTCCCGGATCACCAGCGGCCCGACCGCCTCCAGCCCGACCCCGGCCATCGACGCGGCCAGCGCGCCGATGGTGACGCGACGGTGCCGCAGACAGGCCTGCGCGAGGCGGCGGATCCAGCCCGGCCGGGCCGGACCTTCGAGGTGGGGGTGGGGCACGTCGGTCAGGCTATGCCCGGCCCCCGACAGAAAGCCGCCCGGTTCCGGTCGGGCCCTGGTCAAGCCCTGGTCAGGCGCTGATCAGGTGATGTCCCGCCGGCCGCCGACGACGACCGCGAGCGCGATCCCGGCGGCGGCCCAGCCGAGCAGCACCAGCAGCGCGACCCAGCCGGGCGGCGGGGCGCTGACCCCGGCGAGGAACTCGAGCACCATCCGGGCGTCGGTGCCGGCACCGGCCGCCTGCACCGGTGCCTCGTAGAGCGCCAGGTCACCGGCGTTACCGGGCAGGAACGAGGTGAGCCGGGCGAACACGGACGGATCCCCGAACGACGACTCCCCGGCACGCAGCGCCCCGGCGATCATGTTCTCGCCGAGCAGCAGGTAGCCGACGGCGAGGGCGACCGCGCCCGCCTGGTTCGGCACGAGCGTCCCCAGTGCGACTCCGAGCCCGCCCCACATCGCGCAGACCAGCACCCCGACCGCGCCCAGCCCGGCCAGCTGCCCCCAGCCCGGTAGCTGCTGGCCGCCGAGAACGGCACCGCCGAGCAGCGGCCCGAGCAGTGCGACGACCAGCCCGTAGAACCCGGCGACGACGGCCCCGACCACCACCTTCGCGGCCAACACCTGGGTGCGTGCCCCGGTCAGATAGGCGAGGGTGACCGTCCGGTGCCGGAACTCGCCGGCGGCCAGCAGCGCGCCGAACGCGGCTCCGACCACGGCGGTCATGCTCAGCGTCGAGGCCATCCCGGTGAGCAGCAGGATCGACGACGTCTCGGTCGCCGCCGGGACCAGCAGCGTGATCAGGCTGCCGAACAGGCTCATCGCCAGCGCGAGCAGCAGCACCGGGATCAGCATCAGCCACCACAGCCGGACCGAGAGTGTCCGGCGGATCTCCGCGTGCAGCACCGCCAGCCAGCGGTGCGGGGCGCCGACCGTCATCCGATCTCCTCCCCGGCGAGCAGCCGCAGGAACATCTGTTCCAGGCCGACCCGTTCCTCGGTCATCCCGTGCACCGCCACTCCGGCCGCGAGTGCGAGGTCACCGACCCGGACCGCGTCCGTCCCGGCGACCGCCAGCCAGCCCTCGTCGATCTTGTCGACCTCGGTGAGCCCGTCCGCGACGAGCGCCTCCGCCAGCCGCGCCGGGTCGGCGGCGCGCACCAGCACCCGCGCCCCGTGCCCGGCGCGCAGCTCGGCCACCTCGCCGTCGAACCGGCACCGGCCGCGGTCGATGACGACCAGCCGCCGGGCGGTCAGCTCCATCTCGGCGAGCTGGTGCGACGAGACGAGCACGCTGCGCCCGGACGCCGCGAAGGCGTTGAGGAACGACCGGAGCCAGGCGATGCCGTCCGGGTCGAGGCCGTTGCCCGGCTCGTCGAGCACCAGGATCCGGGGGTCGCCGAGCAGCGCCGCGGCCAGCGCCAGCCGCTGGTTCATCCCCAGCGAGAACCCGCCCGCGGCGCGATCGGCCGCCGCGCCCAGCCCGACCAGCGCGAGCACCTCGTCGACCCGGGTGTCGGCGACGCCGATCGCGGCCGCGGCCGCCCTCAGGTGCGCCCGGGCGGTGCGCTTGGGGTGCACCCCCTGCACCTCCAGGACCGCCCCGACCACCCGTCCCGGCGATTCCAGCGCGCCGTAGGGGACGCCGTCGATCAGCGCCCGGCCCGCGCTCGGCCGGACCAGGCCGAGGATCATCCGCAGCGTCGTCGTCTTGCCGGAGCCGTTCGGACCGAGGAACCCGGTCACCGATCCCGGCTCGACCGTGAAGCTCAGGTCGTGCACGGCTTCCACCGGCCCGAACTTCTTCCCCAGACCCTCCACGGTGATCCGCCCGGGTCCGGCCGGTGCCGTCTCCTGCACTCCAGGGCCCTTCCGCCGCTCGGCCGGTCCCGGGACCGCGCCCGGGTTCCGCGTGCGGGGCCATCCTGGCCCAGTCCCGGCGTCCCGGCCGAGCCGGGGCCACACCGGAGTTGTCCACAGGCCCGGCGGCCCCCCTGGTGCACGACGGACGGAACGGACAGGATGGCGTCCGTCACACCGACCGCCGAGTCGCAAGGGAGCCACTTCGTGATCGACCCGAACAGCACCGTCTCGTCTCTGCTGCGCAAGCACTCCTCCGAACGACCGGACGACGAGGCCCTGCGGTTCGGGGAGGTCGTCCGCACCTGGGCCGAGCTCGACGATCGGGTCCGCAGGCTGGCGTCCGCGCTGCGGGCCGAGGGGATCGGCCCCGGCGACCGGGTCGCGGTACTCGATCTCAACCACCCGTCCTGCCTGGAGCTCTCGCTCGCCTGCGCCCGGATCGGCGCGGCCAACGCGGTGGTCAACTTCCGGCTCGCGCCACCGGAGATCGTCTACGTGATCAACGACGCGCAGGCGAAGCTGCTACTCGTCGGCCCGGAGTTCGCCGGGGCGGCGGCCGGGCTGCGGGACAAGCTGGAGACGGTGCGGCGGGTGCTCCCGGTGGGGGGCGACGCCGACGAGTACGAGGCGTTCCTGAACGCGCACGAACCGGACACCGAGCCCTACGACGCCGCGCCCGACGACTGCTTCGTCCAGCTCTACACCTCGGGGACGACGGGTTTCCCGAAGGGCGCGATGCTCACCCACGCCGGGATGCTGGCGCACGCCGCGCACGTGGCGGCCGACTTCGAGCTGCGCCGCGACGATGTCGTGCAGGTGGCGATGCCGCTGTTCCACGTCGGCGGCACGAGCTACGCCTTCCTCGCGCTCGCCCAGGGTGCGCGGATCGTGATGGCCCGGATGCCGGATCCGGCCGCCCTGCTGGACATGGTGGCGGCGGAGGGCATCACGCACACGTTCTGGGTGCCGGCGCTGATGGGCGCGATGACCCAGGTTCCCGGTGCGGCGGACCGGGACTACTCGTCGATGCGGGCGATCTCCTACGGCGCCTCCCCGATGCCGCTGCCGGTACTGCGGGCGTCGCTGGAGCTGTTCGGCCCGCGGCTGCACCAGGTGTACGGGATGACCGAGGCCTGCGGCGTGGTCACCTCACTGGGCCCGGAGGATCATGCCGATCCGGCCGTGGCGCACCGCCTCGTCTCGGCGGGCACGCCGATCTCCGGCGTCACGATCGAGGTGCGGGATCCGGCGACCGGTGAGCGGCTCGGCACCGACGAGCCCGGTGAGATCTGGGTGCTGACCGACCAGCTGATGAGCGGGTACTGGCAGAAGCCGGAGGCGACCGCGGCCGCGGTCACCGCGGACGGTTGGCTCCGGTCCGGCGACGGCGGGCACATCGACGCCGACGGCTACGTGTTCATCACCGACCGGATCAAGGACATGATCGTCTCCGGCGGGGAGAACGTGTACCCGGCCGAGATCGAGCGGGTGCTCGCCGAGCACCCGTCGGTCGGCGACGTCGCGGTGATCGGCGTCCCGGACGAGCGCTGGGGCGAGGTCCCGAAGGCCTGCGTCGTCGCCGCCCGGGGCGCGACGGTCGACCCGGAGGCGTTGATCGCCTACGCCAGGGAGCACCTGGCGTCGTTCAAGTGCCCGAAGACGGTCGACGTGCTGGACGAGTTGCCGCGCAACCCGACCGGCAAGATCCTCAAGAAGGATCTGCGGGCGCCGCACTGGGTGGGGCGGGAGCGCAGCACCGTCTGAAAGTGAGACAGGTCGAAACTTGACCTGTTCCAGAAAAGTGGGCAGGCTCGCCCCGTGTCGATCGCTTCGGACCACGAGGGCATGTTGCGCGGAGCCGCGCTGCGCGTGACGCGCCCCCGGCTGGCCGTGCTGCACGCCGTGCACTCCCATCCGCACGCGGACACCGACACCATCATCGGTGTCGTCCGCAAGGATCTCGGTGAGGTCTCGCACCAGGCCGTCTACGACGTCCTGCGGGCCCTCACCGGTGCCGGTCTCGTGCGGCGCATCCAGCCGTCGGGCTCCGTCGCGAGGTACGAGGCGAGGGTCGGCGACAACCACCATCACGTGGTCTGCCGATCCTGCGGGGCCATCGCCGACGTCGACTGCGCCGTCGGCCACACGCCCTGTCTCACCGCGTCCGACGACAGCGGCTTCGTGATCGACGAGGCCGAGGTCGTCTACTGGGGCCGTTGCCCCGCATGCTCCACCCCCACCACCACAGATCCTGGAAGGAGTGCCCGTGTCTGACGAGCACGCCACCGTCGAGAGCGAGCTGAACAGGGAGGAGGCAGGAGGCTGCCCCGTCGCCCACGGCCGCATCGCCCACCCCACCGAGGGGGGAAGCAACCTTGACTGGTGGCCGAACCAGCTCAACCTGAAGATCCTCCGCAAGCACGGTGCGGCGTCCGACCCGATGGCTCCGGACTTCGACTACGCGAAGGAGTTCGCCACCGTCGACCTCGACGCGCTGGCGCGTGACGTCGACGCCGTCATCACCACCTCGCAGGACTGGTGGCCCGCCGACCACGGCAGCTACGCCGGGTTCTTCATCCGGATGGCCTGGCACTCGGCCGGCACCTACCGGACCTACGACGGCCGCGGTGGCGCCGGCGCCGGCATGCAGCGCTTCGCCCCGCTGAACAGCTGGCCCGACAACGGCAACCTGGACAAGGCCCGCCGGCTGCTCTGGCCGGTCAAGCAGAAGTGGGGCAGCAAGGTCTCCTGGGCCGACCTGATGGTCTTCGCGGGCAACCGCGCCCACGAGATCTCCGGGTTCCCGATGTTCGGCTTCGCCGGCGGCCGCGCCGACGTGTGGGAGCCGGACGAGGACGTCTACTGGGGCTCGGAGAAGGAGTGGCTGGGCAACGACGCGCGCTACGGCGGCAACTCCGACATCTCCAACCGCGAGCTGGAGAAGCCGCTCGGTGCCGCGCACATGGGCCTGATCTACGTCAACCCGGAGGGCCCGGACGCCAGCGGTGACCCGATCGCCGCAGCCCGCGACATCCGCGAGACCTTCGGCCGGATGGCCATGAACGACGAGGAGACCGCTGCGCTCATCGTCGGCGGCCACACGCTCGGCAAGACCCACGGCGCCGCGAACCCCGACGAGAACGGCAACGTCGGCCCGGAGCCGGAGGCCGCCGACATCACCGAGCAGGGCCTGGGCTGGAAGCAGAGCTACGGCACGGGCAAGGGGCGCGACGCCATCACCTCGGGGCTCGAGGTCATCTGGACCCGCACCCCGAACCGGTGGAGCCACGACTACCTCAAGCACCTCTACGCCTACGAGTGGGAGCTGGAGCAGTCCCCGGCCGGCGCCAAGCAGTTCGTCGCCAAGGACGCTCCGGAGATCATCCCGGACCCGGAGCCCGGCTACCCGAACCGCAAGCCGCGGATGCTGGTCACCGACGTCTCGATGCGGGTCGACCCGACCTACGGCGAGATCACCCGCCGCTGGCTGGACAACCCCTCCGAGTTCGAGGACGTCTACCGTCGCGCCTGGTACAAGCTGACCCACCGCGACATGGGTCCCCGCGAGCGCTACATCGGCGCCTGGGTCCCGGCCGAGGAGCAGCTCTGGCAGGACCCGGTGCCCGCGGTCGACCACCCGCTGGTGGACGCCGACGACATCGCCTCGATCAAGGCGAAGGTGCTGGAGTCCGGCCTGCCGGTGACCGACCTGGTCAAGACCGCCTGGGCCGCCGCCTCGACGTTCCGCCAGTCCGACAAGCGCGGTGGGGCCAACGGCGGACGCATCCGCCTCGAGCCGCAGCTGCAGTGGGAGGTCAACGACCCCGACACGCTGCGCACCGTCGTCTCGAAGCTGGAGTCCCTCCAGTCCGAGATCAACGGCTCGCTCGGTGGCGGGAAGAAGATCTCCTTCGCCGACCTGGTCGTGCTGGCCGGCGCCGCGGCCGTGGAGAAGGCCGCCAACGACGGCGGGCACGACATCAGCGTGCCGTTCGCCCCGGGCCGGACGGACGCCACCCAGGAGAAGACCGACGTCGAGTCGTTCTCCTACCTGGAGCCGACCGCCGACGGTTTCCGCAACTACCGCGGCAAGGGCCACACCCTGCCCGGTGAGTTCCTGCTGGTCGACCGGGCGAACCTGCTCGGCCTGTCGGCGCCGGAGATGACCGTGCTGGTCGGTGGCCTGCGGGTGCTGGGCACCAACACCGGTGGCTCGACGGCCGGGGTGCTCACCGATCGCGTCGGCACGCTGACGAACGACTTCTTCACCACGCTGCTGGGTCCCGACCTCACGTGGCGTTCGGTCGCCGGCGACGACGACGCCTTCGAGGCCGTCGACTCCTCCGGTGCGGTGAAGTGGACCGGCACCCGGGCCGACCTCGTGTTCGGCTCCAACTCGGAGCTGCGTGCGGTCGCCGAGGTCTACGCCAGCGCCGACGGTGGCGACAAGTTCGTGCAGGACTTCGTCGCCGCCTGGAACAAGGTGATGAACGCGGACCGGTACGACCTGGTCTGATCCCGCTCGACGCCTGACACCCGCGACGCCCGGGCCGGTTCACCGGTCCGGGCGTCGCCGCGTTCCGGCCCGGCCCTGTCCCCGGGGCCGATCCACGCAACCCGGCCGTGCCCCCTGAGCCGATCCGCGACCCGGCCGGATCACCCCAGCGCCGCGAGCTCCCCCGCCAGCCGCTCCGGCTCGGAGAACATCGGCCAGTGCCCGGTCGGCAGCGACACGAAGGACCACTCCGATCCGCCCATCTCGGCGAAGCCGGGAACGCCGGCGTCGATCAGCGGGCGGACCTGCTCGGGGGTGAAGCTGCTGGCGACCACGGTCTTCGGGAGCGTCGGGTCCGGTGTCCCCCGGCAGGCACCGGTCAGGATCGATCCGGCCGGCTCCACCAGCGACCGGGAGCGGATCTCGTCGAACAGGGCGTCCGGGATCCCATCGGTGCTGGTCCCGAGCACCGCGAACTCCGCGCGGTCCGGCATCGGCTGCCCCCAGCCGTGTGCGTCGATCGCCGCCCTGGTCCGTTCCTGCACGGCGGGCTCGCCGAACTCGATCTGCGCGACGCCGTCGGGCAGCGGCCCGGTGTCGACGAACACCAGCCGGGCGACCCGGGCCCGGGCCCGCTCGGCGACCGCCGCACAGACCGGGCCCGCTCCGCTGTGCCCGACGAGCACCACCGGACCGGCGAACGTGCCGAGCGAATCGAGCACCGCGAGCACATCGGCCACGTGCGAGTCGGCGGTGTCCGACGGCGCGTGGCCGAGCTCGACCGCCGTCACCTCGTGTCCGCGGGACCGCAGGTCCGCGGCCACCGCGTCCCACGCCCACGCGCCGAGCCAGAAACCGGGGACCAGCACGTATGTCGTCATGACCGGAACACTGCTACCCAACGAGGACAGGTCCGGTCCTCGTTCGCCGATCAGTTCGCCGGGCGGTCCCCGGACCGTGCGGCCGCCAGCCGGGCGGCCTCGCGCTGCGACTCGGCGCGGGTGGTGCGCTCGCGGCCCAGCCACTCCGGCTGCTCCTGCTTCAGCGCGGTGATCTGCTCGGTGGTCAGCGGCTCGGTGATCCCGGCGCGGGCCAGCCCGGAGATCGAGACGCCGAGCCGGTCCGCGACGACCGGTCGCGGATGCGGGCCGTCGCGGCGCAGCTCACGCAGCCAGTCCGGCGGATCGGCCTGCATCGCGTCGAGCTCCTCGCGCGAGATCACCCCGTCCCGGAACTCGGCGGGGGTCGCGTCGAGATACACCCCGAGCTTCTTCGCCGCCGTGGCGGGCTTCATCGTCTGGGTGGACCGCTGCCGCGTCATGTCCCCAGGGTATCGGGGCGCCACCGGCGGATAGCCTGGGCTGGTGACCGGCCCGGACGTCCCCGCATCCTTCCGGCTCGGCTACGTGCCGGGCGTGACACCGGGCAAGTGGGCGCGGATCTGGGCCGAGCGCCTCCCCGACGTCGGGCTGGAGCTGGTCACCGTGACCACGGCCGATGCGGAGGACGCCGTCCGCACCGGCGCGGTGGACGCCGCGGTCCTGCGGCTGCCGATCGACCGGGCCGGGCTGCACGCGATCCCGCTCTACACCGAGACCACCGTGGTCGTCGTCCCGAAGGACCACGTGGCCACCGCGGTCGACGAGCTCACCGTCGACGACCTGGCCGACGAGCTCGTCCTGCACCCGCCGGACGCGGCCCTGGTCTGGGACGGGCCGGCGCCGGGCACGGCGGCGGCGACCGATCCGGCCACGACGGCCGATGCGGTCGAGCTGGTCGCGGCGGGCGTCGGCGTGCTGGTCGTCCCGCAGTCGCTGGCCCGGTTGCACCACCGCCGGGACCTCACCTACCGGCCGCTGACCGGCGGGCCCACGTCGAGCGTGGTCCTGAGCTGGCCCGACGCCGAGACCTCCGAGCTGATGGAGCAGTTCATCGGGATCGTCCGCGGGCGCACGGTCAACAGCTCCCGCACCCCGCCGCGTGCCACCGAGCGGCGGCCGGCGGCACCCGCCCGGACCCCGGCCCGCCGACCGGCGCGGCGCGGCAGGCCCCGCCGGTAGCCCGGACACGACAGGGCCCCCGCAGCGGATGCTGCGGGGGCTCGATCGGAATGACGCGGAGTGCCTCAGGCCGCGGCGGGCTGCTTCTTCGCCGCCAGCCGCTCGAGGCGCCGGGTGGTGGGCCAGCGGACGTTGGTCGCCCAGCCCGCCTTCTCGAAGCCGCGGATGACCACGGCCGAGATGTCGATCTGACCCTTCTTCACACCGTGCCGGGCGCAGGTCGGGTCGGCGTGGTGCAGGTTGTGCCAGGACTCGCCGAACGACAGCACCGCGAGCCACCAGACGTTCGCGGACTTGTCGCGGGAGGCGAAGGGGCGCTCGCCCCAGATGTGGCAGATCGAGTTGATCGACCAGGTGACGTGGTGCAGCACCGCGACCCGGATCAGACCGGCCCAGAAGAACGCGGTGAACGCGCCCCACCAGGACATCGTGACCAGTCCGCCGATCAGGGCCGGGCCGGCCAGGCTGAAGACGACGATCAGCGGGAAGGCCTTCTCGACCTTCATGATGTCGCGGTCCTCGAGCAGGTCCGGCGCGAACCGCTTCATGTTCGTGAGGTCGCGGTTGAAGATCCAGCCCAGGTGCGAGTGCCAGAAGCCCTTGACCAGCGCCTTCGCGCCGGTGCCGTAGAGCCACGGCGAGTGCGGGTCGCCCTCCTTGTCGGAGAACGCGTGGTGCCGGCGGTGGTCGCCGACCCAGTCCAGGACGCTGCCCTGCAGCGAGATGCTGCCGGCGATCGCCAGCGCGATCCGCAGCGGGCGCTTGGCCTTGAACGAGCCGTGCGTGAAGTAGCGGTGGTAGCCGACCGTCACCCCGAGGCCGCTGACGGCGTAGAAGACCGCGAACAGCGCGACGTCGACCCAGCCGAGACCCCAGCCCCAGGCGAGCGGGACGGCCGCGAACAGCGCCAGCGTCGGGACGATGACGAACACGGCCACCAGGAACGCGGCACCCGGGGGGCGCCTGCCATCGGTGATGGGAGCGGGTCCACTGCGGGTGCTGGTGTCCGGCGGTGCGGCCTCGAGCGTCATGACTCCATGACACCTGTGCGGCCGGGTCCCCGGCAGTGCGGCTAACCCCCCTATCGCGCTTCGGGTTCGACCGCGCGGATACTTGACCCGCGAGTAACTTAGGACTAGTCACATGTTGTGAAGCTCTCCACGATGCTGCCCTACGGCGACGACCCGATCCGCAACGCGGAAGCGGTCACGGACATGGAACGGGCCGGCCTCGACGTCGTCTGGGCCGCCGAGGCCTACAGCTTCGACGCCGTGTCGCTGCTCGGTTTCCTCGCCGCCCGGACCGAACGGGTCGAGATCGGATCGGCGATCCTGCCGATCTACTCCCGGACCCCGACCCTGACGGCCATGTCGGCGGCCGGCCTGGACGCGCTGTCCGGCGGCCGGTTCAATCTCGGCCTCGGCGCCTCCGGCCCGCAGGTGATCGAGGGGTTCCACGGCGTTCCCTACGACAAGCCGGTCGGCCGCACCCGGGAGATCATCGACATCTGCCGCAAGACCTGGCGCCGGGAACGGATCACCAACGAGGGCCTGTACCCGATCCCACTGCCGGAGGGGCAGGGCACCGGCCTCGGCAAGCCGCTCAAGCTGATCAACCACCCGAAGCGCGCGGACATCCCGATCTGGGTCGCCGCACTCGGCGACAAGAACCTGGAGATGACGGCCGAGCTGGCCCAGGGCTGGCTGCCGCACGTCGTCCTGCCGGAGAAGATCCAGGAGGTGTTCGGCGACGCGCTCGCCGCCGGTTTCGCCAAGCGCGCACCCGAGCTGGGCCCGCTGCAGATCACCGGCGGCGGGATCTGCGCGCTCGAGGAGGAGATGTTCGAGCCGGCCCGGCAGGCCGCCCGCGGCATGTACGCCCTCTACATCGGTGGAATGGGCGCCCGCGGCCGGAACTTCTACAACACCGTGTTCGCCCGGCAGGGCTACGCGGACGAGGCCAAGATCGTCCAGGACCTCTACCTGGACGGCAAGAAGGAGGAGGCGATGGCCGCCCTCCCCGACGACTTCATCGACAAGGTCTCGCTGATCGGCCCGGAGAGCCACGTCCGCGAGCGGATCGCGGCGCTGCGCGAGAACGGGATCACCCACCTGCACGTGAACCCGATGACGAGCGATGTGAACGGCACCTTCGAGAAACTCAAGTCCTGGATCTCCTGACCGGTCCACGCGGGAGCGGAGCCCCGGCTCCGCCCCCGCGAATCCCCTGGACAACCCTGCTCCGTTCGGCCCAATGACGGGGGCCGCGTCACGGCCCGTATCCGCGCCGTAGAGAATGTGTGACGTCGTCCACGGTTACCGCGCTCAGGGCAACCTCCCGGTCGCAGTGACCTCCGTGACATCACGAGGAGGAGCGCGACTTGCTGGAGTTGGCCATCCGGACCTCCGACGAGCCGATCTCCCCCGGGCAGTACCGCCACACCGCGACACACGCCTGGTGGATGGGCACCTGGTTCGCCGACGACGAGCTGTGCGTGCACTACTCGGAGCATCTGCTCCAGCAGTGGACGCCGGTCGACCCGCGCGCCGACTGGCTGCTCGACCGTGAACTCACCGGCCAGGTCCGGTGGCTGTCCGGCGACGGCGCGGCCGCCGTCGAGAGCGGGTTCCGGATCGCCGACGCCTGGCCCACCGGGCGGTTCCGCGCCCCGCACGGCGACTTCTACGCCGAGCTGCACGGCAACCGGCCGGTCGCCCGCCCCGGCTCGTGGTCGAACCCGACGCCCGGGTTCCTGGCGACATTGCCGCAGGATCCGGCGGCGATGCTCCGGCGCCTGATCGAGGACAGCCCGCCCGGCCGGGGCTACACCGGGCCCTTCCCGAGCGCGGTCGACGCGCTGCGCACCTGCCGGGTCCCGGCCGAGCTGCGTTCGGTGATCTACACCGCACTGCGCACGCTCCCGGCGGTCGAGCTCGGCGAGGCCGTGAACCTCGACGGCGAGCGGCATCCGGCGCTCGTGCACGACGACGGCCCGGTCCGCACCGAGCTGCTGATCTCCCCGGTCGACGGGCAGTACGCGGGCGAGCGGGACACCGTCCGCCGGGTCGCACGGGTCGGTCCGCCGGTCGGCACCGTCGTCGCCGAGTCGACCGTCCAGACCTCCGTCGTCGACGTGCTCGGCTCACCACCCGGCTTCTGAATCGTGTCGCGTACCGGTTCCGCCGAGAAGGATCACGGGACTATCACGAACTGCGACCCGCCGCACTGCCCTCACTCGCCCGGAGGGGACTAACCTGGTGGCCGGTCGCGACAAATCGAGCAGCTAACAAGGCGGTTGACGCAGAGTGTCATCGAGCAGTACCTCCCATCCGGCGGGCGAATTCGGTCCCAACGAGTGGCTCGTCGAGGAGATGTACCAGCGCTTCCAGGAGGACCCGTCGGCCGTGGACGCGGCCTGGCACGAGTTCTTCGCCGACTACGGCAAGGACGGTGAGCAGCGCCCGGCATCCGGTGATTCCGCCGACGACACCGGCGCGACCGATGCCGCGTCCAACGGTGCCGCACCGAAGGTGAGGCCCGGCGGGGTCACCCGTGGCTCGGCCACCGAGGACGACGAGGGCGACGACACCGCGTCGGCCCCCGCTCAGAAGGCCGTCGAGAACGGCACCAGCACGACCGGCCGGGCCTCCCGTTCGCGCGACGTCCCGCCCCCGGTCACGCCGAAGGCCGAGCCGCCACCCGCCGAGGAGCGGCTGCGGACGGCGAGTTCGCCGTCGTCCAACGGCAGTGCGAAGCCGGCGGCGGGCAGCAGCGGCTCGAAGGCCGCGAAGCCCAGCCAGGACGGGGGTGGCGCGACCACCACCCCGCTGCGTGGCGCCGCGAACGCCATCGCCAAGAACATGACCGCGTCGCTGCAGCTGCCGACCGCGACGAGTGTGCGCGCGGTGCCGGCCAAGCTGCTGGCCGACAACCGCATCGTCATCAACAACCACCTCAAGCGGACCCGCGGTGGCAAGCTCTCGTTCACCCACCTGATCGGCTACGCGCTGGTCAAGGCGCTCGCCGACTTCCCGAACATGAACCGGCACTTCGCCGAGACCGACGGCAAGCCGACCGTGGTCACCCCCGAGCACGTCAACCTCGGCCTGGCGATGGACATGCCGGGCAAGGACGGCAGCCGCACGCTGATCGTCGTGTCGATCAAGGGCTGCGAGAACATGTCGTTCGCCCAGTTCTGGTCGGCCTACGAGGGCATGGTCCGCAAGGCCCGGGACGGCAAGCTGACCGCCGAGGACTTCTCCGGCACCACGATCAGCCTGACCAACCCGGGCACGCTGGGCACCAACCACTCGGTACCCAGGCTGACCGTCGGCCAGGGCGCGATCATCGGCGTCGGCGCGATGGAGTACCCGGCCGCGTTCCAGGGCGCGTCCGAGGAGCGACTCGCCGAGTTCGGCGTCAGCAAGATCATCACGCTGACGTCGACCTACGACCACCGGATCATCCAGGGCGCCGAGTCCGGCGACTTCCTGCGCCGGGTGCACCAGCTGCTGCTCGGCGAGAGCGACTTCTACGACAACGTCTTCGCCTCGCTGCGGGTCCCCTACGAGCCGATCCGCTGGGTCCAGGACTTCCCCGAGGGCGAGGTCGACAAGACCGCCAGGGTGCTGGAGCTCATCGAGTCCTACCGCACCCGCGGCCACCTGATGGCCGACACCGATCCGCTCAACTACCGGCAGCGCCGGCACCCCGACCTGGACGTGCTGAGCCACGGGCTGACCCTGTGGGACCTCGACCGCGACTTCGCGGTCGGCGGCTTCGGCGGGCAGACCCACATGAAGCTGCGCGACGTGCTCGGCCTGCTGCGGGCGTCGTACTGCCGCACGATCGGCACCGAGTACATGCACATCGCGGATCCCGAGCAGCGCAAGTGGCTCGAGGAGCGGATCGAGGTACCGCACGTCAAGCCGGAGGCGAGCGAGCAGAAGTACATCCTGTCCCGGCTCAACGCCGCGGAAGCGTTCGAGACCTTCCTGCAGACCAAGTACGTCGGGCAGAAGCGCTTCTCGCTGGAGGGCGGCGAGACCGTCATCCCGCTGCTGGACGCGGTGCTCGACAAGTCCGCCGAGAACGAACTCGACGAGGTCGTCATCGGCATGCCGCACCGTGGCCGGCTGAATGTGCTGGCCAACATCGTCGGCAAGCCGATCAGCCAGATCTTCCGCGAGTTCGAGGGCAACCTCGACCCGGGCCAGGCGCACGGATCCGGTGACGTGAAGTACCACCTCGGGGCCGAGGGCAAGTACTTCCGGATGTTCGGCGACGGCGAGACGACGGTGTCGCTCACCGCGAACCCGTCGCACCTGGAGGCCGTCGACCCGGTGCTCGAGGGCATCGTCCGGGCCAAGCAGGACCTGCTCGACAAGGGCGACGGCGGTTTCACCGTGCTGCCGGTCCTGATGCACGGCGACGCCGCGTTCGCCGGCCAGGGGGTGGTCGCCGAGACGCTGAACCTGGCGCTGCTGCGTGGGTACCGCACCGGCGGCACCGTGCACGTCGTGGTCAACAACCAGGTCGGGTTCACCACCGCGCCGGAGCACTCGCGTTCCTCGCAGTACTGCACCGACGTCGCGAAGATGATCGGCGCGCCGGTCTTCCACGTGAACGGCGACGACCCGGAGGCCTGTGTCTGGGTCGCCAAGCTGGCCGTCGAGTACCGGCAGCGCTGGAACAACGACGTCGTGATCGACATGATCTGCTACCGGCGCCGGGGCCACAACGAGGGCGACGACCCCTCGATGACGCAGCCGTCGATGTACGACATCATCGACGCCAAGCGCAGTGTCCGGAAGATCTACACCGAGTCGCTGATCGGCCGCGGCGACATCACGATGGACGAGGCGGAGCAGGCCCTCAAGGACTTCTCCAACCAGCTCGAGCACGTCTTCAACGAGGTGCGCGAGCTGGAGAAGACCCCGCCGGTGATCTCGCCGTCGATCGAGGACGTGCAGCAGGTCCCCTCCGACCTGGACACCTCGATCCCGCTGGAGATCCTGCACCGGATCGGCGACGTGCACGAGACGCTGCCCGAGGGCTTCGCCGTGCACAAGCGGGTCGAGCCGGTGCTCCGGAAGCGGTACACGATGTCCCGCGAGGGCAACATCGACTGGGCGTTCGCCGAGCTGCTCGCCATGGGTTCGCTGGCCGTCGACGGCCGGCTGATCCGGCTCTCCGGCCAGGACTCCCGGCGCGGCACCTTCGTGCAGCGGCACTCGGTGCTGATCGACCGCAAGACCGGCGCCGAGTACTTCCCGCTGCGCAATCTGGCCGAGAACCAGGGCCGGTTCCTGCCCTACGACTCGGCGCTCTCGGAGTTCGCGGCGGTCGGCTTCGAGTACGGCTACTCGGTCGCCAACCCCGAGGCACTCGTCATGTGGGAGGGGCAGTTCGGCGACTTCGTCAACGGCGCCCAGTCGATCATCGACGAGTTCATCTCGTCCGGTGAGGCGAAGTGGGGCCAGCTGTCCGACGTCGCGCTGCTGCTGCCGCACGGCCTCGAGGGCCAGGGTCCCGACCACAGCTCCGGGCGCATCGAGCGGTTCCTGCAGCTGTGCGCCGAGGGCTCGATGACGGTCGCGCTGCCCTCCGAGCCGGCGAACTACTTCCACCTGCTCCGCCAGCACACCCTCGACGGGGTGCGCAGGCCGCTGGTGGTGTTCACGCCGAAGTGGATGCTGCGCGCCAAGCAGGTCGTCAGCCAGGTCTCCGACTTCACCCACGGCCGGTTCCGCCCGGTGATCGACGACCCGGAGCACCGCGAGAAGAACGGCCCGGTCACCGACGTCGATCGCGTTCTGTTCTGCAGCGGCAAGATCTACTGGGAGCTGGCCGCGGCCCGCGACAAGCGGCGCAAGAACGGTGACACCTCGGTCGACGGCGTCGCGCTGGTGCGGGTCGAGCAGCTCTACCCGATGCCGATCGACCAGATCACCGAGACGCTGGAGCGCTACCCCGAGGCCGGCGACATCCGCTGGGTCCAGGAGGAGCCGGCGAACCAGGGCTCGTGGCCGTACTACGGCCTGGAGCTGCCGCAGAAGCTCCCCCAGCTGCAGGGGCGCTTCACCCGGGTGTCCCGGCGGCGGATGGCGGCCCCGGCCGCCGGTTCGTCGAAGGTGCACGAGGTCGAGCAGGCCGAGCTGATCGACAAGGCGTTCTCGAAGAGCTGATCCGCGCAGGCGTCCGACGGCCGGGCACGGTGCACCGTGCCCGGCCGTCGGCGTCTACCCTGACGGGCGTGTACTTCACCGACCGCGGCATCGAGGAGCTCGTCGACCGTCGGGGCGACGAGCAGGTCAGCATCGAGTGGCTCGCCGACCGGCTGCGGGCCTTCGTCGACAGCAACCCCCAGTTCGAGACGGCCGTCGAACGGCTGTCCAGCTTCCTCGCCCGGGACGACGCCGACGACGAGTAGACACCGCCCCGCGGGTCAGTCGGTGTTGCGGCGCAGGCGGAACAGCCGGCGGTCGCCGGAGGCACGCAGCTCCTCGAGTGCCTCGTCGGCCGCCCGCTCCAGCTGGTCGTGCCGGGCCGGATCGGCCCGCTTGTCCGGCCGCGGCCGCGGCTTGCCCGGCTCCTCCACCGACCACAGCACCTGCAGCGCCGCCTCCCAGCGCAGCTCGAACATGCCGCGCCCGAGGGTGACCCGCTCGGTGGCCCTGACCAGCTCGCGATCGCGTTCCCGCAGCTCACGGCGCAGCTCCTCGGCCCGCGCCGCGTCCTGGGCGCGCAGCTCGCCCACCGCGTCGGCGAGCCCCGCGACGACCTCCCGGTAGCGCTCGACGGGGTCACTCATCCGTCGTCCCCCCACTCGGCGAGGATCACCAGTTCCGGACGCGACCGGCGGGCCCGGTCGAGCAGCAGACCCCGCCCGCGCGAGGGCTGCCACTCCGGCGGAGGCCCGCCCACCAGCGGGCCGAGATCGGCGCCCTGGACCCCGGTCGCGATCCAGGCGCCCAGGTCGTCGACGGTCGCGCCGGGCGGTGACAGCAGTGCCTTCAACCGTTGCGCCCCACGCCACCAGCCGAGCAGGTGTACGCCCGCCGCGGGCCCGTGCCGCAGCACGGCCCGCAGGCCCTCGGTGCCGCCGAGGCTGAGCAGCGACTCCGCGGCGTCCGCCCCGAACAGCACCGGCACCAGCGGCGGATGGTCACCGGTGCCGTCGCCGGAGCGGTCCTTGACCTCGGCGGCCAGCGCGGCGATCCGGGACGCGATGTCCGCGGCCGGGACGGTCTCGCACGGCGCCGGTATCCGCGCGGCGAGCTCCGCCGCGTACCCGACGGCCTCGGAGACCAGCGGGAACAGCACGAACCGGGTCCGGTCGTCGCGCCGCAGGAGCCCGGCGGCGAGCGACTCGGCGGCCGAGCACAGCAGCGGGGCCGCGACCGTCGCGTCCGGCCCGATCACCCCGATGTTGCGACCCGGCGAGTCACTCAGCTCGACCGTGGCCGGGGTGCCGTCGACGTCGACGTACTGGCCGAGCAGCGCGCGCGGCGGTCCGTCGTCGGGCAGCGTCGCGACCAGCGCCTTGTGCGAGGGGGCGCGGGCACCGTCGAACACCACCGGCTCGCGGTCCGGCGGGTGCGCCGCGAAGGCGGCGTCCTGCACCTCGCGGACCAGCGGGCCGCCCGCCTCCGGGACCCGCACGACCTGATTGCCGTGCACGACACCGGAGTCGTGGTTCACCACCGCATGCCAGCGCGGGATCGTCATCGGCAGCTCGTTCTCCAGCGCCAGCACCCGCCGGGCTCGGGGCAGCGCGAGCCGCAGCACGAACTGCTCGAAGATCGCCGGGCGGCCCCAGAACGCCTCGATCCCGGAGACGTCCTGGCTGGCCAGCACCAGGTGCACGCCCTGCGAGCGGCCGCGCCGGGCGACGTCCTCGAGCAGCGCTGTCGCCTCGGCGGTGACCGCGTCGCGCCCGCTGAACAGGAACTGGAACTCGTCGATCACCGCGACGATCCGCGGCAGCCGCGCCGCGGCGCCGGTGACGCCGCGCTCGGCGAGCTCGTCGCGCAGCTCGGCGAGCTTGGTGGCGCCGTGCCGGCGGGCCTGCTCGGCCCGCACCCGCATGGTCTCGGCCAGGTGCCGCAGCAGTGCCAGGCCGAACTCGCGGTCGGTGTTGATGTTGACGCCGATCAGCCGGGCCTGCGGGAGCCAGCCCGCCCGGTTGCCGTCCGGATCCGGGGCGAACTGGGCGAAGGACACGCCCTCCTTGAAGTCGAGCAGGTAGAGCTCCAGCTCGTCCGGTGGGTAGCGGGCGGCGAGCGCGGAGATCCAGGCGAGCAGCAGGTTCGTCTTCCCGGATCCGCTGGGCCCGCCGACCAGCGCATGCGGTGAATGGTCGTCGAGGGAGAGCCCGGCCGGGATGCCGTCCTCGTACCCGACCGGCGCGTACAGCCCGTCGCGGGAGTTCGCGCGGCCGCGCCGGTCGACCGGCGGGAGCAGATCGGCGAAGGCGCCGAGCCTGCCGCGCCACGCCTCGTGCGCGTCGGCGAGCTGATGGCAGGTGTCGGTCACCAGCTCTGCGCGCAGCGGCGGATCCGGTTCGACGACGACGTGTGGCCCGGTCAGCGAGGTGCGCGCGGCCGCGGGGCCGTCACCCCCGTCGAACTCGACCGACTCGACCGGGTTGCGCAGCGCGACCGGGATGTCGAGCAGTACCAGCACCACCCCGGCGGCGATACCGCCGCGCGCCACCCGTTGCAGCTGGCGGTGCTGGTCCTCGGGCAGCGGGGTGCCGTTACCGGCGAGTACCGCGACCAGCCACGGCTCCGGCCGCTCGTCACCGCGCTCGGCCAGCTCGCGCAGCGAGGAGTAGCCGGCGGCGAGCACCCGGGTCTGCACCCGGCGGATCCGGTCGGCGAGCTGGTCGAGCAACGCCTCCAGACGGGTCGGGTCGTGCACCGTCAGCAGGCCGGTGCGGGTCAGCGGGTAGAGGCCGGGCAGCGCGCCGGCGAGCTGCCCGACGTCCCACACGTGCACGCCGACCACGCCGGGCCGGAAGTAGCGCAACACCCGCAGCAGCAGCGTCTCGACCATCGACTCCGCCTGCTCACGGGTCTGCGGGGTCGAGGTGATCTGCAGGTGGGCACCGTCGAGCAGCGGCACACCGACCCGGAACGGCGCGCCACCCTCCACCGATCCGGTGCCGAGCTGCCACATGGTGGGAACCGGGCCGGTGCCCTCGGTCTCCCCGGCGCCGGACGGCCAGGTCCGCGGATCCTCTCCCGCCACACCGGGTGCGGCATCGGCGACGATCCCGGACAGCAGCTCCGGCGAACCGCCCTGCCAGCCGTCGAAGGCGTGCGCGCGGTCCTCGGCGACCCGCGCGACGGCGTCGGCCAGCCTCGGGTTGTCCAGCACCGTGCGCAGGGCGGGATCACGCTGCGCGGCGTCGTATCCGGTTTCGCGCAGCCAGAGCTCGGCCATCGACTCGGCGTGCGCGCGAACCGCCCGGTCCCGGCGCACCTCGGCGGCGCCGAGCGCGACCGACGCCGCCATGTGGAACCGGTCGAACGCGGCGCGGACGCGGTCGCGCCGCCCCCGTCGTCCCACCATCGCGCTCAGGCCCGGACGACGCGGACCGGAACCGCGTCCCTCACAGCCGGGCGGTGATGTCGTCGGCGGCGTTCATCGCGACGTGCACCGCCTGCTCGACCTCGTCCACCTTCGCCGCGGCCGCGGCGAACAGCGCACGGGCCTGCTCGGCGTCCTGCTGGGCGGTGCCGTAGGTCTGCTGGGACAGCGCGGCGCCCGCTTCCTCGATCGCGTTCCGGACGTGACGCAACGCGCCCAGGCTCTCGGTGGCCCGCTGGTTCGCCGCCCCGATACCGGCCCGGACCTCGTCGATGTTCGCCATTCCGCCCTCTCCGCGCGTACGTCGTCCGGCGGCCGGGGCACCGGCCGCGGGTGTCTGCCGAATCTATCGCCGGACGGTCCCCACCATGGTGAGGCGGCCACCCGCGACACGCCACCGCTCGTCGGGCGAGGCCGGCGCTGCCGCCAACGGTACGGCCGGGCCGGCGCGGACCTCAGTGGGCGGTGACCTCGGGCTCGATCCGCACGGTGTCCCCGCGCCGGACGGTGCCGGGCACCTCGATCCGGGCGTAGCACCCGGCACACGGCAGCACTCCGAAACCCTCGACCGCGACCCGGTTGCGCTGCGCCGGGCCGCGCAGGGCCTCCGGGGCGCGCGGGATGTCGCCGTGTTCCAGGGTCGGCACCACACAGCGCGGGGTGGGCAGCGTCGGCACCAGCCGCACCCCGCCGATCGTGACGGCCCGGCCGAGCCAGTCGTTCTCGACGAACGCGGGCGTGCCCGGCGGGGTGGCGACGACGATGTTGGGCCGGTAGCGCAGCGCGTCCACGCCGAGCGCGTCGAGTGTCGCCGTGCTGATCAGGTGCACCGGCGAGTGATCGACGAACCGGCCGCCTCCGGTGCCCTGGGCGATCTCCAGCAGCGGTGCGTCGATCTCGGCGTCGAGCCCCCTGACCAGGATGTCCTCCGGGTCCGGACGCTCCACGACGGCACCGTCCGGGCGCGCCCCGCTGACCACGACCTGCCGGCCCAGCAACTCCGACAGCGGGCCGGCCGCCGCCCCGGCGGGCACGGTACGGCCGTCGGGCAGGGTCACCCGCACCGAGTGGCCGCTGCCGGCGGACCGGCACCGCAGCAGTGCCCGCCAGTGCCGCGGCTGCTTGGCCGTCGCGACCCGGCCGTCACCGGCGTCGAGCAGGGCGAACTCCCGGTCGCCGATGACGCCGTCGCCGTCGCACTCGAACGCCGCCAGCTCCTCACCGAGCATCGACTTCACCGGGTAGCGGTACAGCGCCGCCACGCTCGCGACGTCGGTCACGCCCCGCCTCCGGTGATCTGCCTGCGCTCCAGCCAGTCCGCGGCGACGGTGCGCAGTGCGGGCTTGTCCGGCCCGGCGGCCTCGACGTTCATCGCGAGCAGCTCCTCGGTCGACAGCTCGGCGGAGATCCGGTCCAGCACGGCCCGGACCTCCGGTGAAGCCTTCCGCTCGGAGAGCACCGGCACCACGTTCTGCGCCGAGAAGTTCTCCGCGGGATCGGCGAGCGGCACGAAGTCGTTCTGCTCGAGGGCCGGATCGGTGGTGAACAGGTTCGCGGCCTGCACCGCGTCGCTGCCCAGCGCGGCCACTGTGAGCACTCCGCCCGAGTCGAGCGAGCGGTAGTCACGGAACGCGCAGCCGTAGTTGCGGGCCAGGCCCGGGATCCCGTCCGGGCGGGTCTGGAACTCCGGCCCGCCACCGAAGGTCATCTCCGGGCAGTGCGGGGCGAGATCGGCGATGGTGCGCAGACCCAGCCGATCGGCGGTCTCCCGGGTGACGACGACGGCGTCCTTGTTCTCCGCCTCCGACCGCTCGCCGAGCACCAGCCCGGCCGGCAGCGCCCCCTGCAGCGCGGTGTAGACCTCGTCCGGTTCGACCGCGGTCGCCTCCTGATCGAGGTAGGTCAGCAAGGCCCCGGAGTAGTCCGGGATCAGGTCCACCGAGCCGTCCTGCAGCGCTGGGAAGTACGCCTCCCGCGAGCCGATCGCGACCGGGTTCTCCACCTGCACCCCGGCGTCGCGCAGCGCGAGCGCGTAGACCTCGGCGAGCAGCTGGGACTCGGTGAAGTTGCCGGAGCCGATGGCGATCACGTCCGGATCGGTGTCGGCGCCGCCGGCCAGCGGATCGCCGCCGCAGCCGGTCAGCGCGAACGCCGCCACCAGCAGGGTGGCCAGTACCTTCTTCATGCCGCGTTCGCCTCCCCGCTCCGGACCAGGCGCAGCGGGGCGCGCCGGGGCCCGGCCCGCTGCTGCAGGCCCGGGGACACGATCAGCCGCTGCAGCCCGCCGAGCACCAGATCGGCGACGACGGCGAGCGCCGCCACCAGGATCGAGCCACCGATCATGGCGCCGAAGTCGCGCTGGCCGAGGCCGTCGATGATGAACCGGCCGAGGCCGCCGATGCCCACGTAGGCCGCGACGGTCGCCGTCGAGACGACCTGCAGGGTGGCACTGCGGATACCGCCGACGATCAGCGGCAGGGCGTTGGGCAGCTCGACCTTGCGCAGCACCTCCGGGCCGCGCATGCCCATCCCGCGCGCGGCGTCCACCACGGCCGGATCGACGTTGCGCACCCCGGCGTAGGTCCCGGCGAGCAGCGGCGGCACGGCGATGATCACCAGTGCGATCAGCGGCCCGAGCAGGCCCAGGCCGACGAACAGGAACAGCAGCACCAGCAGGCCGAGGGTGGGCAGCGCGCGCAGCGCGTTCGCCAGCCCGACGACGATCACGCCGCCCCGCCCGGTGTGCCCGATCCACGCGCCCAGCGGCAGCGCGATCGCCATCGCGATCAGCATGGTCAGCGCGGTGTAGCCGAGGTGCTCGGCGAGCCGGACCAGGATGCCGTCCGGCCCGGTCCAGTTCTCCGCGCTGAACAACCAGCTGAGATAGCTCATCGGTCCGCCCCCGTCCGGCTGCGCTGCGTCGCTCGCTCCCAGGGGGTGAGCAGCCGTCCGAGCAGCACCAGCAGCCCGTCGACCACCAGCGCGAGCAGCAGGACCAGCACGATCCCGGCGATCGTCTGCTGCGGGATCTCGCGCTGGAAGCCCTCGGTGAACATCTTGCCCAGACCGCCGAAACCGATCACCGAACCGACGGTGACCAGGCTGATCGCGCTGACCGCCGCGACCCGCAGCCCGGCCGTGATCACCGGGACCGCCATCGGGAGCTCGACGGCCAGGAACCGGCGCACCGGGCGGTAGCCCATCGCCGTCGCCGAGTCGACGATCCGGTGCGGCACCGCGGAGAGCCCGTCGGCGACCGTGCGGACCAGCAGCGCCAGCACGTAGACGGTCAGCGCGATGATCACGTTGATCGGGTCCAGGATCCGGGTGCCGATGATCGGCGGGAGGAACACGAACAACGCCAGCGACGGCAGCGTGTAGAGGAAGCCGGCCGCGTTCAGCGTCAGCGTCCGGCTCCAGGACCGCCGGTTGGCGAGCCAGCCGAGCGGGATCGCGAGCAGCAGCCCGATCAGCACCGGGATCAGCGACAGCACCAGGTGCTCGCGGGTGAGCTCCAGGACCAGCGCGGAGTTGCGGAAGACCCAGTCCATGCCGGCCCCCTACGCCGCGGAGTCGTCGCGGGCGGCGGGCAGCGCGGCCAGCACCGCGTCGGCGGTCACCGATCCGGCGACCCGGCCGTCGGCGTCGACCGCGACACCCTGACCGGACGGTGAGGACAGCGCCGCGTCGAGTGCCCCGCGCAGCGAGCCCGAGCCCACGGCGTACAGCGACCCGCCGGGGACGATCCCGTCCTCGGTGACGACGCCGTCGCCCGCCTCGACCCAGCCCAGCGGACGCCCGGTGTCGTCCAGCACGACCGCCCAGCCCGAGTCCGGCCGCCGGTCGCCGACCGAGAGCGTCTCCAGGCTGCCGAGCGGGATCGTCGCGGAGGTGAGGAACCCCAGGCCGCGGTAGCCGCGGTCGCGGCCGACGAAGGAGTCGACGAAGTCGTCGACCGGGCGGGACAGCAGCACACCGGGCTCGTCGTACTGGGCGAGCTTGCCGCCCACCCGGAACACCGCCACCCGGTCGCCGAGCTTGATGGCCTCGTCGATGTCGTGGGTGACGAACACGATCGTCTTGCCGAGCTCGGACTGCAGCCGCAGCAGCTCCTCCTGCAGGCTCTCCCGGACCACCGGGTCGACCGCGGAGAACGGCTCGTCCATCAGCAGCACCGGCGGATCGGCGGCGAGCGCCCGGGCCACACCGACCCGCTGCTGCTGGCCGCCGGAGAGCTGGCTCGGGTAGCGGCTCGCCATCGCGGTGTCCAGGCCGACGGTCTCCATCAGCTCCATCGCCAGGTCCCGGGCGGCCCGCCTGCCGGTGCCCAGCAGCATCGGGACGGTCGCGATGTTGTCGACGACGGTCCGGTGCGGGAACAGCCCGGCCTGCTGGATCACGTAGCCGATCCCGCGGCGCAGCTCGGCGGGATCGGCGGCGAGCACGTCCTGGCCGTCGACCCGCAGCTCACCGGAGGTCGGCTCGACCATCCGGTTGATCATCCGCAGCGAGGTGGTCTTCCCGCAACCGGACGGCCCGACGAACACCGTGATCCGACCCTGCTCGGCCACCAGGTCGAGCTCGTCGACGGCGACCGTCCCGTCCGGAAAGCGCTTCGTGACGCCCCGGAACTCGATCATCGCGGGCTCCCCCTGCCCTCGTCGGCCCCCCGTCCGGCGGCCGTCTGTCGGGGAACGTTATCCCGGACCACCGACAGCGGCGACCGCTCGCGCCGCTACCAGGCCCCGGGGGTCCCGCCGGGCGGGGTACCGGTGGTGGCGGGCGTCGGGAGCCCACCGCCGCGCAGCACCCGGTGCAGGTCGTCGGGGCGCAGCGAGCGGGCGAACAGCCAGCCCTGGAAGGCGTTGACCCCGAGCCCGCGCAGCACGTGGAACTGCTCGGCGGTCTCGACGCCCTCGGCGACGGTCGCCCGCCCCATCGCCCTGGCCACCTCGACGACGGCCCTGGCCAGCGCGAAGTCCGCCGGATCGGTGCCGACCCCGGTGACGAACGCGCGATCGACCTTGACCGTCTGTGCGGGGAGCTCCTTGAGCCGGGCCAGCGAGGAGTAGCCGGTGCCGAAGTCGTCGACGGCGAAGCGGACGCCGCGGCGCACCAGCTCGCTCATCGCGTCCAGCGCCGGGCGCGGCAGCGCGACCAGGCTGGTCTCCACGAGCTCGAGCACCAGCTGGTCCCAGCCCAGTCCGGAACCCTCGACGACGGCGGTGACCTCGTCGAGGAAGGCGGGATCGGCGGGGAGCAGCCCGGCCAGGTTCACCGCGACGGCGATCCGCTGACCGTGCCGCGGCCAGGTGGCGGCCTCGGCGGTGGCGGTGCGCAGCACCCACAGGTCGAGATCACGCTGCAGGCCGCTGCGCTGCGCGACCGGCAGGAACTCGCCAGGGGAGACCTCCCCGTGCACCGGGTGCGACCAGCGCAGCAGCGCCTCGGCGGACAGCACGGTGCCGTCCGGCGCGACGACCGGCTGGTACTCCAGGCGCAGCGCGTCCGACTCGATGGCGGCGCGCAGCTCGGCCTCCAGCTCGAGCTGCCGGCAGGCCGGTCCGACGGTGCCGCGATCGGCGATCCCGACGGTGCCGCGGCCACGCTGCTTGGCCTGCTGCACGGTGATCTCCGCGGAGCGCAGCAGGTCGTCACCGCGCGGCGGGTGCGGGCCCGCGGGCACCGCGTCCGGGGTGGCGACGCCGACCGATGCGGTCAGCGTGACCGGGCGACCGCCGACGGTGACGGTGCCCCGCAACAGCTCCGCGACGGTCGCGCCGAGCGCCTGCGGGCCGCCCACGGTGTCGACGTCGACGCAGACGACGGCGAACTCGTCCCCGGCCAGCCGGCCGGCGGTGCACAGCGACGGGAGGTCGCGCTGCAGCCGGCCGGCGAGCTCGACCAGCAGGGTGTCGCCGTCGGCGTGCCCGAGGCCGGTGTTGACCCGGGCGAAGTCGTCGACGTCGCCGACGACGACCGCCACCCGGGGGGCGTCCGGGCCGGCGAGCGCCCGGTCGGCCAGCTCCAGCAGGCCCGCCCGGTTCGGCAGCCGGGTCAGCGGATCGACCGTGTGCGCCTCGCGCAGCACGTCCGCGGCCCGCCTGCGCTCGCCCACGTCGGTCACGACGAGCAGCCAGAACGGCCTGCCGTCGTCGGACGGGGCCGCGTTCACGACGACCTCGCAGTCCACCCGGGTGCCGTCGGCGCGCAGCAGCGGCAGCGAGTCGATCCGGTAGGTCGACTCCTGGTCCGACGGCGCACGCAGCCAGTCCGGCAGGCCGTCGCGGTCGCCGGACTGCGGCTCCGCGGACAGGCTGCGGGCCGGGACGCCGCGCAGGGTCTCCAGATCGGCGTCGAGCAGCCGGCACAGCGCCGGGTTGGCGTCGACGATCCGGCCGCGGCCGTCGAGCATCGCGACACCGGTGGTGATGGTGGCGACCAGCTCGGCGAACCGCTGGCCGGAGCGCTGCGCGCGGGACTCGGCGCGGCGCCGGTCGGTGACGTCCTGCACGGTGCCGATCAGCCGCAGCGGCGCGCCACCGGGGGTGCGGTCGATCCGGGTCCGGCAGGACAGCACCGAGCCGCCCTCGGGACGGATCTCCGAGGAGTGCGCGGGACGGCCGGGGCTCGACAGCTCGTCCGGGCCGCGGCGCAGCAGCCGGCAGACCCGCTCGACCTGCTCGCCCTCGATCGGCCCGTCCACGCCGTCCGGGCGGACGCCCAGCGAGCGGTACAGCTCGACCAGGCCCTCGCTGCGGGTGAGCGTGCCCGCCTGCAGGTCGAAGGTCCAGGTGCCGGAGCGGGTGGCGCGCTCGAGGTCCAGCGCGGGTGCCTCGTCCGACGGGGCGGCCGTCGCGTCCGGGAACGCGGTGAGCAGCACGACGCTCCGGTTGCCGGGCTGCGGCCAGCGGACCACCTTCACCCGGGCCAGCCTGCGGTCGGCGCGGACCAGCCGGGCGTCGGAGTCGGGACCGACGAGCAGCTGCGGCAGCTTCATCCCTGTCGGGTCGGCGGACCCGGCGAGCCTGCGCAGCGCGGCGTTGGTGTGCAGCACGATCCCGGAGGCGTCGCAGAGCAGCGCCGGCGACGGCGGGAGCTGCACCGCCGAGTGGTCGGCCGGATCGAGACCGGGCTCGGGCCGCGCGGTGGGTGCCGCCGGCTGCGGCCGGCGCGCCGCGGGTGTGGGACGCGGGGTCGGGCGGGGCCTGCCGAACGGCGGCTCACCGAATCCGGCCCCGTCCGGCCCGCCGGACGTGGTGTCCGGCGCGAGCCGCCCGCCGAGCGCTGCGGCAGTGGCGTCCGGGTCCGCCACGGCAGGCCGCTCGCCGAGCTGCCCGAGCTCGGGCCCGACACCGTCCGGGCCGTGTTCACGAGGTCCGGCGACGCCCCCGGCCGGGACCGCCACCGCGCCGGCGACGGCGAGATCGGCGCCGGCCGGGGCCTCGACGGCCGCGTGCGCCCCGGACGGGTGCTCCGCGTAGGGCTGCTCGCCGTAGGGCTGCTCACCGTACGGGCCGGGGTCCGCCGCGGCGCGGGGCCGGGAGGCCCGGGTGCCGCCCGGGCCGGCGAACGCCCGCGCGAGGTCACCGGCCAGCCCGGCGGGTCGGTCCGCGTCGCGGGACCCCCGCGACACCGGCTCGGCACCCGGTTCGCCTGCGGCACCCTGGGACGCACCACCCGGACGATGTCCCGCCCGCGGTTCCACCTCGGCCACGCCGGCCTCCGTTCCGTTCGGCAGCTCCACCGACTCAACGAGACACCGGGCCGGGGGATCCGGCCCGGTAGTCCGATCGAGCGACTCGGCACAGCGGGTAATTGCGCCGATCAGCCTAGCCGGTACGGCTCATTGCCCTTTCACCGTTGGCGACTAGGTATCCCTTGACGGCGAAGGGGTCTATTCGCTCGGCGAACGGTGGCAGGAAAGTTGACCTACAGTGAACAACCGCTCACAGCGGGGCGTGCCGCTCGGCGCAGCGACCGTATGAGCACGCTGTGTGATCTCGGTTGCACCGCGTCATCAGCATCCGGCACCCGCTGCGGCCGCCCGGGCCACGGCGGCAGCGACCGCGGGCGCCACCCGCGGGTCGAACGGTCCGGGGACGATGTTGGTCGGGGACAGCTCACCGGCGACCACATCGGCGATGGCGGTGGCCGCGGCCACCTTCATGTCGTCGGTGATCCGCCGGGCGTTCGCGTCCAGCGCCCCCCGGAAGATCCCCGGGAACGCCAGCACGTTGTTGATCTGGTTCGGGAAGTCGCTGCGCCCGGTCGCGACGATCGCCGCGTGCCGCGCGGCGACCTCCGGATGCACCTCGGGATCCGGGTTGGACAGCGCGAACACCATGCCGTCGGGGGCCATCGTGGTCAGCAGCTCCTCCGGCAGGGTCGCGCTGGACAGGCCCACGAACACGTCCGCACCGGCCAGCGCCTCGGCGATGCCGCCGGTCACCCCGCGCGGGTTCGTCACCGCGGCCAGCTCCGCCTTCATCCCGCCCCGGCCGGCGTCCACGACACCCCGGGAGTCGAGCAGCACCACGTCCGACGCCCCGGCCGCGAGCAGGATCCGGGCGCACGCGATCCCGGCAGCGCCCGCCCCGGAGATCACGATCCGCAGGTCACGCAGGGCGCGGTCCTGCACCCGGCAGGCACCGTTCAGCGCCGCCAGCAGGACGACGGCCGTGCCGTGCTGGTCGTCGTGCATCACCGGGCAGTCGAGGGCCTCGATCAGCCGGCGTTCGAGCTCGAAGCAGCGCGGTGCGGCGACGTCCTCCAGGTTGACGGCACCGAAGGTGGGGCGCAGCCGGACCAGGGTCTCGACGATCTCGTCGACGTCGGTCGTGTCGAGCACCAGCGGGATCGAGTCCAGCCCGGCGAACGACTTGAACAGCGCCGACTTGCCCTCCATCACCGGCAGCGACGCGCGCGGGCCGATGTCACCGAGGCCCAGCACCGCGGTGCCGTCGCTGACCACGGCGACCAGCCGGTGCGCCCAGGTGTAGCGGGCCGCGAGGGCGGCGTCGTCGGCGATCGCACGGCACACGTCCGCGACCCCGGGCGTGTAGGCGATCGACAGGTCACGGGCATCGGCCAGGGGCGTGGTCAGACCGGTCGCCAGCTTGCCGCCCTCGTGCGCGCCGAACACCTCGTCCCGCGCGGGCGATGTGGTTCCGGGCCGATCCTGGGCGAGCGTCATCGAAGACTCCATACGGTGAGGTACCTGAGCGGCGCCGAACGGGCGGCGCCTGCCGTTGCACCGGAGGCCGCGGGGTCGTCGACCGGATCTCGGTGCCGGACGGCCATCCCGGCGGCCGGTGCCGGATGCGGCACCGCGCCGGGACTCGGCTGTCGGGTCTGTCGCGGAGTCTAACCGGGACACCGGCGGGTTCCGGCCTCCCGCGCCGCCGGAGTGGGCACGGGCACAGGACGCGCGTACGGCTCGCCGGCTCAGCCCAACGGCACCGGGGTGACCTCCGGCAGCGGCCGCTCCCCGACGGCGGGCAGCTCGGTCAGCGGCATCCCGCGCGGGGTGAACCCGGAGTTGCCCGGAACCAGGTCGACCGACCCCACCGGACCGAACGCGGCGGCGTACCCCAGCGCCTGCGCGATGTCGGTGACCCCGTTCGTGGCGGTCGGCAGCATCAGGCTCGACAGCACCCCGAACGCACGCCCCTGCGCGTCGACGTAGCCGGAACCGGAGTCACCGGGAACGCCCGGCGGCAGCGTCCCGACGACGTGCGTCCGCGGCCCCTCCGGCCTGCCGAAGGACACGCCCTGCTTGAACGGCGTCGGCGCGAGCTGGTTCGGCTGATAGCTGTAGACGCGGTCACCGCTCGCGGTGCCGCCCGCGTTCAGCCCGACCGGGCCGCCGAATCCGGGCACGGTCGGGTCGGCGACCGCTGCGGCGCTCGGCCCGAGCTCGATCAATGCGAAGTCGTTGTAGAGGCAGAGCTGCGGGTCGCTCTCACCGCGCTCCTGCATCACCACCCAGGAGTTGTAGGCGACCCGGCCGGCATGCACGGTGCCGTCCCGGCCCACGATCCCGACCTCGGTGCCGTGCGGCTGGACCGGCTCCACACAGCCGTCGATCGAGGACCGCGCGCTCTCCGCCGCCATGCAGTGCGCGGCCGTCCCGAGATAGAGCTTCCCGGCGGGGATGCTCCGGTGCACCGGCCCGTCGTCGTCCCGGTGTCCGTCGGCCGCCCCGGCCGCGGTGTAGAGGAAGTTCGCGGTGCACAGCTCCGCTCCCCCGGCGACCGGGGTGGCGATCTGCACGCCGGGACCGACCCCGGCGGCGGCCTGCTCCGGCGCCGCGGCTGCAGGAACCGCCGAACCCAGTGCGGCAGCAGGAACCGCCGAACCCAGTGCGGCGGCGAGTGCCAGACCGGCCGCGGTGCCGAGCCCGGCGATCCGCCGTGCGAGCCGGCGGGGGTGCTGCGACATGTCACTCCTCGGGAACGGGCGGGAACGGGGCGGGAACGGCCCCATCTCACCCGACGGAGCGGCCGCGACGCGGCTGCGCCACGGCCGACGACCCGGACGAGTGGCACGGCGACCCGTCCGGGCGACCCGCGGGGCCGCGCACGAACCCTCCGGCACCTGGCGGGCGGTAGCGTCGGCGATCGTGAGCGACGACGACCCGAACGGCAGGATCCTGCTGCTCCGCCACGGCGAGACCGAGTGGTCACGGACCGGGCGGCACACCGGACGCACCGACATCGGGCTCACCGACGACGGGCGGGCCGCCGCCGGCGCGGTGCGCGACGCCCTGGAGCTGGTCCGGCACGCGGCACCGCCGGCCCGCGTCCTCTGTTCCCCGCGCACGCGCGCGCGAGACACCGCCGCGCTCGCCGGGCTCACGGTGGACGCGATCGACGACCGGCTCGCCGAATGGGACTACGGCGACGCCGAGGGCCGCACCACGCCGCAGATCCGCGAGACGCTGCCCGGCTGGACCATCTGGAACGGCCCGTGGCCGGGCGGCGAGACACCGGACGACGTGTGTGTCCGGGCCGACGCCGTGCTCGCCGAGTCGCGTGCCCTGCTCGGCGACGGCGACGTGATCCTGGTCGGGCACGGCCACTTCTCCCGGGTGCTGACCGCGCGCTGGATCGGGCTGCCCGCCACCGGTGGGGTGCACGTCGCGATGGATCCGGCCGGGGTGACGGTCCTCGGGTTCGAGCGCGGGGTCCCGCGCCTCGACCACGTCAACCAGCGCCCGACCCGGAGCGAGCGGTGAGCGGCGTCCGCCCCGCCGGCCCCGGTGATGTCCCGGCCGTCGTGCGGCTGGTGCACGAGCTCGCCGAGTACGAGAAGGCCGCCGACGAGTGCCTGCTCACGGGCGACCAGCTGCACACCGCGCTGTTCGGCCGGGACCCGTCGGCCACCGCACTGGTCGCAACCACCGGCGACGGCACGGTGGTGGGCACCGCGATCTGGTTCCGCACCTTCTCCACCTGGGAGGGGGTCGCCGGGATGCACCTGGAGGACCTCTACGTCTCCCCCGCGCACCGCGGTGACGGGCACGGCCTGCGACTGCTCGCAGCGCTGGCCGCCGAGTGCACGCGGCGCGGCTGGGCCCGGCTGGAGTGGAACGTGCTCGACTGGAACGCCCCGGCGATCGGCTTCTACCGCTCCATCGGCGCCGGGCCGAACGAGGGCTGGACCACCTACCGGCTCACCGACGGCCCGCTCGCGGCGCTCGCCCAGCGGTCCGGCTAGCTCCCGGGCTCGTCCTCGCCCAGCGCCCAGCGCCGGGACTGCTCGCTGATCAGCATCATGAAGGTGAACAGCACGAGGAGCCCGCAGACGATGCCCCAGAGCAGCTGCCGGGACGGCCCGAGCAGGCTGTACACGACCGGGAGCAGCAGCAGCTGCACCACGATCGCCGGGGTGCGGCAACCGTGCAGCCCACGGATCAGGCCGTACCCGATGCCGACGACGGCGCCGCCCATCAGCAGGAAGATCCCGGACTCGGCGAGGCCGTAGTACAGCCGGGGGCCGCCGGCCTCGACGGCCCGCACCCCCAGCACGACGGCGACGACCACGCCGACGATCCCCTGCAGGGCGACAAGCAGGCCGGACACCTTCACGTTCTCCGGAACGCGCGGCGCGGCGGGGACGTCGTTGCGCTGCTCCTCGGCCACAGCCCGAGGATAAGCAGTGTCAACCGCCCGGCCCCGCCGGGGAGCCAACCGCCCCGGCACCGCCGGGGAGCCAACCGCCCGGCACCGCCGGGAACCGACCGCCCGGCCCCGCCGGGGAGCACCGGTCGTTACAGTCGGCCCGTGCGCGCGCTGCTCGTGGTCAACCCGCAGGCCACGTCGACGACGGCAGCCGGGCGGGACGTACTGACCAAGGCGCTCGCCAGCGAGCTGAAGCTGGACGTGCTGCAGACCCGCTACCGGGGGCACGCCGCGGAGGCCACCGCGTCGGCCGTCGCCGACGGGGTCGAGCTGGTGGTGGCGCTCGGCGGCGACGGCACGGTCAACGAGGTCGTCAACGGGCTGCTGGCCGCACAGACCGGCACCGGGAGCGGACCGCCCCGCCCCGACCCGGACGCCACCGCGATGCTGGCCGTGGTGCCCGGCGGCTCGGCGAACGTCTTCGCCCGTGCGCTGGAGATGCCGCGCGACCCGGTCGAGGCGACCGGCCACGTGCTGAGCGCGCTCGCCGCACGGCGCCGCAGGCTGGTGGGCCTGGGCCACGCCGACGACCGGTGGTTCACCTTCAACGCCGGCATGGGCTGGGACGCCGAGGTCGTCGCCGCCGTGGAGCGGGCCAGGGCCCAGGGCCACGAGGCCAGCCCCGGCCGGTATGCGCTCACCGCGATCCGCCAGTACCTGGCGCAGCTGCACCGACCACCGTCGATGACGGTGCAGATCCCGGGGGCGGCACCGCTGGGCGGCGTGCGGCTGGCGTTCGTCTCGAACACCGACCCGTGGACCTACCTCTCCGGCCGCGCGGTCCGGACGAACCCGCGCTCGTCGTTCGGCAGCGGACTCGGGCTGTTCGCGCTGACCGGCCTGAGCCCCAGGACGATCGCGGCCACGCTGCGTCAGATGCTGGCTGCCGACGGTGACCCGCACGGCAAGCACGTCGTGCGGCACGACGCGGTCCCCCAGGTCAGGATCACCTCCGATCGCCCCCTCGCGTTGCAGCTGGACGGCGACCACCTGGGCGAGCGGACCGACGTGGAATTCCTGAGCGTGCCGGGAGCGTTACGCGTCGTCGTATGAGAGGGGCGGTTCGTCGCGCCCTGTGCGGGCGCTCTCACACGCCGGAGTGAGCAACCCCGCCATTCACCGATGTGAGCGGACCGTCGGTCCCGTTGGGGCTTACACCAGCCCAAACCGGTGATCCAAGGTGGTCCCTACGCAAGCGGGAGACCCCAGGCAACGCCGCCAGGGGGGTGTCGGGTACTACACGGGATTCGGGTGGCCGTTTCCGTGTCCGCCAGGGACACTGGTTCGAGGAACCGGCCCGTTGTTGGAAGTTCGGGGCACCGGTCTGTCGTGCGGGAGTGGCTATGAGGCCGCTCACGTATCCGAAAGGCAGTTTCCCGTTGAGGACCGCCGGAGCTCGTGAAAGTATTCACAAGCTCCGAAACACGGACGTAACAGATGACGATCGGCGCGACCCCGATCGCGCACCAGAGGAGAAAGTAATCATGGACTGGCGTCACGACGCGATCTGCCGCGACGAGGACCCGGAGCTGTTCTTCCCGGTTGGCACCAGCGGCCCCGCCCTGATGCAGATCGCCGAGGCGAAGAGCGTGTGCCGGCGCTGCCCGGTCACCGAGTCGTGCCTGCAGTGGGCCCTCGAGTCCGGCCAGGACGCGGGTGTCTGGGGCGGCATGAGCGAGGACGAGCGGCGCGCCCTGAAGCGGCGCAGCACCCGTCCGCGCGCCCACACCGCCTGATCGCACGGATCGAAGAACACACGAAGTAGCTCCCCGACCTCGGGCCCGTAGCCGGACGCCACCGGCCACGGGCCCGAGGTGCGTTCGGGGTGATCTGCCACCCCACATGACCTGTCCACCACGGTGCCGGCGCGACCACGGCACCGGGATCAACGGTCACAGGTCGAGGGTATCCGGTGCCGCTGCGGCCCCCGTTCACGCCCCGGGTCACCCGCAGTGACCGTTGCAGTCACCCGGCGCACCACACCGACCGCCCGGGGACGATCCGGCCCACGCCCGTTGCGCCGCCTCCGGCCCTGACGGGCCGCCCACCGGTCGCTCGGGGCGGGGCCGACGGCGCTCACCAGCCGATCAGGCGCCGCCCAGCGGAAGCCGGATCAGCGCCACCGTCCCGCCACCGTCGCGCGCGGAGACGCTGATCGTCGCCTCCAGCTCCGAGCTCAGCAGGGTGCGCACGATCTGCAGGCCCAGTCCCTTCGACTGTTCGAAGTCGAAGTCCGCCGGCATCCCGTGCCCGTCGTCGGCCACCGACACCTCGAGCCGGCTCGCCGAGCGGTTCGGGCTCACCACGACCTCGCCCGCAACACCCGGGTCGTAGGCGTGCGCCAGCGCGTTGTGCACCAGCTCGGCCAGCACCAGCACCAGCGGGGTGGCCTTGGCCGCGGGCAGCGCACCGAAACCGGCGTCCACCCGGACCCGGGCGCGCGACTCGGTGGTCGCCCCGTCCCGGATCGCGGGCAGCACCTTCGGCAGCAGCTCGTCGAGCTCGACGACCTCGGCCACCGAGTAGGCCAGCGCCTCGTGCACCAGCGCGATCGAGGTGACCCGGCGGACCGACTCCTCCAGCGCCCGGCTGGCCTCCGGGTGCTCGCTGCGCCGGGCCTGCAGCCGGAGCAGCGCCGCGACGGTCTGCAGGTTGTTCTTCACCCGGTGATGGATCTCGCGGATGGTGGCGTCCTTGGACATCAGCGCCGCGTCCCGGCGGCGCAGGTCCGTGACGTCGCGCACCAGCACCAGCGCGCCCGCGGCATCCCCCCGCGGGCGCAGCGGCAGCGCCCGGATCAGCATCGTCGCCCGCCGCCCCTTGATCTCCATCCGGCCGGACGGAACCCCGGCCAGCGCGTCGGCGATCCGGGTGGCGACGTCCTTCGCGTCGAACGGGTCGAGCACCAGCGCCTTGGACACCGCGGTCAGATCGGCCCCGGCGACGTCGCTGGCGTGGCCCATCCGGTGATACGCCGAGAGCGCGTTCGGGCTGGCGTAGGCGACGTTGCCGTGTGCGTCCAGCCGGACCAGGCCGTCGCCGGCGCGCGGGCTGCCCTCGGCGCTGCCGGGCGGCCCGGACTGCGGCGGGAACGTGCCGTCGACGATCATCTGGCACAGGTCCGATGCGCTGCCCAGGTAGGCGATCTCCAGCGGGGAGGGCACCCGGGGCGTCGACAGGTTCGTGTCCCGGGACAGCACGGCGACGGTGCGGCCGTGGTAGCGGACCGGGATGGTCTCCCGGCGGACCGGCACCTCGAGGTGCCAGCGCGGGTCGTCGTCGCGGCAGATCCGCCCCTCCAGGACCGCCCGGCGCAGCTGACCGACCTCCACCGGCGCGGCCCGGCGGCCGACGACGTCGTCCGGGTGCGCCGTGGGTGCGGTGGTCGGCCGGGCCTGCGCGACGCACAGGAACTGGGCGGTGGAGGTCCGCGACGATCCGTCGCCGACCGGGGCGGCGGCCGCGTGCAGGTCGTCCAGCGGGACCCACAACAGGAAGTCGGCGAACGACATGTCGGCGAGCAGCTGCCACTCACCGACCACCCGCTGGAGGTGATCGGCGGTCTCGCCGTCCATCGTCGTGTGCTCGGCGAGCAGCTGGCTGAGCGTGGTCACGGTCGTCCATCCCACCACATGCGAGAATCACTGCCACGAGCTCCCGCGGCACCGCCGCGGAACCGTGACCCGTGAAGAGAGGAGGGCCGACCATGTCGAAGCGTGCCCGCAAGCGCCGCGACCGCGGCAAGAAGAAGGCGAACCACGGCAAGAAGCCGAACACCTGAGTCGCCGGCCGAACGTGCGAAGGGCGGGTACCGATCCCGGTACCCGCCCTTCGTGCGTGCTGTGGTCACGCCGTGCTCGCGCTCAGCCCTCGCGCCGGAACTCCGTGCGCCGACGGGACACCGATACGCTCGTGCCCTCCGGCCCGGACTCGACCCGTACCTGCGCCTGCTCCAGCACCGCGGAACGGATCTGGGTGCGGAGCCGGTCCTTCAGCGCCTCCGGTGCCGACTCCCCGCCGCACTTGCGCGCCAGCAGGGCCTTCAGCTTCTCGTCGATGCCGTACTCGGCGAGGCACGGGGCGCACTCGTCGAGATGGCGCTGCAACAGCCGCCTGCGTTCCTGGTCGCACTCGCGGTCCAGGAACATCCAGACCTCGGCGAGCACCTCGCTGCAGCCTGTGGTGTCACCGGCCAGCGGATTGCGCTCGGCGGGAACCTCCTCGGCGCTCACGATGCCGTCACCTCCTGGCTGCCGGCCCCGCGCACGAAACCGCGCTCCCGGGCGACGTCGGTCAGCATGTCCCGCAGCTGCCGCCTGCCCCGGTGCAGCCGGGACATCACGGTGCCGATCGGGGTGCCCATGATCTCGGCGATCTCCTTGTAGGCGAACCCCTCGACGTCGGCCAGGTACACGGCCATCCGGAAGTCCTCCGGCAACGCCGACAGGGCCTCCTTCACGTCGTCGTCGGGCAGTGCGTCCATCGCCTCGACCTCGGCCGAGCGCAGACCGGTGGACGTGTGCTCACCCGCCTGGGCCAGCTGGTAGTCCGTGATCTCGTCGGTCGGTGCCTGCAGCGGCTGACGCTGCCGCTTGCGGTACCCGTTGATGTAGGTGTTGGTCAGGATCCGGTACAGCCAGGCCTTCAGGTTCGTCCCGCGACGGAACGAACCGAAGGCCGAGTAGGCCTTCAGGAAGGTCTCCTGCACCAGGTCCTCGGCATCCGCCGGGTTCCGGGTCATCCGCAGCGCCGCACCGTAGAGCTGGTCGAGCAGCGGCATCGCGTCCCGCTCGAAGCGGGCGGTGCGCTCCTCGACCGTCTCGTCCTCCGGCGCGCGGTTACCCTCGGCATCGGCGGAACCGACCTGCTCGACCGGCTCGTTCACCGACCGATCCGGCTGTTCTGACAAGGGTCCCCTCTCCAGTGACACGGACCGCGCGCCGGTGCGGGTCACCGGCGCGGCGGTCGTGTCGGAGGGTACGCGTCCCCCGCGGTTCCGTCCGGCCACGGACACCCGGGGGGCCTCCATCACTGCTGTCGTCACACCACCGGGAACGTCACCGGCCGGACCGGCATTCCCGTAGGTTGCCTGCGGCAACCGCAGCGGGCGGGCGAACAGGGAGGTCACGGTCATGGCGGGCAGGGGCACTCCGGCGACGGCGTTGCTGGTCAAGCGCAAGATCCCGCACGAGGTGCACAGCTACACCCACGACGACCGGGAGAGCGGGTACGGGCCGGAGGCGGCCCGCGCGATGGGCCAGGACCCGGACCGGGTCTTCAAGACACTCGTCGCGGTGGTCGACGGCACCATGACGGTCGGGATCGTGCCGGTGTCGGCGCAGCTCGACCTCAAGGCGCTCGCCGCCGCGGTCGGTGCCAAGCGGGCCGTGATGGCCGAGGTCGCCGACGCCGAGCGGATCACCGGCTACGTGGCGGGCGGGATCTCGCCGCTCGGTCAGCGCAAGCGGCTCCCCACCGTGCTCGACTCCTCGGCACACGGGTTCAGCACGATCTACTGCTCCGGCGGACGGCGCGGACTCGAGATCGAGCTCGCCCCGGCGGATCTGGTGTCACTCACCGGGGCCACGGTCGCCACGATCGCGCTGTCCTGAGGGGCGCGTACCCCGCGTACCTCCGCACTGTGCCGTCCGGCCAGTAGTGTCCCTGGTCGAGACGTCGAATCCGTTGCAGGGGGCAGTGAATGGACAGGCCGGCGTGGGCACCCGACGAGGTCGACATGAACCGTCCGAGCGTCGCTCGGGTCTATGACTACTACCTGGGCGGCTCGCACAACTTCGAGGCCGACCGACGGTTCGCCGAGCAGATCCTCGGTGTGCTGCCCGAGATGGCGTCGGTCGCGCAGGCGAACCGGGCGTTCCTGCGCCGGGTCGTCCGTCACCTGTGTGCGCAGGGGATCACCCAGTTCCTCGATCTCGGGTCCGGCATCCCGACGGCGGGCAACGTGCACGAGATCGCGGCCGCCGAGATCCCGGACGCACGGGTGCTCTACGTCGACAACGACCCGATCGCGGTCGTGCACAGCAGGGCCCTGCTCGACGAGGTCGATCGCACCGAGGTGCTCGCCGCCGACCTGACCGAGCCGTCCCGGGTGCTGGACAACCCGCTGACCCGCACGCACCTGGACTTCTCCCGGCCGATCGCGGTGCTGATGGTGTCGGTGCTGCACTTCGTGCCCGACGAGGCCCGGCCGGCCGATCTGGTGCGCACCTACCTGGAGGCGATGGCCCCCGGCAGCCACCTGGTGATCAGCCACGCGACCGCCGAGGGCGGGCATCTGGGGGCCGACGAGGCCCAGAGCATCTACAACCGGGACCGGTCGCCGAACGCGATGCGGATGCGGTCGACCGAGGAGGTGGCCGAACTGTTCGGCGACCTGCAGCTGCTGGAGCCGGGCGTCGTCCGGATCCCGCTGTGGCGGCCGGAGTCCCCGGTCGGGCCGGAGGTCCAGCGCTATCCCGGCCTGGCCGGCGTGGCGCGCCGCTGAGGTCGCCGACCGGCGACGTCGACATGCACGACAGGAGAGCGACGTGGGGGATGCCGCACCGGTGGACCCGGGCGACGTCCGGCCCGAGCCGGCCGTCGAGCGGCTGACCGACGCCTGGGTCGCGGCGATCCACGCCCGTGGTTTCGTCTCGGCCGGGCGGGCGGAGCTGCGCGCGGTCCTGGCCGGAGCCGCGTACTCGATCACCGCCGTCGTCGACGGGCGGGCCGAGATCGAGACGGCCCGCGAGATCGGCGCCGAGCTGATCGGCGCGCACCTCACCGACACGGCCGCGCTGCGCTGCTCGCTGGACGTGCTGGCATCACACTTCGCCGACCGGATCGCCGATCCGGCCCGGCTGCGCCGCTTCACCGCCGGGATCGGCGCACTGTCGGCCGGCTACGCGCGGACCCTGCAGCAGCGGACCCGCACCGAACAGGAGCGGATCAGCGCCGCGGCGTTCGCGGCCCGCGGCGCCGCCGAGGACGCCCGGTGGCGATCCGAGGCCCGCTACGGAGCGGTGTTCGAGCACTCGGTGCTGGGGATCAGCGTCGCCGATGCCGGCGGGAAGGTCCTGGAGGCGAACCGGGCGCTCGCCGAGATGCTCGGGTATCCCCCGGACGAGATCGTCGGGCGCTCGGTCTTCGAGTTCATCCATCCCGAGGACACCCCGGAGATGTGGCCGCAGATCCAGGCGATGCTGGCCGGCCGGGTGAGCCACGTCCGGATGGAGAAGGCGTACCTCGGAAAGGACCGCCGCCAGGTCTGGACCGAGCTGGTCGTCTCGCTGATCCGGGACCGCGACGGCGCCCCGCGCTACCTGGTCGCGATGATCGCCGACGTCACCGAGCGGCACCTGCTGCAGTCCCGCCTGCAGCACCAGGCCGAGCACGATCCGCTCACCGGGCTGCCGAACCGGACGCTGTTCTTCAGCAGGCTCACCGCCGCGCTGGAGGCACTCGGCACCGGCAGCGCCAAGGTCGGCGTCTGCTACCTGGACCTGGACGGTTTCAAGGCGATCAACGACACCCTCGGGCACGACGCCGGCGACCAACTGCTCAGCTCCGTCGCGCACCGCATGCAGGCCGAGATCGGCGGCCTCGGGCACACCGTGGCGCGGATGGGTGGCGACGAGTTCGTCGTGCTCATCGAGAGCTGCACCGGCCCGGAGGAGCTGATCGCGGTGGCGCACACGGCGCTCGAGACCGTCCGGCGCCCGGTGGCGCTGCGCAACCGCGAGATCGTGGTCTCGGCCAGCATCGGCGTCGTCTCGTGGCCGGTACACGACTGCGCCGGCGCGAACGCACCGCCCGACGAGGGCGCCGCCGCGCTGATGCAGGCCGCGGACACCACGATGTACTGGGCGAAACGCGACGGCCGGGACCGGATCGCGGTCTTCGACCCGCAACGGCACCGGCACGACGTGCATCTGTTCGAGCTGGCCGGCCGGATGCCGGGAGCGCTGGAGCGCGGCGAGTTCGACCTGGAGTACCAGCCGCTGGTGTCGTTCACCGACGGCCGGGTCGCCGGGGTCGAGGCACTCGCCCGGTGGCGGTCGGCCGACGGCGAGCAGCTGGGCCCGGACCTGTTCATCCCGCTGGCCGAGCAGACCGGGCTGATCGTGCCGCTCGGCCTCTACCTGCTGCGCCGGGCCTGCACCGACGCGCGCGCCTGGGCCGACGCCGATCCCTCACGCGAGTTCGTGCTCAGCGTCAACGTGGCCGGCCGCCAGCTGCGCCAGGACGACGCCGTGCAGCGGATCGTGGAGATCCTCACCGAGACCGGCTGGCCGGCGCGGGCGCTGCAGCTGGAGCTGACCGAGAGCGACCTGATGTCCGCGGGCGGACAGCCGATCGCGGCGCTGGAGGAGCTGTCCCGGCTCGGTGTACGGATCGCGATCGACGACTTCGGCACCGGCTACTCGAACCTGGCCTACCTGCACCGGCTCCCGGTGGACGTGCTGAAGCTCGCCGGGTCGTTCGTGTCGGCGAAGGGCCCGCTGCCGCCGTCGGCGGACGGCTACCCCGGCCGCGACCTGGACAGCCCCGTCGTGCTGTCGGCGATGATCGAGCTCGCGCACCGCCTCGGGCTCGGGGTGGTCGCCGAGTCGGTGGAGACGGCGGAGCAGGCGACCCGGCTGCGGTCGCTGGGCTGTGACATCGGCCAGGGCTGGTACCTGTCGGCGCCGCTGCACCCCTCGAAGGTGCCCGCGATGCTGGACCGGCACTGCCGGCTCTAGACCGGTAGCCCGGCCAGCCAGTCGCGCACCGCGCCGGCCAGCCCGGCCGGGTCCTTCTTCAGGCCGTGGTCGCCGTCGAGCAGCACCACCCGGCGGCCGGGGCCGTCGTCCGGGATCCCGAACCGGTCGCTGCGGCCCTGCACCACCAGGGCCGGCACCCCGGCGCCGGCCAGCTCGGGCAACCGGGTCCGCTCGGGCTTACCCGGCGGGTGCAGCGGAAACGCCAGGCACAGCACGGCGACGGCGCCGGTGGCCGGCGCGGTCCGGCAGGCGACCCGGGCCCCGGAGCTGCGCCCGCCCTGGACCAGCGGCAGCTCGCCGCGGACGGCTTCGGCGACCGCCCGCCATGCCTCGTCGAGGTGCCCGGCCGGGGCCGGGGCCCGCCGGCCCGCCACCCGGTAGGGCTGCTCGACCAGCCCGACGTCGAACCCGGCCGCGGTCGCCGCCCCGGTCGCGACGACCAGGTCCGGGGCCTCGACACCGCCGCCGGCGCCGTGCCCGAGCAGCAGCAGCCCGCGCGGTGCACCCGACGTCGCCGGGTGCCGGGTCACCCGGGCCGGGCCGCGCGGGGTGTCGATCTCCCGGACGGCTGCGCTCACGACAGCAGATCGAGCTGGATCGGCTCGCGCACCTGATCGGCGGGCAGCTCCTCCAGCAGCTCGGGCCCGTTGTTGCGGACGCTGTTGACCTGCGACGACACCGGCCGGATCGCCAGCGCCGCGATCAGCTCCGGGGCGGGCGGGGTGAGCAGCGCGGTGACCTGCTCGGCGGACGATCCGGCGTTCGGGTCCAGCCAGGCGTCCCAGCTGCCGGGGGCGAGCACCAGCGGCATCCGGTCGTGCACCTGGCCCAGCGGGCCGACCGCCTCGGTGGTGAGCACGCAGGCGGTCACCAGGCCGTCGGGGTACTTCTCGGCGAGCTCGCCGCCCTTCGGGCGCCAGAACTCCCAGATCCCGGCCATGGCCAGGGTCGCGCCGTCGGCGTAGCCGGTGAAGTAGGGCTGCTTGGTCGGCTTGCCCGAGCCGCCGTCGGCCTTCGGCACGGCGTCGTGGCGCTGCCACTCGTACCAGCCGTCGGCCGGGAACAGGCAGCGCCGTGACGCCACCGCACGGCGGAACGCGGGCTTCTCGGTGACCGTCTCCGAGCGGGCGTTCACCATCCGGGCGCCCGCCGAGGGATCCTTCGCCCAGAACGGCACCAGGCCCCAGCGGACCGTGCGCAGCGAGCGCTCGGTGACGGTCGGATCGGGCTCCCCGTCGTCGTCGCGCGGGTGCCGCTGCACGACGACGGTGATGTCCTTGGTCGGCGCGACGTTGTAGTCCGGTCGTTGCGACGTCTCGGCCGTGGCGTCGACGGCGTGGAACTCGCCGGCCAGGTCCGCTGGGGCCTTCGTGGAGGCGTAACGGCCGCACATGCGCCCCATCCTTCCACGTGCGGAAGGATGGGAGCGTGAGCTTCTGGTCCGCACCCACGCCCGCCGCCCCGGTGACCGGCACCGTCTCGGTGCCCGGCTCGAAGTCGGTCACCAACCGTGCCCTGCTGCTCGCCGGGCTGTCCGGCGGCGCCTGCCGGGTCGACGGCGCCCCGCCGACCCGCGACACCACGCTGATGACCGGCGCGCTGGCGGCACTCGGCGTGCCCGTCACCACCGAGGGCGACACGGTGCGGACCGGCGCGCACGACGGGCTGCGCGGTGGCACGGCGCAGGCCCCGGTGCAGGTGGACTGCGGGCTGGCCGGGACGGTGATGCGGTTCGTACCGCCCGCCGCGGCGACCACCCGCGGCGAGGTGCGGTTCGACGGCGACCCGCACGCCCGGGAGCGGCCGATGGGCACGGTGCTCGACGCGCTGCGCACGCTCGGCGCCCGGATCGAGGGCGACGCGCTGCCGTTCCGGATGGGCGGCGACGAGCCGGCCCGCGGGGGCGAGGTCACCATCGACGCGTCGGCGTCGTCCCAGTTCGTGTCCGGTCTGCTGCTCTCCGGGGCCCGTTTCGAGCGCGGCGTGACGCTGCGGCACTCCGGCCCGCCGGTGCCGTCGCTGCCGCACATCGCGATGACCGTCGACATGCTGCGGGCGGCCGGTGTCACCGTGCACGACGACGAGCCCGACACCTGGCGGGTGGAGCCCGGCCCGATCACGGTGCGGGACTGGGCGATCGAGCCGGACCTGTCGAACGCCGCGGTGTTCCTGGCCGCGGCGGCCGTGACCGGCGGCCGGGTGACGGTGCGCGGCTGGCCGTCGGAGACCACCCAGCCCGGGGTGCACCTGCTGCCGGTGCTGGAACAGTTCGGCGCCCGCGTCGAGCACGGGCCGGACGGGCTCACCGTCACCGGCCCGGACCGGCTGTCCGGGGTGGACGTCGACCTGCGCGACGCGGGCGAGCTCGCCCCGACCGTGGCCGCGGTCGCCGCGCTGGCGACTGGGGTGTCCCGGCTGCGCGGCATCGGGCACGTGCGGGGCCACGAGACCGACCGGCTCGCCGCGCTGGCCACCGAGATCACCGCGCTGGGCGGCTCGGTCACCGAGACCGACGACGGCCTGCTGATCGATCCGAAGCCGCTCACCGGGCGTCAGGACCGGCCGTGGGGCGCCTACGCCGACCACCGGATGGCGACCGCGGGCGCGATCGTCGGGCTGGTCGTGCCGGGTGTCCTGGTCGACGACATCGGCTGCACCGACAAGACGATCCCGGACTTCCCCGGCCGCTGGTCGGCCTTGCTCGGGATCACCGAGGGTCGCTGACGGTGCCCCGCCACGACCGGCTCGACGAGTCCGATGTCCGGATCCGCCCGGGTCGCCGCGGTTCCCGGCCACGGAGCAAGCGGCGGCCCGCGCACGCCGACGCCTCGCGGGCGATGGTCACCGCGGTCGACCGCGGACGCTGGACGTGCGCCCCGGACTCCGATCCGCAGCGGCCGCCGGTGGTCGCGATGCGGGCCCGCGAGCTCGGCCGGACCCCGGTCGTCGTCGGGGACCTGGTGGACCTGGTCGGGGACCTGTCCGGGGAACCGGACACGCTCGCCCGGATCGTGCGGGTCGCCGGCCGGGACACCGTGCTGCGCCGCACCGCCGACGACAACGACCCCTACGAGCGGGTCGTCGTCGCGAACGCCCAGCGGCTGATCGTCGTCACCGCGGTGGCCGATCCGCAGCCGCGTACCGGGTTCGTCGACCGCTGCCTGGTCGCGGCCTACGCCGGTGGCCTGGAGCCGGTGCTCTGCCTGACCAAGTCCGACCTGACCGATCCGGAGCCGTTCGCGGCGCAGTACCGCGAGCTCGGGGTGCCGCTGGTGGTCACCGGGCGGTCGGTGGACGGCCCGCCGGCCGGTCTGGAGGACCTGCGGTCGGTGCTGGCCGGTCGGTTGTGCGCGCTGGTCGGTCACTCCGGTGTCGGCAAGTCCACGTTGGTCAACGCGATCGTCCCGGCCGCGGACCAGGCCATCGGCCGGGTGTCCGGGGTCGGCAAGGGCAGGCACACCACGACCGCGGCGCTGGCCTTCCCGCACGCCGAGGGCTGGGTCGTCGACACGCCGGGCATCCGGTCGTTCGGGCTGGCGCACGTCGGGCCGGACGACGTCGTCGCCGCGTTCGGCGATCTCGCCACCGCGATCGAGGACTGCCCGCGCGGCTGCGGCCACCTCGGGCCGCCCGCCGACCCGGAGTGTGCACTGGACGACCTGGTGGCCGCCGGCTCGCTCGGCGGAGGCAGACTCGAGGCGTTGCGCCGCATCCTCGTGGCGCTCCATCAGGGCTGACCATCAGGGCGGAGGCGATGTGCCGGAACGGCGAGCGGCACCGCTGCTGCGGGTCGTGCTCTGCGCCGTCCTGCTCACCGGCGCGCTGACCGGGTGCGCGTGGCCCGGCTCGATGGGCTCCGCCCCTCCCCCGCCGTCCGACGGCAGCACCGACACCGGCAGTGCCGACGGCACCGGCACGACCGGTACGACCCTGCCCAAGTACTACGATCCGGCACCGCTGATCGCCGACGTCGGCGCCCGCACCCGGTCGGACGGCGGTGTCGCGATGTCGGTGGCCGGGACCCTGACCGCCGATACCGATCCGGTCCCCGTCACCGGGGAGGGCTCCGTCCGGTTCGCCCCGGAGGGCGGCGCACCCGCGGTCCGCCTGGACCTGCGGTCCGGGCCGGAGGGCAGCCCGCCCGACACGACCGGGGTCGTCCGGATCGGCGAGCGCACCTGGCTGCACCCGCAGGACGCCGCGGACTGGGTCGAGCCCGGGATCGGCCCGATCGCGCCGGACCGGATCGCCGACGCCACGGTCGCCGCGAACGTCGCCGCCGGTGTCGATCCGCTGGCCGCAATCGCCCGCTACCCGGATGCCGTGCTGGTCGCCGACGCCCGCGACTCCGACGTCGACGGGACCCCGGTCGTGCACTACACGCTCGTGGTCGACCTGGTCCGGGCGATCGCGGTGGAGACCGAGCCGGCCCGGCTGGCCGCGCTGACCGCCCAGCAACAGGCGGGTGTGACCCGGATCAGTACCGAGATCTGGCTGGACGCCGACCGGCGCCCGCTGCGTGCGCGGCTGCGCCAGCAGCTGCCCGACGCCGGCACCCTGGACCTGCTGCTGCGCTACCGGGACTGGGGCAGCCCGGTCAGCATCGAGCCCCCGGTGCGGGGCTGAGACCCGGTCACCGGCTCAGTCGCCCGGCCGGCCCCACAGCCGTTCCAGCACCGCCCGCAGCGTGTCCGCGCCCACCACGCCGGGCCGGGCGAGCTCCACCGAGTCGAGCGCCTCGACGGCCGCGACGGTCACCTCCTCCAGCACGTCGGTGCCGGGGCCGGTGTCGACCAGCCCGAGCGCGACGGCGTTGCCGAACGCGGACCGCAGCCAGCCGGTGAGCGCCGGGCGCGCGCCCGGCACGGCGAGGATCGCCCGGTCCTCGGGGTGCTCGTCGAGCGCGGCGACGAGCCGCCGGTGCGCCCGGGCCAGCGCCGCCCAGAACGACGGCGGGTCCGGCGCGTCGGTCCAGTCGCCCAGCGCGGCGGCGAGCCGGGCGACGGTGTCGTCGCGGACCGCGTCGAACAGGTCGTCACGGCCGTCGAACCAGGTGTAGGCCGCCGAGCGGGAGAAGCCGGCGTCGACCGCGATCGCGTTGAGCGAAGCGCCGTCGCGACCCTCCCGGGCCAGGTGGTCGCGGGCGACGGCGAGGATCGCGGTGCGGGTCGCGGCGGGCAGCCGGTCGAAGCGGGGCAACGGCACGGTCGTCAGGCTCCCACGGTGGCCGCCGCGCGCAGCCCGCGGTCGATCCGGACGGTGTGCACCCAGTGCACCCCCCACAGCGCCAGCGCGAGCCCTCCGGTGACGACACCGACCGGGCCGGGCAGCAGCGAGGCGATCTGCAGCACGCACCAGCCGATGCCGGTGGCCAGCCAGATCCGCACATCGCCGGGAGCGGCCCGCCCGTCGGCCCGCAGAGTGCGTGCGATCGCCCGGACGATGAAGAAGTCCTCCACGAAGTTGAACGGCACCGCGAACATCCACCACACCGCCCGCGGGGACTCCGCACGCCGGTCCGGCGGAACCAGCTCGGCGAGCCGCTGCAGGGTGCGGCAGTAGAGCGCGACCAGCACCAGGAACGCGACGACGGCGAGCACCGCCCCGGCCGGGCCGAGCAGGCGCAGCTCGCCGAGGATCCCGGCGCCCCACTGCGGCGCCCACAGCGGCTGGGCCAGCAGGACGACGACGGGCAACGTCAGGACCACGGTCACCGGGCGCACGACGGCCACCTCCGATTGCGGACAACATGTGTGCACACACTGTGCACGCGCTGCGTCCAGGAAGCAACGGGATTGCCGGATCAGCCCAGCTCGACCAGGAACGGCAGCTCGGACGGGTCGTACCAGGCCAGCTCGAAGTCCTCCGCCTCGCCGATCAGGAACTCGGCATCCAGATCACCGAGGTCGGCCTTGTCGACCACCCCCGCTGCCTCGCGGACGGCGTGCTCGGCCTCCGGGAGGTCGACGTGCACCGCCGCGATCTTCGCCACCGGGACCGGGCCGGTCACCCGGACCGCGCCGTCGTCGAGATCGGGCCGCAGGGTGACGTCGTCGGTGTCCGCGGCGACGACCACCCGCCGCGGCGGGGTGCCGTCCTCACCGAGCCCGAACTCGACGGCGAGCAACCGCAGCGACGCCCGCGCCGCCTCGCTGAGCGCGGCGTACTCCAGCTCCTCGTCGTCGCCGCTCACATAGGACTCGCGCAACTTCGGGGTCAGCGCGAACCCGGTTCCGCCGAGCGGCTCGAAGGTGCCGGTGGACACGGTCCGGGCCAGCATGGGCCAGGTCGCCGGGAGGTAGATCCGCACGTGGGGTGGGTCCTTTCTCGCTACTGCCGCAGGGTGTCGAGGAGCTCCTCGAGCGACTCGTTCACCATCCCGGCGAGCACATCGATGTCGCCCATCGCGTCCCGGTCGCCGTTGAGTCCGTAGTAGACGCCACCGTCGTAGCTGGTGAGCCCGATGGAGACGGCCTGGCCCTTGGCCAGCGGCACCACCGGGAACATCTCCAGCATCTGGGCACCGGCCGCGTACAGCGGGAACTGCGGGCCGGGGACGTTCGTGACGACCAGATTGAAGAAGTGCCGGGACATGCCGCTGGCGGCACGTGCCCCGACCGCGTGCAGGGTCGGCGGGGCGAACCCGCCGATCCGGACGAGCGTGTCGGCGCCGACGGCGTCGCCGGTGTCGGTGTGCTCGCGCATCTGGTGGGTCACCTGGTGCAGCCGCACCAGCGGGCTCGGCTCACCCACCGGCAGATCCACCAGGAACGAGGCCACCCGGTTGCCCAGCGAGCCACCGGTCGCCGAGCTGGGCACGTCGCCCTCCCCGCGCACCGACAGCGGGACCAGCGCCCGCACCGACGACGACCCGCCGACCGGTTCACCGCGCGACATCAGCCAGGTGCGCAGCGCACCCGCGATCACCGCGAGCACGACGTCGTTCACGTCGCAGCCGTAGGCCGCCCGGACCTTGCGGTAGTCCTCCAGGTCGGTGCGGGCGAGAGCGAACCGCCGCTGGGTCGAGATCTCCGCGTTCAGCGGCAATCCGGGCGCCCGGCGTCCCGCGGTGCGCGCCATCGTGAGCACCTTGCCCGCGGCCCGGCCGACCTTCCCGACCGTCGCCAGCGCGTCCCCGGTGGCGACCCGGACGTTGTCCACGATCTCGGTCGGCCGGGTGATCGCCTCGCCGATCGCGTCCAGCACCAGCTGGCCGTCGCTCGGCTCCGGCCGCGGCATCCACAGCTCGTCCGGTGTCTCCCGGGGCTCGGCCGACACGTCCAGGATGACCTGCCCGATGTCGATCGCGGAGATCCCGTCGACCATCGCCTGGTGGGTCTTGGTGAGGATCGCGACCCGGCCGTCCTTCCCGCTGCCGCGGCCGGCCGACGCCGGGGCGAGACCCTCGATCAGGTACATCTCCCACAGCGGCCGGGAGTGGTCCAGCGGCCGCGACATCAGCCGTCCGACCAGGTCGGTGAGCTGGTCCTCGCTGCCCGGGCGGGGCAGCGCGGAGCGCCGCACGTGATAGGCGATGTCGAACTCGGGATCGTCGACCCAGACCGGCCGGGCCAGGTTGCCGGGCACGTGCCGGACCTTCTGCCGGAACCGTGGCACCAGCGCGAGCCGCTGCTCGATCAGCTCGACCAGCCGGTCGTAGTCCAGGCCGTCCCGTGGGCGGTCGAACACGGAGACGCCGCCGACGTGCATGGGCGTGGTCGCCTCCTCGATGTAGAGGAAGGAGGCGTCGAGTGCGGAGAGCCGGGACGGCATGGTCGAGATCCTACGTGCGCGTGGGACTCTGGTCGGCGTGACCGACCCCGCCGCCCCCGTCGTGTCCGCAGTGTCACCCAAGGACCGGTTCATCACCGTGTACGGCCGCAAACCGGTCCTCGAGGCACTCGCCGACGACGGACTGGAGGTCGACAAGGTGATCCTCGCGGACTCGGTCCGCGGTGGCGGCGAACGCGAGATCACCGCCGCCGCGCGCCGGCGCGGGGTGCCGGTGCAGCGGGCGTCGGCGCAGCGGGTGAAGGTGCTGGCCGGCAACGGCAGGCACGACCAGGGTGTGCTCGCCGACGTCGTCGCCCCGCGGATGTCACCGCTGGCGCCGTTCCTGTCCGATCTGGGCACCAGGCGCCCGGCGTCGGTGCTGGTGCTCGACGCCGTCACGAACCCGTCGAACGTCGGGATGCTGCTGCGCAGCGCGACCGCCGCCGGCCTGGACGGTGTGCTGCTCCCCCGCCGCGGCGTGCCGGCGATCGATCCACTGGTGATCAAGGCGTCGGCCGGGGTGGCCTTCTCCGCGCCGGTGCTCCGCTGCGCCACCGCCGCCGAGGGGATCGACCTGATGCACGGGGCCGGGTTCTCGGTGTTCGGGCTGGACGCGGGCGGTGAGTCACTGCTCGACGCCGACCTGCCGCCGCGGGTGGCGCTGGTGCTCGGCAACGAGACCGACGGCCTGACCGAGGCCGTCCGCGAGCGCTGCGACGGCATCCTGTCGCTGCCCCTGTTCGGCGGCGTGGAGTCGCTCAACGTGGCCTCGGCCGGAGCGATCGCGGCCTACGAGCTGCTGCGCCGCCGCTGACCCGGCCCGGTCGTCGACCAGGCGATCGCCAGGCAACCCAGCAGCAGCGCCGGGGCCAGGGTCAGTGCCCCCGAGTTGCCGCCGAGGATCCCGCCGAACAGCACGGCGCCGGCCATCACCAGCGCCAGCACCCCGGCGGCGATCCGGGTCCCCGCGGCACCGCCCGCCGCGGCGATCAGCGCGATCCCGCCGAGCACCTCCGCGGCGCCGGTCGCGTACACGAGCAGCGACGACTCCGGCAGCGACCAGCCGCCGAACGAGCTCACCCAGCCGTCGTGCTCGGTGAACTTCGGCAGCCCGTACACCACGAACAGCATCCCGACCACGATCCGCAGCACCGCAGCGAGCCAGGGCATCCTCGGATGCGCCCCGGTCCGCAGCACCGCCCGCACGGTATTCACTCCACCACTCCGTCCCGCGAAGTGCACATCCCGCCCACTCCGTCCCACCCGTAATCCGGTGCGGGTACCTACCCTGGCGTGCATGGTCCGCCGTCGCATCCCGCGCCCGTCCGAGCTCGCACCGCTGCTCCGGCCCGCACCCGTCACGCTCGACCGCACCGCGGTCCGGCTGGCCCGCGCGGCGAGCATCGGTGATCTGCGGCTGCTCGCCCGCAAGCGGGCCCCGCGGGCGGTATTCGACTACACCGACGGCGCCGCCGAGGACGAGATCGGCCTGCGCCGGGCGCGCGACGCGTGGGCGTCGGTCGAGTTCACGCCGAGCGTGCTGCGCGACGTCTCCCGGATCGACACCGGCACCGACGTCCTCGGGGGCCGGTCGGCGCTGCCGTTCGCGCTGGCACCCACCGGTTTCACCAGGATGATGCACACCGCGGGCGAGCGGGCGGTCGCAGCCGTCGCGGCCCGGTCCGGGATCCCCTACACGCTCTCGACGATGGGATCGACGACGATCGAGGGTGTCGCCGACGCCGGGGCCGGCGGCCGCCGCTGGTTCCAGCTCTACCTGTGGCGGGACCGCTCGTTCGCGCACGATCTCGTCGCACGGGCGGCGGCCGCCGGGTACGACACGCTGATGCTGACCGTCGACACCCCGGTGGGCGGCAACCGCCGCCGCGACGTCCGCAACGGTCTGTCGATCCCGCCCGCCCTGTCGCTGCGGACCTTCCTCGACGGCGCCCGTCATCCGCGCTGGTGGTTCGATCTGCTGACCACCGAGCCACTGGCCTTCGAGAGCCTCGCCTCGGGCGGTGGGTCCCCGTTCGAGGTGATCAACCGGGTGTTCGATCCGGCCCTGAGCATGGACGACGTCGCCTGGCTGCGCGCGAACTGGCCGGGGAAGCTGGTGGTCAAGGGCGTCCAGTCGGTGACCGACGCGCGCCGGGTCGCCGACGCGGGCGCGGACGGTGTGCTGCTGTCCAACCACGGCGGCCGCCAGCTGGACCGGGCCCCGGTTCCGGTCGAGCTGATCGAGCCGGTGGTCCAGGAGCTCGGTGACGACGCCGAGGTGCTCGTCGACACCGGGATCATGCACGGCGGCGACGTGGTCGCGGCCGTCGCGCTCGGGGCGCGCGCGGCGCTGGTGGGCCGGGCCTATCTGTACGGGCTGATGGCCGGCGGCGAGGCCGGGGTGGCGCGGGCGGTGGAGATCCTGCGCGGCGAGGTGGAGCGCACGATGCAACTGATCGGGGTGACCCGGGTGGCGGACCTCCGGCCGGAGCACGCACGGCTCCGTTCGTCGATCAGCGACGCTGCTCACCCGAATGAGGGACGTGCTGCGGGTGCGGAGAGCGGCTGAGCGCGCGACCATGTGCGACATGAGTTTCCTGGACAAGGCCAAGGAACTGCTCGGCAAGCACGACGACAAGGTCGACCAGGCGCTGAACAAGGCCGGGGACGCGGCCAAGAAGAAGTTCGCCGGTAACGAGCAGCACATCGACACCGCCACCAAGTTCGCCCGCGAGCGGACCGGTGCCGGTGACACGACCGCTCAGCAGCAGGGTCAGCAGCAGCCGGGCCAGGCCCCGCCGCCGCAGGGCCAGCAGCAGCCCGGTCAGGCTCCGCCGCCGCAGGGCGGCCAGCAGCCTCCGCCCCCGCAGCAGTGAGCCGGGCCGGTCACACCGGCCCGTAGCGGAACCGGCCCGGCAGCAGCCGGACCGACCACCGAGGCGCCGTCCGCGAACGCGGGCGGCGCCTCCGCATGTCACGGCCCGGCCGTGACCCCCAGCAGGATCTCCAGCTCGGCGAGGGTCGCGTCGGCGCTCACGTGCTGCACCCCGACCGCCCCGGCAGCCGCCGCTCCGCGCACGCAGGCCCCAATGTCGTCGACGACCACGCAGTCGGCCGGTGCCAGCCCGATCGCGGCGGCGGCCGCGGCGAAGGCCTCCGGGTCGGGCTTGCGGGCCCCCCGCACCGCGCCGAGCAGCACCGTGCCGAACGCCGCGGCGCAGTCGTCCGGCACCGCGTGGGCGCCGGAGAACAGGGCCGTCCGGATCCCGCCGTCGGCCGCCCGGCGGACGTAGTCGAGCAGCCGCGGGCCGCCGTCGAGGTCATCGAGGACACCGCCGTAGTCGACGATCAGGCCGCTCAGCGTCCGTGGTTCGGGCACACCGGCGACCGTACCGTCAGTCGGGTGCACCGTCAGTCGGGTGCACCGTCAGTCGGGTGCACCGTCAGTCGAGCGCACCGTCAGTCGAGCGCACGGCGGAGGAACCCGCGGATGCCGAGCAGCGTGAACAGCACGATCGCCAGCACCGGCACCAGCACACAGATCCACACCGGGATGTGCGGGACGTCCGGCACCAGCACCGCACGGAGCCCCTCGCTGACGTAGGTCAGCGGGTTCAGCGCCGACAGCACCTGGAACCAGCGCAGATCGGCGAGGGTCAGCCACGGGTACTGCACCGAGCCGGTGAACAGCAGCGGTGTGAAGATCACCGCGAACAGGATGTTGATCCGCCGCGGCGGGACGGCGGTCCCGATGGTCAGGCCCATCGCGGCACCGAGCAGTGAGCCCAGCACCACCATCAGCAGCGCCATCGGGAGCCCGGCGGCCGGCCACGACACGTCGACCATCAGCAACCCGATCGGCACCATCAGCAGGCTGGCCACCAGCCCGCGCAGGCCGGCGAAGACGATCTTCTCCACGGCGACCGCCCACACCGGCATCGGCGCCAGCAGCCGGTCGTCGATCTCCCGGGTCCACGACAGCTCGAACACCAGCGGCAGCGTGACGCTCTGCAGCGCCCCGAACAGCGCGTTCAGCGCTATCAGCCCGGGGAGCATGATCTCGCCGTAGCCCTCGGCGACGAAGCCGCCGCGGCCCAGCACGACCACGAAGACCAGCAGGAAGAAGAACGGCTGCACCAGCACCTGGGCGAGGAAGGAGGGCAGCTCCTTCCCGGTGACGAAGATGTCGCGGCGCAGCACCGCGAGGAAGGCGCGCCGGCTCACCGCAGGTCCCGTCCGGTCAGGTCGATGAAGACGTCCTCGAGCGTGGCCGACCCCATCCGCACGTCCCGGGCGGTGGCGCCGTGCCTGCCGAGCAGGTCGACGACCGGTGCCAGCAACATCGCCGGGTCGCAGACCACCGACAACCGCAGCGCGACGGTGCCCTCGGGGCCGTCGGCGCGGGCCGGCGGGATCTCCACCCGGGCGACGTCGGCCAGCCCGGCCAGCTCCGCCCGCAGCGGCTCGATGCCGTGCGGCCCCGGCTCGGCGGTGAGTTCGATGCTCCCGCTGCCGGGCAGCGAGCGGACCAGCGCCTCGGGGGTGTCGAGTGCCAGCAGCTTGCCGTGGTCGACGATGCCGATCCGATGCGAGAGCTTCTGCGCCTCGTCCATGTCGTGGGTGGTGAGCACCACCGTGATGCCCTCCTGCTGCAGGCCGAGGACGTAGTCGTGCACGAACAGCCGGGCCTGCGGGTCCAGCCCGGTCGAGGGCTCGTCGAGGAAGAGCACCTCGGGCTTGTGCATGAGCGCCCTGGCGATCATGATGCGCTGCGCCTGACCTCCGGAGAGGTCGTCGGCGACCGCCTTCGCCCGGTCGGTCAGGCCCATCCGTTCCAGCAGCTCGTCGGCCAGGCGGTTGCGCTCGGCGCGGCCGACGCCGTGGTAAGCGGCGTGGAAGACCAGGTTGTCGCGAACGCCGAGCGAGCGGTCCAGGTTCTGCCGCTGCGGCACGACGGCGAGCTTCGCGCAGACCGCGACCGAGTCGCGCAGCACGTCCAGCCCCGCCACCCGGGCGGTCCCGGACGTCGGCACGACACGGGTCGTGAGGACGCCGACGGTGGTCGTCTTGCCGGCCCCGTTCGGGCCGAGCAATCCGAAGATCTCCCCCTCGGCGACCTCGAAGGACAGGCCGTCGACCGCATTGCGGTCCGCCTTCGGATAGCGCTTCACCAGGTCGACGACCTCGACCGCGGCCCGTCCCATCAGATCCCCCTCAGAGCTTCTGCCCCCGGTGATCCTGCTCCATGGCCGCGATCACCGCGATCAGATACTCGCGGATGGCCCCGGCGTGCGCGCGCGGGGGATCCGGAACCCGCGGTGCCCGGACGGCGGAGCGGGCTGCGAGCAGCCGGCCGCGGCCGGCGTCGGTGATCACGACGCGGCGGACGCGACGGTCCGCGCGGACCGTCGCCCGCACCACGAGACCGTCGTCCTCGAGCGCGTCCAGCACCGGGGTGAGCGTGGTCGGGCCGACCCGGACGTGGGCCGCCAGCTCACGCTGGACGAGCCCGCCGGTCCCCTCGATCGCCTGCAGCACCGCGAACCCGGTGTGGGACAGGCCGTGCTCCGCGACCCGGCGGCGCCGGTACGCGGACACCCCGGCCCCGGCGCGGGTCAGCAGTTCGGCGACCGTGGTCCACCGGTCGGGGCCGGTGGGGCGGGGTGGTCGGGGGTGCGGCTCCTCGGGCATCGCGGCAGGCTAGGGCCACCGCCCCGGCCCCGGGGCCGTTCGCACCCGTCACGCTGCGTCTGCGAACGCACTCCCCCGCGCACAGCGGTGCCCGGTGCCGGAGAGCACGGAGCCGGACGGTGCGCCGTACGGGGCCGGACAGCTCGCGTCCGGACAGTGCCACAGCCGGACAGTGCCGCAGTTGGGCAATTCCGCAGCCGGACAGTGCCGTGACCGGACGATGCCGCAGCCGGACGGTGCGGGGACGAATCCCGCCCGCGCGGCCACGCCGGGCCCGGCCGCGGTGGACGCTCGACCGGTGACCGCCTCCACCCCACCGCCGTCCGCGCCCACCGTCCCCGCCCCCCGCCTGCCCCCGGCCGCCGACGACGCCCCCGGCGCGGGGGCCGGCGGTGTGCTGGTCGCCCGGACCGCGGAGGAGGTGCCGGTGGACCTGCCACCCGGCCTGGTCGTCGTGCTGCCGGGCGGGTTCCGGATGCGCTCCGGGGCGAGCCCGCGCCGGGATCCGCCCGAGCCGCCCCGGGTGCAGGTCCGGCCACCCGGGACCACCGCCCCGGACGCCGCCCGGACCAGAGCCCGGGCCGCGGAGCTGGTGCGGCTGGTCCGGGAGGTGCTCGCCGGGAACCGACCGGCCGGCCAGCTCGCCGGTGTCGCCGCACCGCCCGTGCTGCGCTACCTCCGGACAGCCCACCCGGCACCACACCGCAGGCGTCCGGCAGGCCGGGCACGGGCACCGGGCTGCGGGGCGCACCCGGACGGCCCACGCCGGGGGTATCCGCTGCACGTGGGGCAGCCGCACCCGGACGCCGCGGAGATCTGCGCGACCGTCGCACTCGCCGGCCGGGTGCGGGCACTCACGCTGCGGATCGACCGGACGGGCGGTGACACCCCCTGGGTCGTCACCGCCGCCCGGCTGCTGTGACTCCCCGATCAGCGGCGCCTGCGGTTCGCCTTCTCCGCGCGACGGCGCTCGGCGCGGTTGACGCTGCCGTCACCCGAGCCGCTGCCGTTCGGGTTCTGCGGCGCCTGGTTCTGCGGGGCCTGATTCTGCGGCGCTGCGTTCTGCGGCGCTGCGCTCCGGGGTGCGGCCGCCCGGTAGCGACCGGTCCGGCCGCCCGGTCCGGCGGCAGCACCCTCGCCCCGCCGGGCGACCCCGCCGTCCTCGCCGGGCCCGCTGTACTGCAGGTTCTGCGGCGGGGTCGTGCGGAACAGGTTCGGCAGGACGACGGTGCTCTCGCTCGGGTCCTCCGCGGGCGCCCGCCGGACCACCGGGATCTCGGTCGTCTCCGGCTCGGCCTCCTGGACCGGCGCAGCCGGCTGCTGCACCTGCACCACGACGTTGAACAGGTGCCCGATCGTCTCCTCCTTGATGCCCTCGAGCATCGCGGCGAACATGTCGTAGCCCTCGCGCTGGTACTCGATCACCGGGTCGCGCTGGGCCATCGCCCGTAGCCCGATGCCCTCCTTGAGGTAGTCCATCTCGTAGAGGTGCTCGCGCCACTTGCGGTCGATGACCTGCATCAGCACCTGGCGCTCGAGCTCACGCATCCCGCCCTGCGCGCCGATCAGCGCATCGATCTCGGCCTCGCGCCGCGCGTAGCCGTGCTCGGCGTCGGCCAGGATCTGCTTCTCCAGGTCGTCGGCGGAGAGATCGTCGAGGTCATCGGCGAGCGAGTTCGGGTCGATCGAGACCGGGTAGAGGCCGCGCAGCGCGGTCCAGAGCTTCTCCAGGTCCCAGTCCTCGGCGTAGCCCTCGGCGGTCGCCCCTGCGACGTAGCCGTGGACCACGTCCTCGAGCATGTTGCGGGTCTGGCGCTGCACGTCCTCGCCGTCGAGCACCCGCCTGCGCTCGTCGTAGATGACCTTGCGCTGCTTGTTGAGGACCTCGTCGTACTTGAGGACGTTCTTCCGGATCTCGAAGTTCTGCTGCTCGACCTGCGTCTGTGCGCTCCGGATGGCACGGGTGACCATCTTGGCCTCGATCGGCACGTCGTCCGGCAGGTTGAACCGGTTCATGATCGACTCGACCACGTGCCCGTTGAACCGGCGCATCAGCTCGTCACCGAGCGAGAGGTAGAACCGCGACTCGCCGGGGTCGCCCTGACGACCGGAACGTCCGCGCAGCTGGTTGTCGATCCGGCGCGACTCGTGCCGCTCGGTGCCGAGCACGTAGAGCCCGCCCGCCGCGCGAACCTCGTCGGCTTCGGCCTTGACCTGCTTGCGCATCCGGTCCAGGACGGCGTCCCACGCGGCCTCGTACTCCTCGCGGGTCTCGACCGGGTCGAGGCCCTGACCGCGCAGCTCCAGGTCGGCCAGGAACTCCGGGTTGCCGCCGAGCATGATGTCGGTGCCTCGACCGGCCATGTTGGTCGCGACGGTGACCGCCCCGGCGTGCCCGGCCTGGGCGATGATCGCCGCCTCCCGGGCATGGTTCTTCGCGTTCAGCACCTCGTGCGGCACGGAGCGCCGCAGCAGCAGCTTGGCCAGGTACTCGGACTTCTCGACGCTGGTCGTACCGATCAGCACGGGCTGACCGTTCGCGTTCTTCTCCGCGATGTCGTCGGCGACCGCCTCGAACTTCGCGGCCTCCGTCTTGTAGATCAAGTCCGGCTGGTCGGCGCGCACCCGCGGCCTGTTCGGCGGGATCGACACGACCGACATCTTGTAGATCTCGTGCAGCTCGGCGGCCTCGGTCTGGGCCGTACCGGTCATGCCGGAGATCTTGTCGTAGAGCCGGAAGAAGTTCTGCAGCGTGATCGTCGCCAGGGTCTGGTTCTCCGGCTTGATCTCGACGCCTTCCTTGGCCTCGATCGCCTGGTGCATGCCCTCGTTGTAGCGACGCCCGGCGAGCACCCGGCCGGTGAACTCGTCGACGATCAGGACCTCACCGTTCGAGACGATGTAGTCCTTGTCCTTCTTGAACAGCTCCTTCACCTTGACGGCGTTGTTCAGATAGCCGACCAGCGGGGTGTTCGCGGACTCGTAGAGGTTGTCGATGCCGAGCTGGTCCTCGATCAGCGCGACACCCTCCTCGGTGATGCCGACGGTGCGCTTGCGCTCGTCGACCTCGTAGTGGATGTCCTTGGAAAGCATCGGCGCGAGCCGCGCGAACTCCTGGTACCAGCGGGCGCTCTGCTCGGCCGGACCGGAGATGATCAGCGGGGTGCGCGCCTCGTCGATCAGGATCGAGTCCGCCTCGTCGACGATCGCGAAGTTGTGGCCGCGCTGGACCATGTCCGCGACGTTCCACGCCATGTTGTCGCGCAGGTAGTCGAAGCCGAACTCGTTGTTCGTGCCGTAGGTGACGTCGCAGCCGTACTGCTCGCGGCGCTGGACCGGCGTCATCTCCGACAGGATCACGCCGACGGTCAGACCGAGCCAGCGGTGGATCCGGCCCATCGTCTCGGAGTCGCGCTTGGCGAGGTAGTCGTTCGTGGTGACGACGTGCACGCCTTTGCCCTCGAGGGCGTTGAGGTAGACGGCCAGGGTCGAGGTCAGGGTCTTGCCCTCACCGGTGCCCATCTCCGCCACGTTGCCCAGGTGCAGCGCACCGGCACCCATCAGCTGCACGGTGAAGGGCCGCTGGCCCAGCGTGCGCTGAGCCGCCTCACGGACCGTCGCGAACGCCTCGGGCAGCAGGTCGTCGAGGGTCTCGCCATCGGCGAGCCGCTGCCGGAACTCGTCGGTCTTCGCGCGCAGCTGCGCGTCGGTGAGGCCCTCGAACTCGGGCTCCAGACCGTCGATGTGCGCGGCGATCTTGCCGAGCCGCTTCACCAGCTTGGTCTCGCCGGCCCGGAGGAGTCGACTCAGGAAGGGCACTGCCGACCTCATTCACGTTCGCGGTCAGGACACGGGACGGGTGTCACTCACCGGACGAGGTCACACCGCCCCGATGCCATGGTACGGGCCCGTCGTCGCGCGTTCCGCGCCGCTTCGGCGAGGCCCCTCCCGCCGCGACCGGCGGCAGCGCACGGGGCTCACCGCGGCACCGCCGGGCGCGGGTGCCGGCCGCGGACGGCCGGGCACCCGCGCCGAGCGGTCAGCCGCCGAGCCGGATCACTCCGTAGTCGTAGCCGTGCCGCCGGTAGACCACCGAGGCATGGCCGGAGTCGCTGTCGGAGAAGAGGTAGAAGTCGTGACCGACGAGCTCCATCCGGGACAGCGCCTCGTCGACCGTCATCGGGTCCGCCTGGTGGGTCTTCTCGCGTACGACGCGGCCGGGCACGTACTCCGCGGCCCACTGCTCCTCGAGCCGGTCGAGCTGCTCGCGCTCGGTGCCGGGGAGGGACTCGCCGTGCGAGCGGGGTCCCGGGATCGTGTCGGTGGTGGGCGGTGCCGCTTCCATCAGCGCGACGGCGGAGGCGTCCGCGGCGACCCTGGAGGCGTGCACGCGGTCGCGGCGGCTGGGCTTGCGGCGATCGTGCGAACGGCGGAGCCGCTCGGCGAGCTTGCTGACGGCCATGTCGAGGGCGGCGTAGAAATCGGGCGCCGAGGCCTCGGCGCGGGCGACGGCACCACAGCCGCCGCGACCGGTGATCTCCACCCGCTGGCAGGATTTCTGCTGTCGACGGTTCGGTTCGTGGAAGAGCTCCACCTCCATCCCGACGATCTTGTGGTCGTGGCGTTCCAGACGGGTCAGCTTCTCTTCGACCAGACCGCGGAAGTGGTCCGGCACCTGGACGTTCCGGCCGGTGACAACGATTTCCACTCGGACATCCCTCGCTTCGCCTCGTGCTGAACCCGGGTCTCGACGACGGCCCCGGGGGTGGGCTATCAGTCGTTCCTCCTGGTGTGCTATCGGGTCGGAGTTCATCGGACGTTATCGGGAAATCTGCCGACGGGACAGGCCGCTCGTCGACCCGGAAGCGGGACGTTCGACCCGGAGGTGGCCCCGCTCCGCGACGACGACGCGGCAACCGGGTGATATCCGGCCGTGACCTGGCGCACTCACCGGCGGCCCGCCCGGCGCGACGGATCCCGCCTGCGACACGCGGCCGTCCGGGTGCACATCAGAACTCCGAATGGGTGTGATGGTCGTCACTCTACAGCGCCGCGTGTGGTGGCGTCGGCCAGCAGCACCGACCCGACCGGTTCACATCCGAGCCCGCGCAGGACCCGCCGGCAGGCCCGCAGCGTCGAGCCGGTGGTCACCACGTCGTCGACCAGCACCACCGGAGTCCCGGGTCCCGGCGGGTCCGGCGGGACCGTCCGCCACCCGCGGCCCGCCGGCTGCAGTGCCGCGGCCAGGTTGGCTGCACGGGCTGCGGCGTCCAGCCCGACCGAGTCGCCGGCCCGCCGGGCGAGTGCGAGGAGCGGGGCGGTGTGGGCCGGCAGCCCGGCCGCTGCGAGTCGCGGCTCCAGCGCCCGGCACAGCCGCAGGACATGGTCGCCACCGCGGGCCCTGGCCGCAGCCGGACGAGACGGAGCGGGTACCAGCCGGACACCGCCGGGAACCCGCGTTGCCGACGCCGGCAGCACCACCGCGACCGGAGACACCAGCAGCCCGGCGAGGTCCGCTGCGAGATCGCGACGACCGCGTTCCTTGTAGGCCAGCAGCGCGCGGCGCAGCGGCCCCCGGTAGCGCCCGGCCACCGCGACCCGCCCGGCGCCCGGCACCGCGACCGACCACGGCCCCGCGGTGCTCTCCGCGCAGGCCGGGCACCAGCCGCCGCTGCCGGGTGGACCAGCGCCGCAGCCGCCGCAGGTCCGCGGGAACAGCAGATCGAGCAACGATGCCAGTGGTGACGGAGCCGCAGCGGTCATGGACGGGATGCTGCCCGACACCGCCGGCCGCGAGCCGTGGATCGGCCCCCGGCGGGCCGAGTTGTCCACATGTGCGGGATCCATCCACAGATCACGGATCAGCGCTGCGCGGGCCGTCCGCCGGCAGCCACGCTGGTCCCGGACGCCGGATCAGCCCGGATAGAACGGCCGGGCTCCGGTGGAGGCGCCCACCGTCTGCCGCCAGGCGTCCAGGTCACCGCCGGTGTAGCTCCACAGGCCGGTCCGGTCGGTGACGTAGATCGGCCGCCCGGGAGCGGCCGCCACCGCACGCAACGGGGAGGTGAGGTTGGTGCCCGGTACCGGGTCCAGGGTCAGGCCGTCGATCGTCACGAGTGCCACCGGGCGGTCGGTGTCGGCCGCGACGGCGAGCTGCTCGCTCGACCGCCAGTCGACGGCCACGACGTCCTGCAGTTCGTTCGGGCGCAGCTCACGCAGCGGTCCGATCGCGGCCTCGCCGTTCTCGCCGGGCACCACCGGCCCGACCAGTGCGACGCCCCCGGCGACCACCGCGATCCGGCCGCCCTCCCGCGAGTGCGCCACGTCCCTGATCTCGCCGAGCCCGTCGAGCGGGCCGATGTCCAGCGGCGCATCGACCGGCGGGCCGGTGGCCGGGACCAGCACCCGGCGCAGCCTGCCGTCGGCGACCGCCCAGATCTCGTCGCCCGCGCCGTTCCAGCTGAGCGAGGTCACCTCCGCCCCGGAGACCGGGGTGGCGGTCAGCTCGCCGGCCATCGGGCCGGTCAGCAGCCGTTGGGTTCCGGTCTCCTCACGGGAGACGACCGCGATCCCGTCCCCGCGCGCCGAAGCCGCCGCCTCCACCACGTCGAACGAGCCGTTGCCGGCCTGTCCCGGCACCGGTCTCTCCTGGCCGCCGTCCGCCAGCTGCCGCACCCGTCCACCGTCGACCACCAGCGGGAAGGCCGGGAGCCGGTCGGGGGTGGAGACCAGGCCGGCGACGTCGTCGCGGGTGATCTCGGGCTGGTCGGGCAGCAGCGGCTCGCCGTCGGACAGCACCCGCACCCGCGGCACGCTGACCTCGGCCAGCGTGAGGGCGACCTGCGCGGCGAGCAGCCGCCGGTCGGCCACCGACAGTCCGGACACACCGGTGAGATCGACGACGCTGGCCCCGTCCGGCGACTCGGCGACGGCCGAGCGCAGCCGGGCGGTCGCCGGGAACATCGTGACCGCCGCCCCGGCCAGGCCGGCCGACGGCCCGCCCAGCAGCACCTCGGTCGCCCGGGATGCCAGCTGGATCGGCCGGGTGCTGGGGATGTAATGGGTATCGGACATCAGCGTGCCGCGCTGCGGGTCGGCGAACCACGCACGCAACGAGCGGTAGTTCGTCCGGAAGTCCGACAGCCGGACCATGACCCCCGGCGGTGGGCGGTCGATCCGCCAGTGGTCCTCCTGTCGGACGACCCCGATGTCGATCTCGACTGGTTCGGCGGACGTCTCGAACGCGCCGGAGGGGCTGACCGTGCCGAGCCGGGTGCCGCGCAGCCGCACCACCGCCCGGTCCCCGCCCTGCTCGGCGCTCTCGGGGGCGAACACCGTGTCGAAGCGCTCGGTGAGCACGGTCAGCGAGGCGCCGTCGTCCCAGTCCGCGGCCGGGGCGGCGAGGTAGCGGCGAGCCGAGGCGTGCCGGTCGTCCGGCCGCCCGGAGGCGTAGACGAACTCGCGGACCAGGCCGAGCGGATCGGCGTCCTCGATCGGGCCGTCCGGCACCGCGGCTCCGGTGTCCCCGGTCTGCCGCAGCACCTGCACGGAGGAGTGGTCCGGCACGCTCGCGCATCCCGCGAGCACCACCAGGCTGATCAGCATCCCCAGTCCGCTGCCGAACCGGCGCAACAACGGGCTCACCGCTCCACCCCCGGGTCGGTGATCGCCCGCTCGGCGGGCAGCACCGGGGCCACCTCCGCCGACCGGAGCTGCCGGCCGTCGTCGTCGCGCATCGGCCGGGCCTCGTCCCGGCGCGCGACGACGCCGCGGGGCGGGGTCGGGACCGAGCTGCCGGGGCGTCCGTCGCGGCGCGCGGCGTCGCCGTCACCCGACGGCGGGCCGAGCGGCAGCGGAGAGGCGGAGATGTGACCGCCGACCTGCCGGGGCAGGGTCAGCCGGAATGCCGATCCGCTCCCGGGCTCGCCCCACGCCTGCAGCCAGCCGCCGTGCAGCCGGGCGTCCTCGATGCTGATCGACAGGCCCAGTCCGGTGCCGCCGCTGCGCCGCGCCCGGGACTCCTCGGCCCGCCAGAAGCGGTTGAACACCAGGTCCGCCTCCCCGGGCCGCAGGCCGACTCCGTGGTCGCGCACCAGTACTGCCACCGACGCGGGGTCCCCCGCCATCGTCACCTCCACCGGTCGGCCCTCGCCGTGATCGATCGCGTTCGCCACCAGGTTCCGCACGATCCGCTCGACCCGCCGCGAGTCGGCCTCGACGTACTCCCCCGCGGGCAGGTCGAGCACCAGCTCGGTACCGGCGTCGGTGGCCAGCCCACGCACGGCACCGACGGCGCGCTGCACCACGGCCGACAGGTCGATCTGCTCGGCACCCAGCTCGGCGACACCGGCGTCCAGCCGGGAGATCTCCAGCAGATCGGCGAGCAGCTCCTCGAACCGGTCGAGCTCGGTGACCAACAGCTCGGAGCTGCGGCGCAGGGCAGGCAGCAGCTCGTCGCGGGATGCGTAGAGCACGTCGGCCGCCATCCGGACCGTCGTCAGCGGTGTGCGCAGCTCGTGGCTGACGTCCGAGGTGAACCGGCGCTGCAGCGCACCGAACTCCTCCAGCTGCGCGATCTGCGCGGCGAGGCTGCCCGCCATCTCGTTGTAGGACTCGGCGAGCCGCGCCACCTCGTCCTCGCCGCGCACGGCCATCCGCTCGTCGAGATGGCCGCCGGCGAACCGCTCCGCCACGTCGGCGGCGTGCCGGATCGGCCGCACCACCTGCCTGGTCACGAGACTGGCGATCGCCGCGAGCAGGACCAGCAGCACCAGTCCACCCACGATCAGCGTGCTCTGCACCAGGTTCAGCGTCAGTCGCTCCCCCTCCAGCGGGAAGAGCAGATAGAACTGCAGGTCCCGGCCCGCGGTGGAGACCGGCTGCCCGATCACCAGCGTCGGCACCCCGTCGACGGTCGTGTACTGGCGGCTCACCCCGCCCTCGGCGACCGTGGCCCGCTGCTCCGGGGTGACCTCGTCCACCGGGCCGGAGGAGATCTCGGGGCCGTTGCCGATCCCGCTCGTCAGCGCCGCCCGGAAGTCACCGGCCGTGGACGTGCCGGGCGAGGAGTCCTCGGTGTTGGTCAGCCGCTGCAGCGCGGCGTTCAGGATCTCCTGCGCGCCCTCACGGTCCGGATCGACGCCGGAGAGCTCGCCCTCGAGCACCACCCGGCCGGTCTCGGCCTGGACGAGCGCGCCGTTGATCTTGCTCTGCAGCAGCCGCTCGGCGATCTCGCTCTGCAGCACGAGGCCCAGCACGAGCACCACCGCAGAGGACAGTGCGAGCGTCGAGACCACGACCCGCAGCTGCAGCGACCGCCGCCAGGAGGCGGCCACCAGCGCGCCGAGTTCGTGCGCCTGGGCCCGCAGCGGGGCGAGTCCCCGCACGAGTCGTGCGACGCCGGGCAGCCGGACGAGCCGGCGCCGGATCCCGAGCCGGCTCATCGCTTCCGCACCCGGGGCCCGCCGCTCACGGAGGCCCGGCCTTGTACCCCACCCCACGAACGGTCAGGACCACCTCGGGGCGCTCCGGGTCGCGCTCCACCTTCGAACGGAGGCGCTGCACGTGCACGTTCACCAGCCGGGTGTCGGCAGCGTGCCGGTAGCCCCAGACCTGCTCGAGCAGCACCTCACGGGTGAACACCTGGCGCGGCTTGCGGGCGAGCGCGACCAGCAGGTCGAACTCCAGGGGGGTGAGCGCGATCGGCCGGCCGGACCTGGTCACCTGGTGCGCGGGCACGTCGATGTCGATCTCGCCGATCGACAGCTGCTCGGCGGGTTCGGACTCGTTGCGCCGCACCCTGGCCCGGATCCGGGCGACCAGTTCCTTGGGCTTGAACGGCTTGATCACGTAGTCGTCGGCACCCGACTCGAGGCCCAGCACCACGTCGACCGTGTCGCTCTTCGCGGTGAGCATGACGATCGGGATGCCGAACTCCGCCCGGATGGCCCGGCAGACGTCGATGCCGTTCATCCCGGGCAGCATCAGATCGAGCAGGATCACATCCGGCGGGGAGTCCCGGACGGCGGGCAGCGCCCGGGTGCCGTCGGAGACGACAGCGGTCTCGAACCCCTCGCCCCGCAGCACGATGGTGAGCATCTCGGCCAGGGCCGGGTCGTCGTCGACCACCAGCACGCGCGACTTCATGCGTCCCAATATCCCACCCCGGCTCCGGAGACCGAGCGGGGAGGGCCCGTCCGCGCGCCGCCGGAGGGTGGGAACCGCTACCCGGGGCCGTCGAGCAGCAGCCGGGCCAGCGCCGGCGCAGGATCGGGCCCACTGCCGTCGACGACCGTCCACGGGCTCAGCCAGCCCGCACCGGCGAGCTGCCGGTAGACCGCGTCGGTGCGGGCCTGCAGGGCATCGTCGCTCTCGTAGGCGTCCCGCTCGCGGCCCGGTTCGGTGAGTTCCCGGGCACGGGCGCGCTCGGCGGCCACCTCGCGGGGCGGTGCGAGCAGCAGCTGGTGATCGGGAACCGGGAGGTCGAAGCGCTCCACCTCCAGCGCGCGCACCCATTCGACGACCTCACCGTGGGCGTCCTGCCCCAGCCGGGCGGCGTTGTAGGCGGCGTTCGAGGCGACATACCGGTCGACCAGCACCACGTCGTGCGTGGCGAGATCGGTGCGCAGGGCCGGGATGGCCGCGCGCCGGTCGAGCGCGAACAGCACCGCCATCGCGTGCACCGAGGAGGCCAGATCGCCCATCCGGCCGTAGAGCGCGTCGCGGGCCAGTTCGGCGTGCACGTCGTCGTCGTAACGGGGGAAGGCCGTGGAGCACACGGTGCCGCCGGCGGCGGACAGCTCGGCGGTCAGCCGCGCGGCGAGGGTGCGCTTCCCGGCACCGTCGAGACCCTCGATGACCACCAGCCGTCCCACGGGCGCAGAGCCTATCCGGTGCCGAGCAGGCCGACCCGCGGCCAGCTCGTCGCGAAGCCGGGATGCAGGGCCAGCTCGTCGAACCGGTCGGTGCGCACCCAGCGCAGCTCGGTGCTCTCCTGCCCGCGCACCGTCACCGGTGGCGCGGCGGGCGCCCGGACGACGACGGTGGTGTAGGTCCAGCCGCCGTGGTCGTCGACGAACTCGTCGAGATGCCGGACCGACGCGGTGTCCAGCGAACTCTCCTCGGCGGCCTCACGCAGCGCGGCCGCCCGGGCGGGCTCGCCGCGGTCGCGGGCGCCGCCGGGGATGCCCCAGGTCCCACCGTGGTGGCTCCAGGACGCCCGGTGCTGCAGCAGCACCCGGTCGACGCCGGGCGGGTCGGTGTCATCGCGGTGCCGGACGAGCAGCCCGGCCGCACCGAAGCGGCCCCAGTGCCGGTGGCCGGCGGCGCAGTGCACCCAGCCGTCCCCGGAACCGATCTCGATCATCGTCACCGACTTCTGTACAGATGCCGGCGGCGCGGTGGCCGTGCACGGCCACCGCGCCGCCGGTCGGGAGAGCGGAAAGTGCTCAGTAGCGGTAGTGCTCGGGCTTGTACGGGCCCTCGACATCGACACCGATGTACTCGGCCTGGTCCTTGGACAGCGTGGTCAGTTCCCCGCCCAGTGCCAGCACGTGCACCTTCGCGACCTTCTCGTCGAGGTGCTTCGGGAGCCGGTAGACGTCCTTGTTGTACTCGTCGTGCTTGGTGAACAGCTCGATCTGGGCGATCGTCTGGTTCGCGAACGAGTTCGACATCACGAACGACGGGTGCCCGGTCGCGTTGCCCAGGTTCATCAGCCGCCCCTCGGACAGCACCAGGATCGTGTGCCCGTCCGGGAAGATCCACTCATCGACCTGCGGCTTGATGTTGACCTTGTTGATGCCCGGGATCCGGCCCAGCCCGGCCATGTCGATCTCGTTGTCGAAATGACCGACGTTGCACAGGATCGCCTGGTGCTTCATCTTCGCCATCAGCTCGGTGGTGATGATGTCCTTGTTCCCCGTCGTGGTCACCACCACGTCCGCCGAACCGATGACGTCCTCCACCCGGGCCACCTGGAAGCCCTCCAGCAACGCCTGCAACGCACAGATCGGGTCGATCTCCGACACGATCACCCGCGCACCCTGACCCGCCAGGGCCTCCGCACAGCCCTTACCGACGTCGCCGTAACCGGCCACCACCGCGACCTTGCCGCCGATCAGCACATCGGTGGCGCGGTTCAACCCGTCGAGCAACGAGTGCCGGATGCCGTACTTGTTGTCGAACTTCGACTTCGTCACCGAGTCGTTCACATTGATCGCCGGGAACAACAACTTGCCCTGCTCAGCCAGCTGGTAGAGCCGGTTCACCCCGGTCGTGGTCTCCTCGGTGACCCCACGGATGTCGGAGTTGATCGTCGTCCAGCGCTTCGGGTCCTCGGCCAGGCTGCGCCGCAGCGTGTCGAACACCACCCGCTCCTCGTCCGAGACGCTCAGGTCGTCATCGGCGAAGCTCGGCACCACACCGGTCTGCTCGAACTCCACACCCTTGTGCACCAGCAGCGTCGCGTCACCACCGTCGTCGAGGATCATGTTCGGCCCCACGACGTTGCCGGCCTCATCGGTGAACTTGAACAGCTGCTCGGTGCACCACCAGTAGTCCTCGAGCGACTCGCCCTTCCAGGCGAACACCGGCACACCCGCCGGCTTCTCCGGCGTGCCGTGCGGACCGACCACCGTCGCCGCCGCCGAATCATCCTGGGTGGAGAAGATGTTGCACGACACCCACCGCACATCAGCCCCCAGGCTGACCAGGGTCTCGATCAACACCGCGGTCTGGGTCGTCATGTGCAGCGAGCCCGCGATCCGGGCACCGTGCAACGGCTTGGCCTCAGCATACTCCCGACGCAGGTCCATCAGACCCGGCATCTCGTTCTCGGCCAGCCGGATGTCCTTACGCCCGGCCTCGTGCCCGCCGATGTCGGCGATCGCGAAGTCGAGTCCGTTCAGGTTCTGCAGCTTCGGGTGGCCGGTGGTCTGGGATGCGGTCATGGGGTGGGTGCGCCTCCTCGGGCGATCGGGTCGTACTCGTCCGGACGGCCGCGCAGGGGGTGTGGGCGAACAGGACCAGGACGGGTCACGTCGCCCTCCCTCCTCGTCGGAGACAGGCGCCCTTTCCTCGTCCGTGGCGGGTCGGGCCCGAGCGTGGCGGATCGTGCCCGGCTGCTCACGCAGCCGAGCGGTTCACCGCTGCAGCGCCTCTCGGCACCCGACTCTCTCGCGGGCTCCATCGTTCCCAGGCACCCGGTGGGTGTCAACCGCTCCGGACGCCGGTGACGATCATCCCAGCAGCCGCTCGGCGAGCAGCGCGCCCGCTGCGCGCTCGCGTCCGTGCGCGGCCAGCAGACCGGCCGGGGCCAGCACGGATTCGCTGTCGATCTCGACGTCGACCTGCGCAAGAGCCGCCGTCAGCGCGGGATCGTGGCGCACCGTCGCGGCGACCGCGGCGAGCCCGGCCGGGTCCCGCTGCCGGAACACCCCGCCGGTCAGGACGACGAGACCGATCTCACGGTCTCCCGCCGCCCGTTCCGCGGGCGACGGTCGCCCCGCGCCGGATCCGGGCAGCCCCGGCATGCCTCCCGGGTCCGACGCGTCGATCCGGCCGGTATAGCGCAGGTGCCGCCGCAGCGCGACGACGGCGGCCACCGCGGCGAGCCGGCGATCCTCCGCCGCGGCACCCCGGTCGGCCGGGACCGCGGCCCCGGAGGCGGCGAGCGCGGCGACCGCCGGGCCGAGCAGGTCCGCCTCGACCGGATCGACCAGACCCTCGGTCTGCCCCTCGACGAGGACCCCGGCGGCCCCGTCCCGGACCCCGAGATCGCCCTCGACCGTCATCACGGTGGGCGCGGGGTGGTCCGCTCCGTCCGGCCCGCAACCGTGCACGTCAGTGGTGGCCGACCCGACGTCCACCACCAGCACCCCGGTCCCGCTCAGCCGGGCCAGTGCCCGCGCGCCGTCCGCGACGGCGACCGGCGTCCGGCTACGGGCCTGCTCCCCCGGGCGCCGCGGACGGGCCCCGAGCGCCTGCCGGGCATACAACGCGGCGACGGCGTCGCGCACCGGGCCGGGCACGATCTCCCCCGGCCGGGGCGTCGGGTTCGGGCAGGACTGCACGGTGCGCCCGCCGGCCCGGAGCAGGTTCAGCGCGTCGTCACGGGCGGAGGGATCGACCGCGAGCAGCACCGGCCACCGGCCCCGGGTCCTGGCCAGCCGGCCGGCGTTGTGCAGGAGCACTCCTGGGTCCTCGCCGTCCGGCCCGCCGAGCAGCAGCACCGCACCGGGCTGCTGGGCGGCGAGCTCGCGGACCGCACTTCCCTCCAGCGGCCCGGTGTGCACGCCGACCAGCCGGGCCCCGGCGGACCGGCAGACCCGGTGCCCGGCCTCGACCGTGGAGAGCCGTTCGGCCCCGACCACAGCGAGCCGCAGCGGCCCGCCCGCCGACGAGCAGGCCAGCACCTGCGGTGTGGGGCCGGCACCGCGCCCAGCCGATGCCGCCGCGGCGGCCACCGCGGCATCGACGCCCTCGTGCAGGTCGGAAGTGGTGGGATGCTCCGCGAAACCGGCCGCGGTGCCGTCCGGCAGCACCAGCACCGCCTTCGTCCAGGAGGAGCCGACGTCGAGACAGACCGCGGGAGCGGACGGATCGCCGGTCGGATCGGTCATGAATCGCGAGCGTACTGCCACCGGATGATCACGGACAGTGTCTGATGTCCGCGGAGAAATCCGGCTGCCTCAGCCGGCGGCGGTCCGCCTCGCGGCACGCCGGCCCGGGCCTACTCCGAGGTCGCCTGCGCCGGGAGCTCGCCCCGCTCCCGCCGCCCGAGCACCGAGTTCTTCCGCGAGTACGCGAAGTAGATCACCACACCGATGATCATCCAGAGCACGAACCGCAGCCAGGTCTCCACCGACAGGTTCAGCATCAGCCAGACGCAGGCGAGCACCGCCAGGATGGGCACCAGTGGCACCAGCGGCGTGCGGAAGCCGCGCGGCAGGTCCGGGCGGGTGCGGCGCAGGATGACCACGCCGACCGAGACGAGCACGAACGCGAACAGCGTGCCGATGTTGACCATCTGCTCCAGGTCGTCGGCCGGGAAGAAGGTCGCGACCAGGGCGATCACGGTGCCGATCAGCCAGGTGGCGCGCCCCGGGGTGCCGAACCTGTTGGTCTTCGCGAGGCCGGTCGGGAGCAGGCCGTCGCGGGACATCGCGAAGATGACCCGGATCTGGCCGAGCATCAGCACCATGACCACGGTGGTGAGGCCGAGCAGCGCGCCGAGGGCGATGATCGTCGCCGCCCAGTCCACGCCGAGCGAGGCGAACGCGGTGGCCAGGGTGGCCCGGGTGCCGTCGGGCTGAGTGGCCAGCTCGGTGTACGGGACCATCCCGGTGATCACCAGGGCGACCGCGACGTAGAGCACGGTGACGATGGCCAGCGAGCCGAGGATGCCCCGCGGGAGCGCCTTGGCCGGGTTCTTCGTCTCCTCCGCGGTGGTGGCGACGGCGTCGAACCCGATGAAGGCGAAGAACACGATCGCAGCCGCGGCGAACACCCCGTAGACACCGAACACGCTCGACGAGGCGCCGCCGAAGAACGAGAGCAGCGACTGCTGGATGCCGGTTCCGGTCTCGGTGGTGCCGGACTCCGGGGAGGGCACGAACGGGGTGTAGTTCGCGGCGTTGACGTAGAACAGCCCGAGCACGATCACGAACAGCACGATCAGGACCTTGATGGCGGTGATCACCAGGCTGACCCGGCTGGAGAGCTTCGTGCCGCGGTAGAGCAGGAACGCCAGCGCGACGACGAGCAGCAGCGCGCCCCAGTCGAAGGAGAAGAACCCGCCGAGGTCGAACGACGTCGACACGTCGGCGCCGAGCAGCCCGAGTGTCTGGGACAGGTACTCCGACCAGCCCTTCGACACGTACGCCGAGCCGACCGCGAACTCCAGCACCAGGTCCCAGCCGATGATCCAGGCGATGAACTCGCCGAAGGTGGCGTAGGAGAACGTGTAGGCGCTGCCCGCGACCGGCACGGTGGAGGCGAACTCGGCGTAGCAGAGCGCCGCCAGGCCGCAGGCGACCGCGGCCAGCACGAACGACAGCGACACCGCCGGCCCGGCGATGTTGCCCGCCGTACTCGCGGCGAGGGTGAAGATGCCGGCGCCGATGACCACCGCGACGCCGAAGACGATCAGGTCGATCGTCCCGAGGTCCTTCTTGAGCCGGGTGCTCGGTTCGTCGGTGTCCCGGATGGACTGCTCGACCGTCTTGGTGCGGAACATCCCGCCACCACGGCTCGTGACCGTCATGGGCGGTGAAGTTACGACCGCGGACAGCCTTGCGTCACGCATCGGGACCCAGATTTAAGGTCACAATGAGATTGCGTGGCGGAATGTCGCATTTGTCCCCTGACCTGCGGGAACGATGCCCCGACCGGGGTCATCGACTCCCGAGCGGCAGCCCGTGCGCGGCGGCGACCTCGGCGGAGAGCAGCTCGCCCCGATGCGTGGACAGGCCCGCGGCGAGCACCGGGTCGGCGGCCGTCGCGGCCTCCCAGCCCTCGTCGGCCAGCCGCAGCAGGTAGGGCAGCGTGGCGTTGGTCAGCGCCCGGGTGGAGGTGTGCGGCACCGCACCGGGCATGTTCGCGACGCAGTAGAAGACGGTCCCGTGTACCGGGTAGGTCGGGTCGGCGTGCGTGGTCGGGCGCGAGTCCTCGAAGCACCCACCCTGGTCGATCGCGACGTCGACCAGCACGGCACCCGGGCGCATCCGGGCGACCAGCTCGTTCGGGACCAGGGTCGGCGCCTTCGCGCCGGGCACCAGCACCGCGCCGATCACGAGATCGGCCTGCGTCACGGCCTCGCGCACGGCGAGCTCGGTCGAGTACACCGTGCGGACCCGGCCCGCGTAGCGGTCGTCGATCGCGCGGAGCTTGTCGACGTCGATGTCCAGGACGGTCACCCGGGCCTGCATGCCGGCCGCGACGGCGATCGCGTTCGCACCCGCGACCCCCGCACCCAGCACGACGACATCGGCCCCGGGAGCCCCCGGGACGCCGCCCATCAGCACGCCGCGGCCGCCGGCCGAGCGCATCAGGTGGTAGGCGCCGGCCTGCGGTGCCAGCCGGCCCGCGACCTCGCTCATCGGGGCGAGCAGCGGCAGCCTGCCGTCCTCGGTCCGCACCGTCTCGTAGGCGATCGACGTGGCGCCCCCGGCGAGCAGCGCATCGGTGCACGACCGGGACGCGGCCAGGTGCAGGTAGGTGAACAGGGTCAGGTCGGGCCGCAGGAAGCCGTACTCGGACTCGATCGGTTCCTTCACCTTGAGCAGCAGCTCGGCGGCGTCCCACACCTCGGCGGCGCCGGCGAGGATCTGCGCTCCGGCCTCCTTGTAGTCCGCGTCCGCGATCGCGGAGCCGGCACCGGCGTCGTGTTCGACGACGACCTCGTGCCCGCGCCGGACCAGTTCGTGCACCCCGGCGGGGGTCAGTGCGACCCGGAACTCGTTGTCCTTGGTCTCCTTCGGCACTGCGACGCGCATGTCTTGCTCCTCACCTCGACTGCGGTAAATGGTGAAGAAGAAGCGGTAGGCTGCCAACAACTACGACGAAGATTCTTGGAGCAGCCGACGTGAGTGAAGATTCTTCAGTCGAGTCCCTCCGTCGGGCGGCCTGGCCGAATGACGTTCGACTCGACGCCGTGGATCGCGCGCTGCTGCGGCTGCTGGAACACGACGCCCGCACCCCGAACAACGCGCTCGCCACCGCCGTCGGGATCGCGCCCTCCACCTGCCTGGGCCGGATCCGGGCACTGCGCGAGCGCGGGGTGATCCGCGGATACCACGCCGACGTCGATCCGGCCGCCACCGGCAACCCGCTGCAGGCGATGATCTCGGTCCGGCTGCAGGCCGACGCCAGGGACCGGCTGGACGAGTTCGTCGCCCGGGCGTCCGGGCTGCCCGCGGTGCGCGACGTGTACTTCCTGGCCGGCGACGACGACTACATGATCCGGGTCGCCACCGCCGACACGGTGGCGCTGCGCGAGCTGGTCGGCGCGCTCAACTCCTGGACCGAGGTCGCCGGCACCCGGACCTCACTGATCTTCGAGCACCACCGGGCACCGGACACCTACTGAGCTACAGGCCGTCGCTCGCGAGGAAGACGGTGGCACCGTCGTCGCCCGTGGTGAGCACGGCGCCGGCATCGGCCGCGGCCAGGTACACCGACCCGCCCCGGGGCAGCTCCAGCACCTCGCCGTGCGCCTCGAGCGCGGCGCTGCCCGAGGTGCAGAGCAGGATCCGGGCTCCCACCCCGGGGACGTCGAGCTTGTCCCGGCCACCGGTGTCCGCGCGGCGCAGCAGGAACTCCTGTACCCCGACGTCGTAGCGGTGCCAGCCGTCGGTTCCAGGATCCGGCCGTGCGGGGCGCACCGGCGGCGGCGGTGCCGCGAAGTCCAGCACCCGCAGCAGCTCGGGAACGTCGACGTGCTTCGGGGTCAGGCCACCGCGCAGCACGTTGTCCGAGTTCGCCATCAGCTCCATGCCGGCGCCCGACAGGTACGCGTGCAGGTTCCCGGCGGGCAGGTACAGCGCCTCGCCGGGCTGCAGGGTGATCCGGTTGAGCAGCAGCGCGGCCAGCACGCCCGCGTCGTCGGGGTAGCGCTCGGAGAGGTCCAGCAGCGTCCGGGCCTCGGCGGCGAACCGTTCGCCGTCGCCGGACCGGGCGGCCAGCAGCCGCACGGCGCCCTCCTGCAGGGCCGGGACCAGGCCGTCGAGCACCGACTGCGGCAGCGTGATCCAGGTCGTGAACAGCGCGCGCAGGCCGTCCGAGCAGGGCTGTCCGGCGAGCAGCTCGGTGTAGGACGCCAGCTCGGGCACGTCGAGCGCGCGCAGCAGCTCGACCGTGCGGGACGGCTCCCGGAAACCGACCAGCGCGTCGAACTCGGTGAGCGCGCAGAGCAGCTCGGGCTTGTGGTTGGGGTCGCGGTAGTTGCGGTTCGGCGCGTCCACCGCGATGCCCGCAGCGTTCTCCCTGGCCCATCCCTCCCGGGCCTGCTCCAGGCTCGGGTGCGCCTGCAGGCTCAGTGGCTCCTCGGCGGCGAGCACCTTCAGCAGGAACGGCAGCCGCCCGGCCCACCGCTCCCGGCCGGGGCCGAGCGCGGCCACCGTGTCCTGGCCGATGAGCTCGTGCAGCGGGCGTCGCGCGGCGGGACCGCCCACCGTCGACGGTGCGGCCGGGTGCGCGCCGAGCCACAGCTCCGCCTGCGGGTGCGGGGACGGAACCGGCCCGCCGATCAGGTCGGCGATGACGGTCCGCGACCCCCAGGCGTAGGTCCGGATCGGGTTCTCCAGCAGTTCCACGGGTCTCCCGGTGTCAGCTGTTCGCGGGTGTGTCAGGTGGTGAGCGTGGCCCGGCCGGCCAGGCCCAGGTAGACGGCGGCGATGTCGGCGCGCAACGCCAGCACGGCCGCCCGGAGCAGGACGGCGTCGCGGGTGCCGCGCGGTACCTCCTCGACCGGATGGGCGACGTCGGCGTTCGGCCATTCCCGGCCCAGTGTCCGCCTGCTGACGGCCTGCGGATCCTCCTCGCCGGTGCCGAGCAGCACCAGCCGGGGTGCGGGGGCCGTGTCGCGGTCCGGATCGGCGTCGTCGAACGGGTCGTGGAACACCCCGGCCGAGCGCTCCGAGAGGTCCACCGCCACCCGCAGCCCGGCAAGCGTCCCGGCCTGGCCGAGATCGGCGGCGTGCGCCACGACGCCGGCGTGCGCGGCCAGCGCGGTCGCGCCCTGCCGGGCCACCGCCGCGGCGGCCGGATCGACCCCCCACAGCAGCGGTGTGCGCTCGGCCAGTCGCATCGCCAGCGACTTCGCCGGGTTCACGAACGGCTCGTGGCCGGGCTGGTTCCGCTCCGCCTCGGCGTCCAGGGCGTCGGCGAGCGCCTCCAGCCCGGCGGCCGGCGCCGGCGTGATCAGCTCCAGCTCGGTGACCGTCACCAGCGCGACCGCCAGCGCCTGGGCGAACCCGAGGCCCTCGGGCAGCGGGATCCGCGGCTCGACCAGCCGGGCCCGCCCGGCCCCCGCCTGGGCGACCGGCCCGGCGTCCGGCGCGGACAGGATCACCTCGGCGCCACGGCGCACCGCGATCGCGACCGACTCGGCCAGCTCGGGATCGGTCGGATCGGCGGTGTGCGCGACGACGACGTCCAGCGGCCCGACCCAGCCCGGCACCACGGCGGCGTGCACCACCGGTACCGGGCAGCGGTCGCCGAGCAGCGCGGTCACCAGGTCGGCCACCGCACCGGACACGCCGGGCCTGCGCAGCAGCACCAGCGCCCGCGGCCGGTGCCCGCGCAGCCGGCCCAGGCCGGCCTCGTCGCAGGCATGCACCGCGGACCGGACCTGGGCGCCCGCGGTCGCGGCGGCCCGCAGCACGCCGGTCGTGTCCCGGGCGATCAGCTCGCCCGGATCGGCCAGCAGGGTGTCGTCGAGCACGCCGTTCACCCGTCGTCCCTCGCCGGACCGGTGCCCGGGAGCGCCTCGTCCAGCAGGAGCACCGGGATCCCGTCGGTGATCGGGAACGAGCGGCCGCAGGACGCACAGGTCAGCGCGTCCGCACCCGGCTCGTCCGCGGTACCGGGGCGCAGCGGGGCGTGCGCGGCGCACGGGCAGGCCAGGATCTCGAGCAGCTGGGGGTCGAGCTGTACGGCCACGGTTCTCCTCGTCGTCATGTCTGAACTCGATGCTGCCACCACCCCTCGGCGCCGCGCGGCAGCCGACCGGGTACCGGCGCCCGGTGCGACGGTCACCCGGGGTGCGCAGCATCTCAGGCGCGGACGACCGCCAGTACCTCGTCCACCAGGTCGCGGACCGCCGCGTCGTCGGGCGCCTCCACGTTCAGCCGCAACAGCGGCTCGGTGTTCGACGCCCGCAGGTTGAACCACGATCCGTCCGGCAGCGAGACCGTCAGGCCGTCCAGCCGGTCGAGCTCCACCCCCGGCCGCGAGCCGTAGGCCGCCTCGATCTCGGCGACCTTCGCGGCCTGGTCGGCGACCGTCGAGTTGATCTCGCCGGAAGCCGCGTAGCGCTCGTAGGCGGTCATCAGGCCGGACAGCGTGCCGCCCTGCTGCGCGCTCCGGTGCTCGCCCAGCGCGGCCAGCAGGTGCAGCGCGGCCAGCATCCCGGAGTCGGCCTTCCAGAAGTCCCGGAAGTAGTAGTGCGCCGAGTGCTCGCCGCCGAACACCGCGCCGGTCTCGGCCATCGTCTGCTTGATGAACGAGTGCCCGACCCGGGTCCGGACCGGACGTCCACCGTGCTCGGCGACCAGCTCGGGGACCACCCGGGAGGTGATCAGGTTGTGGATCACGGCGGCGCCGGACTCGCCGGCGGCCCGCGCCCGGCCCAGCTCGCGGACCGCGACCAGGCCGGTGATGGCGCTCGGGCTGACCGCCTCACCGCGCTCGTCGACGGCGAAGCAGCGATCGGCGTCCCCGTCGAACGCCAGGCCCAGGTCGGCGCCCTCGGCGACGACGAGCTTCTGCAGGTCGACCAGGTTCGCCGGCTCCAGCGGGTTCGCCTCGTGGTTCGGGAAGGTGCCGTCGAGCTCGAAGTACAGCGGCACCAGCCGGACGTTCAGCCCGTCGAACACGGTCGGGACGGTGTGCCCGCCCATCCCGTTGCCCGCGTCGACGACCACGACGAGCTCGGGTCCGGCGTCCAGCGAGGAGAGGTCGACCAGCGAGCGCAGGTAGGCCGCGTATCCGGCGAGCATGTCCTCGGAGCGGACGGTGCCGACGGCCGCGACCGGGGTGATCCCGTCGGCCAGCAGCCGCGCGGCGTCGTCGCGGATGGTCGTCAGCCCGCTGTCCTGCCCGATCGGCACCGCACCGGCCCGGCAGAGCTTGATCCCGTTGTAGCGGGCCGGATTGTGGCTGGCGGTGAACATGGCGCCTGGCAGGTCCAGCGAGCCGGAGGCGAAGTAGAGCATGTCGGTGCTGGCCAGCCCGATGTCGACGACGTCGAGCCCTTGGCCGGTCACACCGTCGGCGAACGCGGCGGCCAGCGCGGGTGAGCTGTCCCGCATG